>NZ_ATXQ01000010.1 GCF_000421765.1 Denitrificimonas caeni DSM 24390 | reverse complement strand
CAGGTCAGCCGCTTTGCTGGCCTTGATGTGCGCTTAACGCAATCAGGAACAAGCATTAACAAACCTGGTCGCTTAAGCAAAGCAGGTAACTCTTATTTGCGCACAGCGCTGTTTATGCCAGCTTTGTCTGCAGCGACTCACGACGCTAATGTGCGCGCTTTTTATCAGTCGCTGATTCAACGTGGCAAGAAAAAGATGCAAGCACTGTGCGCAGTGATGCGTAAAATGCTGACAGGAATCTGGGCGTGCTTAAAATTAAACACGCCCTTTGATTCATCAAAATTATTCAGCGAAGAGCATAAAAAAGCTTGTGCTTAAACAGAGTATCTACATTACGAACGCAGTCAAGCAATCGAGTCTTTCAGAGTCAGCGGTAAACCCGCCAGTACCATGACAACCTTGTGGCAGCGCTGCGCCAGTGCTTGATTAAGCCAGCCCAACTCATCGCAAAATTGACGAGTCAACGGATCCATGCCGATGGTGCCGAGCCCTGTTTCGTTACTGACAATAATCAAAGAACCTGGATAGCCTTCAACCTGCTCAAGAAAAGCCTCTTTTTGTGCTTGCAAATGTTCAATACCGGCATGCAATAAGTTGCTGATCCACAAACTCATGCAATCAATTAACAGACAGGGTGCTGGACTCTGTTGCCCATGCTCGCTTAATACCTGAGCTAAATTTAGCGGCTCTTCCACCAGTCCCCAGCTAGCTGGGCGAATGGCTTGGTGGCGACTGATTCTGTTGGCCATTTCAGCATCGCCTGCAGTCGCTGTTGCTACGTACACTACCGGTTGTTTCTGCGCTAACGCTTGTGCTTCGGCGAAGCCAGTTTTGCCGGAGCGGATGCCGCCCAGCACTAAGGTGTGACAAGTTATTGAGATCATCCGCGACTCCAGAGCCTTGGTATACTATGCATTTAAAACGCAGTCAGCTTGGACTGGCAACGTAATCTAAAAATATCATAACCGTCAGCGCGCCAAGATATTCAACAGCAAAGCTCTAGCGGTTTTTTGATTGCTGCTTTTTACTGCCGAGCTAGACTGCTGAACTGATTGCCAGTATGTCGCGTATCGAGTTGATGGGTGACTTGGTTTTATTCGAAGAACAGCTTTTACTCTTTCAGCACTAGTTCACCTTGTTCAGGATCAAAGCGCATCTGTTTCAGTCGCTCGACAAACCACTTCAAGCCTTTACCGCTATTACTGCGTAGCCAAGCGACGGATATGTCGACCGGCGCTCGTGTGGCGTCCAAGGGCAAAACTATTAATTGACCCTCTGCAACGTGCTGGGTAATGCGGTGGCGCGGCAAATAGCCCACGCCAAGTCCTTTGCATTGCGCGGCTATTTTATGTTCGATGCTCGGCACGTAAATACGGCTGCGGCCATCCAGAAGCCCCGCTGAGCGCGTCGGTAAACGTTGCGAACTGTCGGCAACCACCACTGTGGGGTAGTCTAAGATAGCGCTGGTTGCTATCGGCGTGGGTAGTTGGGTTAATGGATGTCCTGCGGCAACTGCAAAATCAAATGCTACTTGGCCGAGCGAATGCAGGACAAAACCTGGAGCAGGCGCAGCGCCTTCTGCGCCAATCACTAGATCGCAACGATCATCGCTAAGCGCATCCCAACTACCACTCAGTACTTCTTCACTGAGGCGTATTTCCGTCTTCGGTTGAATGCGCTGAAAGTCTTCAATCAGCGCATAAATAGCATCGCTGCTCAGTACGCTCTCAATGCAAATTCGTAGCACCACTTCCCAGCCGTCCGCGGCTTGACGGGCCTGCGCCGCCAGCTCTTGCGAGGCCTTGAGAATATGCCGACCTTGTTCGAGGACCAAACGTCCAATGGCGGTCAGCTCGGCTTTACGACGGCTGCGATCAAAGAGTTCCACGCCAAGATCTTCTTCGAGTTTATTAATAGTGTAAGAAACGGCGGATGGCACGCGGTGCAACTCTTCTGCTGCAGCCGCAAAGCTCTGGCGGCGCTCAATGGCGTCAAGGGTTTGCAAGGCATCTAAAGTGATAAGCAACGTCATAGTTCAGTTTTCCTGATCATAAAGGTCAAAACGTTCCGTTATTATCTTCTTAGTCTTTGTACTATAGTGGTTACATCAAACAACATAACTGATTCTACTTGGAGAGAACATCATGAGCAAAGCTTTAATTCAGCGTGTACTGACAACTGACAACTGACAACAGCTTGAGCAGCTTGCTCATGCGCCTTAGTGCTGGGGTGATTTTTGCGGCGCATGGCGCGCAGAAGTTATTCGGTAGTTTTGGCGGCGGCGGTTTGGAAGGAACAGCGCAGTGGATGGCTTCGATTGGTTTGGAGCCGGGTTACTTAATGGCGTTGGCCGCCGGCAGTGCAGAGTTCTTTGGTGGTATCGCCCTGCTGCTTGGACTGCTGACGCGACCTGCAGCATTTGTGCTGGCAATGACCATGCTGGTTGCAGTCATCACAGTGCACCTGCCTAACGGATTGTTTTTGAGTAACAACGGCTATGAATTTGGCCTGGCGTTACTGGCCATCACCGGTGCTTTAGTCTTAAACGGCGGCGGTAAGCTTTCGCTGGACCGTATGCTCAGTGCACGCTTAGGCAACGGCCGCGCTGATTCATTCTAAGTTTCGGCGTCTATCGCCAACCTACATAACATAAGCACGCAGGAAGATGGTCTTCCTTCGTGCAGGATTCTCACAGACAAATGGAGGCTCTAACATGGGCTTATTAGTAGACGGTCAATGGCATGACCAATGGTATGACACTGACTCCACTGGCGGTAAATTCGAGCGCAGTGAATCACAATTTCGTAACTGGGTCACCGCTGATGGCAGCGCTGGACCAAGCGGCGTAGCAGGCTTTAAAGCTGAAGCCGGACGCTATCACTTATATGTTTCTTTAGCCTGTCCTTGGGCGCACCGCACACTGATTTTTCGCAAGCTCAAAGGGCTTGAGTCGATGATTTCAGTGTCAGTGGTCAATCCGTTGATGGGTGAGCAGGGCTGGACCTTTGCTGAAGGCGCAGGGGTGGTTGCAGATCCCCTCTTCCAAGCAGATTACATGCATCAGATTTATACCGCTGCTGATCCAAAATACAGCGGTCGGGTGACCATTCCAGTGCTTTGGGATAAACAACAAAATGTGATGGTGAGCAACGAGTCGTCTGAGATTATTCGTATGTTCAACTCGGCTTTTGACGAGATTGGCGCGAAGCCTGGCGATTATTACCCCGAGGCGTTACGTACTGAGATTGATCGTGTCAACGAGCATGTCTATGACACCATCAATAATGGTGTTTACAAAGCCGGTTTCGCGACCAGTCAAAAAGCTTACGAGCTGGCAGTGTTCCCCTTGTTTGAAGCACTGGATGAACTTGAGCACCGCTTCTCCAAACAGCGCTATTTAGTAGGCGACCAGATCACCGAAGCAGACTGGCGTTTGTTTACCACACTGATTCGTTTTGATGCGGTGTATCACGGTCACTTTAAGTGCAACCTCAAGCAGATTGAAGATTATCCGCATGTGGCCGGTTATATGCGCGAGCTGTACCAGTGGCCTGGCGTGGCTGAGACGGTGAATATGCAACATATCAAAGAGCACTATTACCGCAGTCACGACACCATTAACCCAACCGGTGTGGTGCCAGCGGGTCCAGTGTTAGATTTTGCTCGGCCACATGGTCGTAAGTGATTGTGTGCTACACAACCAAGCCGGCTGAGCGGCTATTGACTCGCTGCTCAGTTCGGTATCGCTCACAACCCAGTGATGGAGGTCTCTTATGCAAGCGCTACAGTTTTCTGCAACTGGCTCTTTAGATACATTGCAATTGCATGGCTTGGCAAAGCCCGTGCCAGCTGCGGGCGAGGTATTGGTTGAGGTGCGTGCCACCGGCGTCAATCCCAGCGATATTAAGAATGTGCTGGGCTTGTTTCCTTACACCACCACGCCACGTATACCCGGCCGGGACTTTGCTGGCGTGATTGTTGAAGGGCCTGAACAGTTGCTGGGTCAAGCCGTATGGGGCGGTAGCGGTCAGGGTTTTGGTTTTTATCGTGATGGTTGCCATGCGCAGTATGTCGCGGTGCCAGTCAACGCAGTCACCCCGCTACCCAAGTCGTTAACCTTTGCTCAAGCGGCAACCTGCGGCGTGCCTTTTATCACCGCTTGGGATGCCCTTGAGCGCAGCCACGTTAAAGCGGGAACGCGTTTGCTGATTATCGGTGCTGGAGCAGTGGCTAAAGCGGCACAGGTTTTAGCCGAGGCGCGCGGTGCCGACGTGGTCATGGCGGCACGTCGTGCGGATGTTGTGCAAAGCCTGCAAGCGCAAGGTATTAAGGCTTTTCAGTTAAGCCAAGAAGGGCAACTGCCAGAGCAAGCACGTCAGCACTTCAAGCAACAAGCGCCTGAAGTGATTTTTGAAACCACAGGCTTCTGGCTTGCAGCAGCAGTCAATACAGTCGATACCTTTGGTCGTGTGGCGATTATTGCCGCACCAAAGGATGGCGTGATCAGTTTGTCGTCCTTGAATCTGTATCGCCGTGGCGGCTCAATTGTGGGGATTAATTCGCTGCTCTACAGCCTCGAAGAATGTGCGCAAATGCTTAAGCGTATCGGCGAAGCATTTGATGCTGGACTGCCAGCGCCCAGCGGATTTGTCGAATTACCCCTGTCGCAAGCCGTTGCTGCCTATCAACAGGTTAGCGCTGGCGCGGCAGAAAAGATTGTATTGATTCCATAACCAGCATGTTTGGCTGATAAGAATTAAATATCAGCAGGAGGTTTTACCATGATTGAACTACGACCTTACAACGAGCTTGGCGGCGCTCAACATGGCTGGCTGGATACTCGCCACCATTTTTCTTTCGCCGATTATTACAATCCAAAACGTATGAGTTGGGGTCAACTGCGCGTCTGGAACGATGACAGCATCGCCGCTCGCTCTGGCTTTCCACCGCATCCACACCGTGACATGGAAATCATCACTTATGTGCGCAGCGGTGCCATTACTCACCAAGACAGTTTGGGTAACCGTGGTCGTACTGAAGCTGGCGATGTGCAGGTTATGAGCGCTGGCAGCGGTATTATTCACAGTGAGATGAATGAAGAAAATGAAGCAACTCAGCTTTTCCAAATATGGATCATGCCCGACGAAAAGGGCTTGCCGCCGAGTTGGGGGACTAAGCCTTTTCCAAAGGAGCAGCGCAGTGGCTCTTTTATTACTCTGGCCAGTGGTTTACCGGGAGATACTGATGCGCTACCGATTCGTGCCAATGCTCGTTTAGTCGCGGCAACCTTGAAGGCTGGGCAAAGCACCGAATATCACATTGCCCCAGGGCGCAAAGTGTATCTAGTGCCAGCCAGTGGTGAGATCGAGATCAACGGTGTTGTCGCTGCAGCCGGTGATGGTGTGGCGATCAGTGATGAATCTTTACTCAAAGTGAGCGCACAGCAGGACAGTGAAATCGTGCTAGTGGATGTCGCATAAAACATGCTATCCATGTTCAGTATGAATGTGCAGTGAATTGTGCTGACCTTAAAATTGAACGTTTAACAGAAACTTCCCCATCGGGGGATGCTTGGCAAGTGATTTGCCTTGATTAGCAAACAGATCAACAAAGTTAAGTCTTAAAAGAGGAAACAAAAATGACTAAAGTATTGGTTCTTTATCACTCAATGTACGGCCATATCGAAACCATGGCCAATGCGGTCGCTGAAGGCGCACGCGGCGTGGCTGGTGTTGAGGTGACGGTAAAACGTGTACCCGAAACCATGAGCGCTGAAATTTTTAAAAATGCCGGTGGTAAAGTGGATCAAGCTGCAGAAGTGGCGACACCAGCAGAGTTGGCTGATTACGATGCCATTATCGTTGGTACACCAACGCGCTTCGGCAACATGAGCGGGCAGATGCGCAACTTCTTCGACCAAACCGGTGGTCTGTGGGCGAAAGGCGCGCTGGCCGGTAAAGTTGCTAGCGTATTCACTTCAACAGGTACTGGTGGTGGCCAAGAAATGACCATCACCTCAACCTGGACCACGCTGGCACACCACGGCATGATCATTGTGCCAGTCGGTTACACCACGCCAGAGTTGTTTGATGTCTCACAAGTGGGCGGCGGTACACCTTACGGTGCATCGACAATTGCCGGTGGTGATGGCTCACGCCAACCTGATCCACGTGAGTTAGCGATCGCCCGCCATCAGGGCGCGCATGTGGCTAAAATTGCCGCTAAGCTTACAGCCTAAGTAAGCGCACGCTTGTAAAAAAGCCACAACCGCTAAAAAGGGTTGTGGCTTTTTTGTTGTGCATTTAGAAAGTTGCGGTATTTATCTGGTGCAAGCATTTTCGACACCATGTTTTAGAGGGCTAGTGAGCCGTTTGAACATGCGTTGTCAGTATTAAGTAGATGAACTCAAAGATTATGTAATACGTAAGTTTATAGTGAGTTTTTTGGCGCTAAATTAGTTAGTCCGTTGGTATTGCAAGATAAGTCCTGTAAATGATTAACCAAGGTATTAAGCTGCTGGAAAAAGCTCGGTTGAGAATAAATCATGAAAAAAATCGTGCGTTTCAGTCGCTTGTTGAAGCTTTCTATAGTCGTTGCCATCTTCATCGCATTGGGTGTGCCAGCGCTGCATTTAGTGGCGACCGCCGTGCACGACCAGAACTCGATTACAGCTGTCGCCACTGAACATGTTGATGATGCTAGTCGCCTGAGTAGCGCACGGGTGCAGGAAGTGTGGCAAATACCTGCAGCGCCACAGGCGGCTGAACAGCAGTTGATCGAATTGCTCGCTAGAGCCCAGCGCGAGAAGCTTTCGGTATCCATCGCTGGTGCTAGGCATTCCATGGGTGGCCATACTATTGCTGCGGATGGCATTGTGATTGATATGCTGCCCTTTAAGGCGATGAAGTTGAGCGCTGATGGCCGAGTGCTGACGGTGCAGGCGGGTGCTTTGTGGGATGAGGTCATCCCTTTCCTTAACGAACACGGTCGCTCAGTAGCGATTATGCAATCGGACAGCTCTTTCTCTGTGGGTGGCTCGCTCAGCGCTAATGTGCATGGTTGGCAAGCTAAGCGTGCACCGATTGCCTCGTCAGTCAAATCCTTGCGTTTATTGATCGCCGATGGGCGCATTCTGCACTGCAGTCGTGAAGAAAATCCTGAACTTTTCTCGTTGGCGCTGGGTGGTTACGGCTTGTTTGGGATCATCTTAGAAGCGCAGTTGTGGACGGTTGCCAATCAGTGGTATCAGGTTGAGCGTTATTCGATTCCAGCAGCGCACCTCGCCAAGGTGATGCACAAGGTGGTGGATGGCGATGCTTCTGTGGAAATGGCCTACGGTCGCTTACGGGTGGCAGAACAATCTTTTCTTGAAGATGCAATTCTGACGGTTTATCGCAATGCTGATGGCATCACGCAGCCTCTTCCAACCTTAGAGCCTGTATCTCTTGATCCGCTAAAGCGCACGGTATTTCGCAGTTCGGTTGGTAGTGATTACGGAAAAAGACTGCGCTGGAACTTAGAAAGCGCTTTTGGTGAGAAAATCGGTGCCAGTATTGTGTCGCGTAACCAACTGCTCAATAGTCCGGTAGCGCTGTATAGCAATCGTCAAGATGAGCAGACTGACATCCTGCACGAGTACTTTGTCCCGGCAGATCAGCTCGCAGAATTTTTAAAGCAGATGGGGCAAATCATACCGCAGCATGGTCTGGATTTACTGAATGTCACACTGCGTGATGTACGCAAAGACAGTGATACATTCCTGCGTTATGCCGATCAAAACATGATTGCGGTGGTGATGCTGTTTAGCCAAGCGCGCACAGAGGCTGCTGAAGAAAGTATGCAGCAGATGACTGCTGAGCTTATTGATGCAAGCCTGAAAGCTGGCGGTCGTTATTATTTACCCTATCGCCCGCACGCATCAGTTGAACAGTTTTTGCAGGCCTATCCCCAGGCTGCTGAATTTGCTGCTCTGAAGCTGACCTATGATCCTAATGAGCTGTTTAGTAACCAATTTTATCTGCGTTATTTGCGACCACTGCAAGCACCAAGCCAATAGCGATGCTTTGCTTTGCTTTGTGGCTAGTTGCTCTACTTTAGCCAAACCAATAGGCTCAAGCATATCCAGCGCTGGTATGGTAAAAATGGAGAGCGTTTAGTCTGAACTAACAAAAATAATGACAGAGGAATGGCCGATGAATACCACAAGTATCCGTGATCAGGTGTCTGCAGAAGAGTGGCAGGTGCGAGTCAATTTGGCCGCGTGCTACAACATTGTTGCGCAATACGGCTGGGATGATTTGATTTTTACCCATATTTCGGCACGCGTGCCGGGGCCTGAGCATCACTTTCTGATCAATCCTTACGGCATGCTGTTTGAGGAAGTCAGTGCGTCCAGTTTAGTAAAAGTTGATTTGCAGGGTAACAAGGTGATGGCGTCGGAGTACGAGATCAATCCTGCCGGCTTTACCATTCATAGTGCCGTGCATGAAGCCCGTGAGGATGCGCAATGTGTGATGCACCTGCACACCAAAGAAGGCGTTGCGGTATCGATCCAGCAGCAGGGTTTGCTGGCGTTGTCGCAACAGTCGCTGTTTCCATTATCAGGTTTGAGTTATCACGATTACGAAGGCGTTGCTTTAAACCCCGAGGAAAAGCAGCGTCTGGTGGCTGATATGGGTGCCACGCAGTTTTTGATGCTGCGTAATCACGGCTTACTGACTTGTGCGGCGAGCATCCCTGATGCGTTTCTCAATATGTATATTCTGCAGCGCGCTTGTGAGATTCAATTGCTGGCACAAAGCAGTGGCCAAGAACTGATTACGATTCCTGATGCGATTTTGGCCGGTATTCAGCAAGCGGGACAAGCGGTGACTCGTAACGCCGGCGGTCAATTGGCTTGGCCTGGATTATTGCGTCGTCTTGATCGCCTTGGTGCGCCTTATCAGCTTTAAGCGATGATGAGCTGCCCAGTACAAAGCCGATGATGATCTCGGTCTTGCTGCAAGATGAAAAAAATAAGAACGCTTAAATATAAAGCGGAGAGTCGAATGTCTGAGATTAACGTCTTGCCAGCGCCATTGAGCCTTGCGGAGTGGCGCAGTGCTGGAGAGTATTTTGATTTTCATGGCCAGCGCATTTTCTATCGCTGTGCTGGTGAATCAACTAAACCTGCCTTGCTGCTGATTCATGGCTTTCCGACTGCCAGTTGGGATTGGCGTCATCTGTGGGCAGAGTTGGCGCAAGATTATTACTTGATTGCGGCTGACATGTTGGGTTTTGGTTTGAGTGCCAAGCCGGCCACAGGTGATTACCGAATTACTGTGCAAGCGGATCTGCAACAAGCCTTATTAAAGCATCTGCATATCGACAGTTACCATGTGCTGGCGCATGACTATGGCGACACTGTGGCGCAAGAGTTGTTGGCGCGTGATTTAGAAGGTGAAACCAATATTCTCAGTATGACCTTGCTTAATGGTGGTTTATTCCCTGAGACGCACAAGCCTGTGTTGTTACAAAAGCTGCTGATCAGTCCGTTGGGTTTCTTGCTGGCACGCATGATCAATGAGAAAAGCTTTCGCCGTAACTTAACTCAAATTTGCGCCCAACCCTTGTCTGAGGAAGACCTGAAAGGTTTCTGGCAACTGATTAATACAAATAATGGGCTTGCGGTGTTTCATAAGTTGATTGGTTATATGAGCGAGCGACGTCAGTTTCGTAGCCGTTGGGTCGGTGCGCTGCAGCAAACAAGTCGACCTTTATGCCTGATCGATGGTGTTGAAGACCCTATCTCGGGTGCACACATGGTGACGCGCTACCGCGAGCTAGTCGGTAAACAGCCGATCACTGAATTGCCAGGCGTCGGGCATTATCCACAGGTAGAGGCACCTGCGTTGGTGCTTCAGGCTTTTCGGTCTTTTATGGCTGATCTGACATAGCAGCTGCTGGAATCATGCTGCTATTACAGGCTGTGAAAATAGTCTGTTTTGCTGTGTTAAAACGCGAATAACACAGCTGTTTAGGTCGATAGACGACTCGTATCTTGGCATTGATAACAATTCTTGAACGAAAAATTACCAATTATTCAATTGGCGGCCAAATGGTCATAAAAACAACGATTGTCAAAAAATGTTACAATACTTGCAGATTAACTGTAGGGAGTATGTTTTGACTAAGAAAAAAATAGCTATTTTAGGTGCAGGTCCAAGTGGTTTAGCGCAGTTACGTGCGTTTGAAGCAGCACGTTTAGCAGGGGTTAAAAACCTGCCAGAAATCGTCTGTTACGAGAAACAAAATGATATTGGCGGCATGTGGAATTACACATGGCGCACAGGCTTAGACCGCAACGGTGAGCCCGTCCACGGCAGTATGTATCGCTATCTGTGGTCAAACGGCCCAAAGGAATGCTTAGAGTTTGCTGACTATTCTTTTGAAGAGCACTTTGGTCAGCCGATCCCCTCTTATCCGCCGCGTGAAGTCCTCAAGGATTACATTATGGGACGGATCAATAAGCAAGATATTCGCCAGTACATTCGCTTTGAGTGCCCAGTGCGTTGGGTGACCTTTGACGAAGAAACCAAGCTGTTTACGGTCACGGTGATGAACCATAAAACCGGTGAGCAGGAAACCAATGAGTTTGATTATGTTGTCGTTGCTACCGGCCACTTCTCAACACCCAACATGCCTTATTTTGAAGGTTTGGAAGAGTTTCCTGGTCGTGTCATGCATGCCCATGATTTCCGTGATGCGCTAGAGTTTAAAGATAAAGATATTCTTTTAGTGGGCAGTAGTTATTCTGCCGAAGATATTGGTACTCAGTGTTACAAGTACGGCACCAATTCGGTCACTATCAGCTACCGCAGCCATGCGTTGGGCTATGACTGGCCTGAAGGCATTAAAGAAGTGCCGGTGATTACCCGTTTTGAAGGTGATGTCGCACACTTTATTGATGGCAGCAGTCAGCGTTTTGATGCAGTGATTATGTGTACGGGCTATTTATTCCACTTCCCGTTTATGCCTGATGAGCTACGCCTACAAACCCATAACTGTTTGTATCCGGAAAATTTATACAAAGGTGTGTTCTGGCAGCCTAACCCGCAACTGATCTATTTAGGTATGCAGGATCAATACTTCACCTTCAATATGTTTGATGCGCAAGCTTGGTATGCCCGTGATGTGATTCTGGAGCAGATCAAACTGCCAGATTTAGAAACTCGCCAAGCCGATGAGCAAAAGTGGTTGGCTGAGTATGCACAAGTAGACAATGTTGACGGTGATATCGAGTTTCAGGCGAAGTATATTCGTGATTTAACCAATGCCACTGATTACCCTGAATTTGCCGTCGAAAAGCAGGGCGATATTCTTAAGCAATGGCAAAAAGATAAGCTGGCAAATATTATGGGCTTTCGTGAAAAAGCCTATCGTTCGACCTTAACCAACACCTTGGCACCTGAGTTGCCAGAACCTTGGTTAGATATTTTAGATGACTCGTTAGAGCACTTTTTGAATCTGACTTTTGTTAAAAGTAAAAGCAAAAAACTAGCCAGCTAAACAGACAGATATTGTTTCAAGAAACGGCGCTGAAGTGATTCAGCGCCGTTTTTTATTGTCAGCACCGATCAAGGTTGCCGAGCCGAGTTGGCTACCTGCGTAGACACTTTGGCAGCAGACTGGCTGACCTGCTCGCGGGCAAACATAGCGAGTGTCGCGATAGCTTGGCGTGCTGAACCTAACGAAAAGGCCTGTAAGTGAAAGACATGCCAACGCGCTGCATATATTTCCAGTCTGCATGTTACGCCACAGTTGCTGGCGTGCTCTGCCAGTCGTGTGGAGTCAGACAAAAGTAATTCTTGCTCGCCCACTTGCACCAGCATCGGTGGTAGTCCGTTTAAGTCGACCGCAAGAGGGTTTTGTGCCGATGCATCGAGCGGCGGTTTGTACCAACTCAGCGCTTGCTCCAGCCAGCCACGACGAAGCATGGGGTCTTCACCGTATTTAGAAACCAAGCTATGCCCGCTCAGTGAGCTGTCGGTGACCGGTGAAATCAGTAATAACGCAGCCGCAGGATGATCACCTCGTGCTCGTAGGGTCAGTGCTAGTGCTAACGCCAGTGCTCCTCCTGCCGAGTCGCCAGCGATGACAATCTGCTCAGCCGCATAATCTTTGCGCAAGGCGTCATAACAGGCAAGCACATCGTCCTGCGCTGCTGGGTAGGGATGCTCAGGCGCTAAACGGTATTCAGGCAACCACACCGGCATACCTGACTCAACCGCTAGGCGGGTGCTGATGCTGCGATGTGAATAAGCGTTACCGAGGCAAAAAGCACCGCCATGCAGGTACAGAATAACGCCGCCTGCTTTGGTTTTCTTCGGCGTAATGACTTGGGTAGCCATAGCCTTGATGGTGATCTGCCTACGAGTGACAGCGCCAACACCAGGGGTGAGCGCTGAGAAAATACCGATCACTCGACGCTGGGTGGTTGCCGCAAAAGGTGGTCCCATAAAGGATCGAAAGCCCACGCGTAAAAAGCCACGCAAGACCGATGCGCTGAGTTTTTCTAAGCTGTCCTGCGGTTCGGCAATCCTAATGCCGCCGGCTGCACCGATAATACCGGGTAAAGCGCGAGTGAGACGGTAGGCTTGTAAGCTGGAGAAGCGTGTCAGCCAACGGTAAGACAAGGTAAAGCCCGGCCAGTTTGTGCTGTTGTGTCCTGACTCATCCACATACCAACTTTTGCAGCCGTGCCATACGGTATTGGCGAGGCGCTGTTGTATTTTTTTATTGAAGATTTGGTAACGATTGGCGTCCACTTCAATCGTGCTTGAATCAGTTGCTTGCATGGCTTGGTAACAACGTAGTACGTGAGCAATCTGGCTTTCGAGCATGTAGACAATGGAGTTGTGGCCCAAGTTAGTGTTGGGACCATACAGCATAAAAAAGTTAGGGAAGTTCGGTACGCTCATCCCAAGATAGGCTTGTGCACCTTTCTGCCAAGCGTCATTGAGATCGACGCCATTGCGTCCAGTAATGCGCATCGGTGCCAAAAACTCAGTGGCCGCAAAGCCGGTGCCATAGATGATGGCATCCACTGGATGCTCGACGCCGTCGTTGCTTTCGATGCCGTTTGCGGTGATGCGCTTGATACCTTCAGTGATCAACTCAACATTGTCTTTAGTCATGGTTTTTAAGTATTCGCTGGACAGCAGAATACGTTTGCAGCCAATTGGATAATCAGGCGTTAACTTGGCACGCAGTTCGACATCGGCAACGTCCTTGGCCAGCAATTTTTGGAAAGGCCGTCCGACTGCCCATTTCATTAAGCCTTTGAACCGAGTAAAGGCCAGTGCTTGTGCTTCATAGCGTAGATAAATACCCGCACGGTGCAGCTTCATTGCGCCAGGCACGTGACGAAATATAGTTTTTTCCCACGCTGTATAGGCACGATCAGGGCGTTTCTTTAGATAGGCAGGCGAACGCTGAAATACGCTGAGATGGGCAACTTGATCAGCGATAGCGGGTACGAACTGAATCGCAGAAGCACCGGTGCCAACCACTGCCACGCGCTTGCCGGATAGGTTGTAACTGTGATCCCAAGTAGCGGAATGAAACGCGTGGCCTTGAAAGGTTTCTATCCCGGCCAGTTTAGGCAGCGCTGGGCGGCTCAGTTGGCCGGTGGCAGTAATCAGCAAAGAGGTTTGCAACTGACTGCCGTCGTTGAGACTGACGTGCCAGAGCGCGCTGGCCTCGTTGTATTCGGCGTGCTGCACTTCAGCGCCGAACTGGATATGCGGGGTTAATCCATATTGGCGCGCGCACTGGCGCAAGTACGTATAAATCTCTGCCTGCGAAGCAAATACGCGAGTCCAGTCTGGATTGGCTGCAAAGGAAAACGAGTAGAGGTGTGAGGGCACATCACAGGCGGCGCCGGGATAACTGTTGTCGCGCCAAACTCCGCCGACATCATGGGCTTTTTCTAGGATTTTAAAGTCAGTGATACCGGCCTGTCGCAGTGCGACTGCCATGCCGATGCCAGCGAAGCCCGTGCCGATAATAATCGCCGTCAGTGGTGCAGTTGTATCCTGCGAAGAGACGTTGTGCATAGCGCATTTCCTTGAGCGGGTCATTGCCAGCTATTTATTATTGTTGTCGTGGTTGTATCAAACATCTTTTTCAACACAATACCTTAAGTGTAATGCTCGTTGAAATATTGCAGCAGACACGATTAAAGCTGACTGTTATCGCACAGTTTTTTAGTCTTGGGTGAGATGTCAGCTTTCTTGCCAGATTACAGCTGCAAAGATGCCAGACTATGCTAGGTCTTTGGCTGGCGCATGTACGCTAGAGACCAGTAACTGATTGGGCATGTTAAACGCTAAACAAGGCGCATTTTCATTGGCTTAATTGCTCTATACTCCAGCACTTTGTAATTCTGCCAGCAGCCCATGCGGATATTGGCTGTGCAGTGGTTTAGTGATCTGCATATTAAAGTGTGTATGCCAAGTTAAGGGATAGGTCGAGGCGCTATGAAATCGTCAAATGAACAGTCTTCAGATACAGAAGTGAGTCAGTTTGGACTATTGAAGCAAAAGCGCTTTGCACCGTTTTTCTGGGTGCAATTTGCTGGCGCTGCCAACGACAATCTCTTTAAATTTGCCTTTACCGTAATGGTGACTTACCAGCTCAGTATCAGCTGGATGCCGCCGAGTATTGCCGGCTTGGTGATTGCTGCGTTATTTATCTTGCCGTATTTATTGTTCTCCGCCACCTCAGGGCAAATCAGCGATAAGTTTGCGAAAACCAAGTTGATTCGTTACGTCAAAGATTTAGAAATCGTCATTATGCTGCTCGGTACGGCAGGTTTTCTGCTGCAAAGTCCGGTTATCTTGCTGATTTGCACTTTTTTAATGGGACTACAATCCACTATTTTTGGTCCGTTAAAATACGCTTACTTACCGCAAGTGCTGAAGCCCAATGAGCTAACCGGCGGTAACGGCTTGATTGAAATGGGCACCTTCGTGGCGATTTTATTGGGTAACGTCGCCGGCGGCTTGATGATCGCAGTGCCGGAAATTGGTCATTATCAGGTGGCTGCTGCCTGTATGGTCTTAGCAGTATTAGGTCGTTTGACTGCGCAAGCGGTGCCCGTGCTACCTGCGACCGATCCAGCGCTGAAGATCAACTGGAATCCAGTCAGTGAAACGTTACGCAATCTGGCCATGGCCCGCGAGCAACCAGCGGTGTTTCGTTCGATGCTGGGCATCAGTTGGATGTGGTTTTTTGGCGCGGTGTTTTTAAGTCAATTTCCGAGCTTTTCTAAAGAAGTATTGCATGGTAACGAGCAGGTTGCCTCGTTGTTGCTGGTGGTTTTCTCCATAGGTATTGCCATCGGTTCACTGCTTTGTGAAACCCTCAGTCGCCGTCAGGTGGAGATTGGCTTAGTGCCGATTGGTGCTATCGGCATGAGTATTTTCTCGATTGATTTGTATTTTGCTACGCGGGGTTTACCTGACAGTGTAGAAATGGGCATCACTGCCTTTGTGCAGAACACTGCGCATTGGCGCGTACTGATCGATTTGTTGGGTTTGAGTTTGTTTGCCGGCTTATACAGCGTACCGATGTATGCGTTGATTCAGATGCGTACGGAGAAAACCCATACCGCTCGAATCATTGCCGCCAATAACATTCTTAACGCGCTATTTATGATTGCCAGCTCTTTAATAGCGGGAGCGCTCTTAGCTTATGGTTTAAGCATTCCGGAAGTGTTCTTGGTGGTCGGTGTGCTCAACGCGCTGGTGACCTTCTATATTTTTATGTTGGTGCCAGAGTACTTTTTACGTTTCCTATCGTGGGTGCTCTCGCATTTAATTTACCGTTTCAAAGTGACCAATAAGCAGGTGATTCCAAGTGAAGGCGCGGTGATCTTGACCTGTAATCATGTCAGTTTTATTGATGCGGTGTTATTGATGGCGGCGAGTCCACGGCCAATTTACTACATCATGGATCACCGTATTTTCAAGATTCCAGTGCTCGGCTGGATTTTTAAATTGGCCAAAGCCATCCCGATTGCTCCGCAAAAAGAAGATCCAGTAGCCTATGAGAAAGCTTTTCAGCAAGCCGCTCAAGTGCTTAGAAATGGTGATGTGTTGGCTATTTTCCCAGAGGGCGCGATCACTCGAAACGGCGAACTGGGCGAGTTTAAAGCCGGCTTATTGAAGATTCTGCAGACCGCGCACGCCGATGGTCTATCCGTGCCGGTGATACCGATGGGCTTAAAAAATCTCTGGGGTTCGTATTTCAGTCGTGTTGATGGCGCAGCGATGTCGACACCTTTCCGTCGTGGCTTCTGGAGTCGTGTGGGGTTGAATATCGGCGAGCCAATCCCTGGTGAACAGGTCACCATGGATGGACTCAAGCAGCAGGTGCAAGAACTGATTAATCAAGAGTAGTGGCGTTTTGAGTAAAACAGACGCTCAAGTTGTACTTAGACGCCTGTTTTATTTGTGGTGTGGTACGCGCTCATCGTTTCACGCAACGTTTAATTAAGTACTTGCGCGAAAGCGCGAAATTAATAGGCTTAATTTATCCATATGGCCATGAATGTCTGCTGTGGCTTGGACTGTTTCTGATGCATCAATTGTGGTCTGTTCAGCAATGCCGGTAATACTGGTAATCGATCGATCCATTTCCATGGCCACCTGACTTTGCTCTTCAGCTGCGGTGGCGATCTGATTACTCATATCGGTAATCTGAGTGACTGATTCAACGATACGGTTGAGTACGCTATCCGCTGCTGCTGTGGCTGAAACAGTTGATTGCGCGCGCTCTTGGCTTTCTAACATCATTTCGGCCGCTTTACTTGATTGTGACTGTAAGCGTTCAATAATAGTGCGTATTTCTTCGGTAGATTTTTGCGTACGCTGCGCTAGGCTACGTACTTCGTCCGCTACCACCGCAAAGCCTCGACCTTGCTCGCCGGCACGAGCAGCTTCAATCGCAGCGTTGAGTGCAAGCAAGTTGGTTTGCTCAGCAATACTGCTGATCACCGACATGACTTGCCCGACCTCATGACTGTCTTTTTGCAGCAGCGACATGACGTGCACGGCTTCTTCTACCTGCTTTGCTAATGCACTGATGCTATCGATAGTTTGTGTCACCACCGCACGACCGGTTATGGCTTCTTCACGTGCTTGTTTGGCTGAATCTGCGGTTAGGACGGTGTTGTGTGCAACTTCTTGCACGGTCGCTGCCATCTCATTCATGGCAGTGGCGACTTGATCGATCTCCGAGTGCTGGCGCTCCACACCACGCACGGTTTCTTTTAGCCGGTGGCTGATCTGATCAATATTTGTGCTGACCTCAGCGGTTGAATGGATAACGCCGCCAATGATTTCACCAATATGCGTTGTCATATTGTTATAGGCGGTAAACATGGCACCCACTTCATTGTTTGGGTTGTCTATTTTTAGCTTGTGCGAGAAATCGCCATTACCGACATCTTCAAGATGCTCGCGTAAATAATTAACATGCTGCATCAGCACTGTCATACCGAACATGCGCCCTAAAGTAACTAGAATTAACACAATTACGGATGCTGTTGCGGCCAGTAAAACTTGCGATTTGCTGTCGCGGTTGACTTGTTCTTCCATCATCAAAACAGCTGCATTCATTTCTTTTAATACAATTGGCGAGCGCTCATACAATGCTTGCAGGTGTGCTGTGTTTGATGGGTTATCGAGATAGCTGAGAATGGCTTGCTTATAATCTTTCCACAGCTGCTCAACGTTTTGTAATTGTGCCAATGCTTGTTTGTCTGTTACAGCTGAAATGTTGAGTTGCTGATTACCCCTGAGTAAGGCTTGATGAGCGCTCTCAAACTGAGTAATGGTAGCGAGTACGTCGTCTTTACTGCCGAGTCCTTGCCCCGCTAGCAACGCTTCTTTTGCGACTTTTTGGCTGAGCATGCGCTGCGCACCAGCCACGTTAATGCCTGCAGCATCATTGTTAAGAGATAAAAATAAATGAATCGCAATCACAGAGGTAAAAGCAGCAATTAAGCTGTAAGAAAATAAAAACTGTTTATCAATACTGCGAATGCCAATGCCCTGCAAAATCGACTGGATAACGTTGCTGATTGAATCTCTCATTGCATAAAACCTCGGGCTATACCTTCCCACAGCTTCTAGTGCACAGGATAGGTCACAATATGATTGGGTAACTTAGTCAGCATATCGGCTTCGCTTGGCTTTTCTATAGCGCTAAAGCTTGCCCGTATCCGCTTAAACAGGAATACCACAGAAATCTCAATGATGGCTATAAGCCTGCATAGGATGCTGGCCTAGAGTTTAAAGAGTAGAGGTTTAAAGTCTAGTGCTGGCGTGACAGTGTTTAGTCTTAAAGGTTTAACAGGCGAATGCTGAAGACAAAGCCCAGATGTGGTTCACAAGTGTCTACAGAGTAGAGGGTGTTGTTTGAGGGTGCGCAGCGCGCAGTTTGCCGGCTCGCAGCACTTTGCCAGCGCTGCGAGTGTTTGCTGGAGTCTCAGTACGCCTGGGCAATTAAATCTACCATTGCCTCTGTCGCGCCAATATGCGGCAGTAGGGTGATGGTCTTTCCTGGCCATTTACTTTGCGCCGCAGCAATTTCTTCAGGGACATCACTGATCACATGCACACCCGGTGATAAGAAATACGGCAGCACTGTGATCTCGTCGCAACCGCGCTGAAAACAGGCATCAATGGCTTCACCAATCGAGGGTGAAGCCAATTCTAAAAAGGCGGCTTGTACAGCATCGTCCGGTATATTTAAATGCATGGCGACTTTACTGGCCAAAATTTGCACGTCTTCGTTAGAGCCTTTGCGACGGCTGCCATGGGCAATGATTAAGAGCTGTTTCATAGCGATCCTTTGTCTGTCACTGATTGGTTTTGCTGCGCACGGCATTGTTAAGTGCAGCCGCTAAGTGTGGGTACTCAAACTTAAAGCCACTGTTTAGCAGCTTCTTGGGCAGCACTTTTTGACTGTCGAGGAGCAGACAGGCCGATTCTCCAAGGAGTAACTGCATCACCTGTTTGGGAACTGGAAAAATGGCGATACGACCTAAGGCTTTTGCCAAGGCTTGAGTGAATTGGCTGTTGGTTTGCGGGTTGGGTGCAACTAAATTAACTGGACCCGACAGACTGCTTTCGCTTAATAAATAGCGCATGGCATGAATATGGTCTTGGTAATGAATCCATGACATATATTGCTCGCCAGAACCAATCCGGCCACCGAGGCATAATTTAAACGGCAGCAGCATTTTCGCCAGCGCACCACCTTTGGGCGCCAGCACAATACCGGTACGCAATAGCACCACACGGGTATAAGGCTCAGCGCGACGGGCAATGTCTTCCCAGCGCAGACACAGCTTGGTCGGGAAATCGGTTTCCTGCACGGTGCTGTCTTCAGTCAACTCGTCATTGCCATGATGGCCATACACGCCAATCGCCGAACCACTTAAAAATACGGCGGGAGGCTTTGTGCTACGGGCAAATAATGTCACCAGCTGCTCAGTCAGTTGCCAGCGGCTATTGCAGATTTCTTGTTTGCGTTCGTCGCTCCAGCGTTTATCAATAATCGCCGCACCGGCTAGATTGATCACCGCATCAAAGTCATCGAGATTGTCTAAACGTTCTAACGAATCAATCAGTTGTACATAAGGGGGCAGTTGAATTTTTGCTTGCGCGGGTGAGCGGGTGAGGACGGTGTATTGGTGATCGTCAAATTGACGAATAAACGCCGAACCTATTAAGCCTGTGCCGCCGGTGATGAGTATGTTCATGATTCACCTCTGTTGAGCAGATCAGCGCTCTTGCTGTTTGAGTAAACCTGCAATGCAATCTTTGACCTCGGTAAACACCCGCCCAGGACTGTTCAAGGGCGTGAGCATGGCCGCTGTGCCGCACATAAATAAGCGCGGATTGTCGAGCAGTGCTGCGCTGACTCGCTCCTGTTCTTTATCTTTCCAGATACCATCTTGATAAAACACAGTAAAGCTCTCTGCACGCTGCGCCGCCAGATGAATGGCAGCCGCTACGCTAAAGGGCCGACTGAGTAAATTCACTGATACCTGCAAATCGGTTAGTTCTAAGGCCATCAAGGCCAAACGCCAGATCGGTGCCGGTTGCCCGGCAACTAAGGTCACCGACAACGCTTGTTTTTTTTGCGCCACTTTGGCGTTTAAGCGCAGCAAGGTGTAACGCAGTAGTTCACTTTCAGTAAAGCTAAACGCCGCCTGCTGATCATCGCGCTGCGTCAGTACAGCAAACAGCGGCTCGAATAAATGCTCACGGGAAATTGGCGTGGGGTAACTGGCCAAGGTTTCTTGGATCAGCCGTTCGACTTTGCTAAAAGAAAACTGATCAATGGCGGCTAGTAACTCACTTTGCAGTGCTTGCCAGCTTTGCTGGGCGTCATCTTGTGGCAGAGCTGGCGCTTCTTCTTGCAGCAGCGGTTTAACTTTGCCGAGCGGTACACCGCGTGCGACCAAGGCTAAAATCCGTTCGATGGTAGCGACATCATCTTCAGAGTACAGGCGGTGTCCTTTAGCGGTGCGCTGTGGTTTTAATAGCCCATAGCGGCGCTCCCATGCCCTAAGGGTCACGGTGTTGACTTGAGTGCGGGCACTTAATTCACGAATCGGAAACTGTGTTTGGGTGCTGGGGCTGCTATCGCTCATCGGAGTTTCTACTCTATTAACGCTGTGTTGATGCAATTAACAAATAGTTATACATAAAACAGAGGTGTACAACAATACGCATATCCACTATTGTTTTGCCGCATAGTTATTTGTCAGAGGGTGTTATGACGTCAGTGAGTGTCGAGGTTGCCATTATTGGCGCAGGTACAGCCGGTTGTTTTATCGCCAGTTTATTAGATGAGGCTGGCGTCAGTTGCCGTTTGCTCGAGAAAAGCCGCGGTCTTGGTGGTCGCTGCAGCCGTCGACGAATTGATGAAAATTATTCGGTCGATTTGGGTGCGCCTGAGTTTGCAATGAATGCAGACCTCGATCCTGTTTTACTGGCCAAGCAGCAGGCGTGGATTCGTGCTGGATTTGTCTCCGCTTGGCAGCGTCCGAGTGCGCGTTTTGATGCGACCACTGATACGCAGATGCAAACCACCTTATGCGCCACGCCCTCAATGAACACTTGGCATAAGCAGATTGCTGGGCACATTGATACGCTGACCGGCAGCCGTGTCCAGCGTTTGCAAAAGAGTGCTGGACGCTGGCAGTTGCTCGATGCAGACGGACAAGTGCTGACCGAAGCCGACAAGGTGATCGTCACCAGTCCCGCTGAGCAAGCCTATGATTTGCTGAAAGACTTTGACGGCTTTAAAGAGTGTAAAACAGTCGCGGATGCGAGCCTTGCGCAATATGTCTGCGCTGTAGGTTTTAGTCAGCCGCTGAATCTCAGCGCTGATGTCTACCGTGGTGGTCATCCACTGCTGCATACTGCCATTCGCGAAAGCAGTAAGCCTGCACGAGGCACCGCGCGCGGTTTAGCCGAAGTGTGGATGCTACACAGCACTTTTGCTGCGGCGCAGCACGATTCGCCCGATGCTTTGATTGAGGCATTCTGCCAACATTTTGCGATTGAGCAGACAGCGCAGGTGCTCACCTCGCATTACTGGCGCTTATCACGCCATGACACTAGTGTTCGCCAAGGCCAGCCGTTTATTTGGAATGATGCGTTGCAGCTTGGTTGCTGCGCTGATTGGCTGGACAGTGGCGATATGCAAGGTGCACTCAATAGCAGCTTGCAGTTATTCCGTGCGATCCATCCAGCCCAATAAGCTTCGCTTCTCCACTGGCACGTTAGCGATCTGCGCCGCGCCAGTGATAGTGATAGTGATCAGCTGATCAATGGCCCATCAATTGATCAATGGCGTCGGGTTTGTCATGCACACCAAAACGGTCAACGATGGTGGCGCTGGCTTTATTTAAGCTCAGCACTTCGACAATCACGCCATTGCGGCGAAACTTCAGCACCACTTTATCCAGCGCTGCGACCGCAGTGATGTCCCAGAAGTGCGCGCGACTTAAATCAATGATGACTTTCTTGATCGGCTCTTTCAAATCGAAAGCAGCAATAAACTTATCCGCGGAGCTGAAAAAAACTTGGCCGGTGACGTCATAAGTGCGCTCTGTTTTGTCGGCACTGAGGCGTGAGGAAATCGCCATATAATGGCCAACTTTGTTGGCAAAAAACATCGCCGCCAGTAGCACGCCAGTCAACACTCCATAAGCTAAGTTATGAGTGAAAACCACCACGACCACGGTGGCGATCATGACAATATTGGTCGACAGTGGATAGGTTTTCAGCGTGCGTAGTGAACCCCAACGGAAGGTGCCGATCGATACCATAATCATCACTGCTACCAGTGCGGCCATCGGAATACGTTGTAGCCATTCGCTTAAGAACAGCATCAGCAGTAATAAAAACACCCCAGCGCAGAGGGTTGAGAGTCGTGAGCGGCCGCCGGATTTAACGTTAATCACCGACTGACCAATCATTGCGCAACCGGCCATGCCACCGAGCATGCCAGCGACAATATTCGCCACACCTTGGCCTTTACATTCACGGTTTTTGTCGCTGTCTGTGTCAGTCATTTCATCAATGATGGTCGCCGTCATTAAGGACTCAAGCAGACCAACGATGGCTAAAGCGGCTGAGTACGGGAAAATAATACTTAGAGTTTCCCAGTTCAGCGGCACGTCGGGCCATAAGAAAATCGGCAGGGTATCGGGCAGTTGGCCAAGATCACCAACGGTGCGGATATCTAAACCCATGCTCATGGCGATGATGGTCAAGGTGATGATGCACACCAGCGGCGAGGGAATTAACTTGCCCAGTTTCGGCACATAGGGGAACAAGTAAATAATCGCTAAACCGCCAGCCGTCATGGCATACACATGCCAAGTGACATTGGTTAGTTCAGGGAGTTGGGCGAGAAAAATCAGGATAGCCAGCGCATTGACAAAGCCTGTGACTACTGAATGCGAAACAAAGCGCATCAGCGAGCCTAGTTTTAAGTAGCCAGCGACGATCTGTAAAAGCCCGCAGAGTAAGGTCGCAGCCAGTAAATACTGCAAACCATGCTCTTTTACTAAACTGACCATCAATAACGCCATCGCGCCGGTGGCGGCAGAAATCATCGCAGGACGACCGCCGACAAAGGCAATCACGATGGCAATACAGAACGAGGCGTAGAGACCGACTTTTGGATCAACGCCAGCAATCACAGAAAACGCAATGGCTTCGGGAATCAGCGCCAAGGCAACGACCAATCCAGCCAGCACATCGCCACGGATATTGTAAAACCAAGTGTTTTTTAATGATTGCAGCATCAGTATTCCTAAGCTAAAAAAGTGCACCGTCACTGATAAGCAGTGACGGTTAAGTAACATTAAGCGGGTGTGCGAGTGCTAGAGCGACTTATCAGTCTGCAGGCTAGAAGCTCTTCGGCCTCTGTATCAATTAAGAGTCGAAGAGCGAGCAGCACTCAATAGAGAGGTTTATTCTACAGCCTTTAGCCACTGGGCATAACCTTGCGCGGCCATTTGCTCTGCGGGGATAAAGTTTAAGCTCGCGCCGTTGATGCAATAGCGCAGCCCGCCGCGATCAGGCGGACCATCAGGGAATACATGGCCGAGGTGTGAGTCAGCCAGTTTACTGCGCACTTCCACACGGCGCATATTGTAGCTGGTGTCGACATGCTCGGTGACGGCAGCGGCGCTAATGGGTTTGACAAAGCTCGGCCAGCCACAGCCGGACTGATATTTGTCTTGCGAACTGAACAATGGCTCACCGCTGACAATATCCACATACAAGCCAGGCTCAAACAAATCATCATAGGCATGGCTAAAGGCACGCTCAGTGCCGCTGTTTTGCGTGATTTGATACTGCTCGCGGGTCAGTTGCTGCTTTAATGTGTTGGCGTCAGCTTTTTGATACTGGCTGGGATCAAAGGCTTTGACTTGTTTGTCTTCTGCAGGTGCTTTACCGGGCAAGGGTTGCTCGGCTTTATTCAGATCAACATGGCAGTAACCATTGGGGTTTTTCACTAAATAGTCTTGATGGTATTCCTCGGCATCAAAGAACTGCAGCAGCGGTTGGTTTTCCACCACGATCGGTTTTTTAAAGCGTTCTTGCAGCTTACTTAACGCGGCAGCAACTATTGCTTGTTCGTCAGCCTGCGTGCTGTAAATGCCGGTGCGGTATTGGCTGCCGCGGTCGTTACCCTGTTGGTTGAGCAAGGTTGGGTCAATGATACGGAAGTAATACTGCAAAATATCATCAAGACTAAGTTTGTCTGGGTTGTAGGTGACTTTGACGGTTTCCGCATGGCCGGTATTACGATAAATCACATCTTCGTAGCTGGGGTTGTCAGTACGGCCATTGGCATAGCCTGAAACAGCATCGATCACGCCATCAATGCGCTCGAAATAGGCTTCGACACCCCAGAAACAACCACCGGCCAAGTAAATGGTTTTGGCATTGATGGGAGTCGCCGCTTGGTTGCTTTTCGGCTGATAAAAGGTGCCTTGATGAGCCGCTAAATCAGCTGCAGGGTTATCCAGTAAGGCTAGAGCTTGCGATTTATTGATGCTGCCTTTGATCACTCGCGCCAACTGTCCTTTTGCATCCAAGACCGCCCAGCTCGGGTAGACCTTCACTCCCAGCGCTTTAATCAGTTGCCCGCTTGGGTCTAAACGCAGCGGTAACTGTGGGTAATTTAGCCCCGCATACCATTCTTTAAAGGCTGCAGTTTTCTGCTCACCTAAAATACCGGGTGAGGCAATGGTGATTAAGTTGGCACCGGCAAAGTCAGGATCGCTGCTCCAGTCTTGGGTTTCTTGCAGTTCGGATAAACAGAGCGGGCACCAGCTGGCCCACAGCTTAATGAGGGTTGGTTTACTGCCAGTAAACAGCGGGCTGGGTGTCGTCTGTTTAACATCGGCGAGTTGTTCGATTTGTTGTTGCAGAATCGACTGACCAGCGTTGGCATTGGCCAGTGGGTTCGAGCCAAACAACAACCATGCAGCGAGTACGCTGACAAAGATTAGAGCACAAATGGTTTTCCATTTTCTGGACTGCAACATGGTTGTTTACTCTTTGAAAAGGCGACTTGTAGTATGACATACATCATTTTGCTGAAAGCCCGACAGAAATACTCTGATAAACAAATTAAGCAATATCAGCGCTTTCATTAAACTGTCATTTAAGCGACTTAGTATGCAGTCATCGGATGGCGCAGGCTTCCGTACTGATGCAAAGGTATCAGTTCAGCTTGGTGAATCAATCGGAGATCTCTATGACCGCGAAAATCAAAGCACTTGCTACGGCGCTAACTCTTTGTACGGCGTTTTCAACGTTTTCAGCTACGGCCGCAGTGGATGCAAAACTGCCCGACTACGAGCGTGCCAGTGGTATTTCAGGCAACCTGACCAGCATCGGTTCAGATACCTTAGCGAATCTAATGACGTTATGGGCGCAAGAGTTTAAAAAGAATTATCCCAACGTCAATGTGCAGATCCAAGCTGCTGGCTCTTCAACAGCGCCGCCAGCCTTGGCGGAAGGTACGGCCAATATGGGGCCGATGTCACGGACGATGAAAGACAGTGAAATTCAAGCTTTCGAGGCGCGCTACGGTTATCGCCCGACTGCTGTGCCAGTGGCGATTGATGCGCTGGCAGTGTATGTGCACAAAGATAATCCGATTGAAGGCCTGACCATTGAGCAAGTCGACGCGATTTTCTCCTCAACACGCCGCTGCAGCACAGGTAAAGACATTACGCGCTGGGGTGATCTGGGCTTGAGTGATGCCTGGGCTGAGCGACCGATTCAGCTTTACGGCCGTAACTCAGTGTCAGGTACTTACGGTTACTTTAAAGATAATGCCTTGTGTAAAGGTGACTTTAAAAACAACGTAAATGAGCAACCAGGTTCTGCTTCAGTAGTGCAGTCGGTGTCATCGTCGTTAAATGCCATCGGTTATTCTGGGATTGGCTACCGCACCTCATCGGTACGTGCAGTACCCTTGGCCGCAAAAGCGGGTGAGCCGTTTATCGAAGCCACACCTGAGCAAGCCGCCTCGGGCGATTTCCCATTATCACGTTACCTGTACGTGTATGTGAATAAGCGTCCTAACCAGGCCTTAGCACCGTTAGACCGTGAGTTCGTCAAGCTGATGCTGTCCAAGCAAGGTCAAGAAGTGGTTAACCGTGACGGCTATGTACCATTGCCGGCCACTGTGGTTGAGAAGTTGTATAAAGATCTTGAGTTGTAAGGATTCAAGTCACACATAAAAAAGGGAGCTTCGGCTCCTTTTTTTGTTTGTCATTTAACTGTCACACAAAAGTCTTAAAGTGCAGACAAAGTTTCTTCAAGGGTCAGGCTATGCAGGATATATCGTCGCTATTAGAGCAGGAACTCAACAGTCCTCGCATGCGCACTCGGCGTAAATTTCGTGCTTGGAAAGATCGCTTTGCGCGACGGGCAATTGCGCTGGGTGGTTTGAGCGTGATTGTTGCGATTACGCTGATTTTCTTTTACCTATTGTATGAAGTGATGCCGCTGTTTAAAAGCGCCAGCATTGAGCAAGAAAGCAGTTTTGAGCTGCCAGAGTCGGTACGTGCTGACAAGATTCTGACCATGTTTACCGAAGAGCAAAATGAAATTGCGGCGCTGCTGACCGAAAGTGGCAAGCTACTGTTTATTAATGCGCAAAACGGCCAGCCCGTCTCTGAGCAGCAACTGCCGTTAATGGACGCTGCAATTAGCAGTATTAAAGTTAAAACACCAGGTGATGACACGCTGTTGTTAGGCCTGAATAATGGCCAAGCGCTCGCGGTGGCAACCACTTTTAAAGTGGACTTTGATGCGCAAGGCCAGCGCTTGGGTGTTAAACCACAGGTCACGCAACTGTTTAACGGCAAACCCTTGCAGTTGGACTCGCAACAACGCCCTTTGCACTACATTACTCAGCAGACAGCGCCTGATGGGGTGCTGCTGGCCGGCTTAGTGGATAAGGGAGAGGTAGTGATGGTCTTGCTGCGTCAGCGCAGTAATTTTATAACCGGTGAAGTGCAGGAAACGCTAGAGCCAATCGTTTTTCCAAGCACCAGCTTATATCAGCGTGTGCTGATCGCACCTGACCATCACTACATTTTCGCCCTGCGTAGCAGCGGTCATCTAGATGTGTATGACTCAAGGGATCTGCAGAATATTCAGTTGTCGCATACCTTGGCATTGGTTAAGCCTGGGCAGCAGGTAACCCAGATGATCTTTCAGCTGGCGCAGCAATCATTATTAATCGGTGACTCACAAGGGCAGATTACTCAGTATTTTATGGTGCGCGATGAGCACAATCAGCAGCAGCTGACTAAAATTCGTACCTTAAAACTAGCTGATGCACCGATTAAAGTGCTGGAAGCTGAGCAGCGTCGCAAAGGCTTTGTGGCGGTGGATAGTCGCGGACGGGTCGGACTGTTTAATACCACCGCAGAAAAAACTGCGATTGATCAGCCGCTGCTCGACGCAGAGCCTCTGCTGGCTGCCTTAGCGCCCCGCGCCTCGATGTTGTTAATGCAAGATGCACAGGGTGTTTTTCATCGGTATGCGATCGACAATCCGCACCCAGAAACCTCACTGAAATCGCTGTGGGGCAAAGTTTGGTACGAAGGTTATAGCGAGCCGCAATATACCTGGCAGTCGTCATCAGCCTCTAACGATTTTGAACCTAAGTTCAGCCTCACACCGCTTGCTTTTGGCACCCTGAAAGCGGCGTTTTATGCGATGTTGCTGTCGGTGCCACTGGCGGTGTGCGGCGCAATGTACACCGCATACTTTATGGCACCCGCGGTGCGCCGAAAAATCAAGCCGGTGATTGAACTGATGGAGGCGCTGCCAACCGTTATTTTAGGCTTCTTTGCGGGCTTGTTCCTTGCGCCCTTTATGGAAACCCACCTGCCGGGTGTATTTGCGGTGCTGCTGATTATCCCGCTGGGTATTGTCACCTTTGCTTTTGCTTGGGCGCAATTGCCTGACCGCATCCGTGATCTGATCCCTGAAGGCTGGCATGTGGTGGTTTTAGTGCCGCTGGTGGTGTTGCTCGGTTGGTTGTCGTTTAGCTTAAGCCAGCCGATGGAGCTGTGGTTTTTTAATGGCGATATGCGCAACTGGCTGAGTAATGATCTAGGCATTGATTTTGACCAGCGCAATGCCATGGTGGTTGGTTTTGCCATGGGTTTTGCGGTGATTCCAACCATCTATTCGATAGCTGAAGATGCCTTGTTTGGTGTGCCGAAATCACTCAGCCATGGCTCTTTAGCGCTCGGCGCAACGCCTTGGCAAACCTTAGTCAGAGTGGTGTTGCCAACCGCCAGTCCGGGTATTTTTTCTGCGGTGATGATCGGCATGGGCCGCGCCGTCGGTGAAACCATGATTGTCTTGATGGCCACCGGTAATACGCCAGTAATGAACGCCAATATTTTCGAAGGGATGCGTACTCTGGCGGCCAACATTGCCGTGGAGATGGGCGAGTCAGCACTGGGCAGCAGTCATTATCGAATTTTGTTTTTGGCTGCCTTGGTGCTGTTCTTATTTACCTTTGTGGTCAATACCTTGGCCGACTTGGTCAGACAACGCCTGCGTAACAAATACAGCACGCTTTAATAGGCCATTTTTACTAGCAGATTGGCACAGGTTTAGGAGCAGAGAAGATGCAGGTTTCGCTGAAAAAATGGGTGGCCAGTGGTAGCCCTTGGGTGTGGTTGAATGCTGGGGCGGTAGCCATCAGTGTGGTGCTGGTGTTGGGCTTACTCGGTGTGATTGCCTCGCGAGGTTTAGTGCATTTTTGGCCTGCCAGCTTGCAAGAATACCAATATACCGATAGCCAAGACATGAAAATGCCAGTGCTGGGTGAGCGGGTACAGCGTGAACAAGTCACCGCAGAACAGATTCGCAATGCCGGCTTATCGGTGCCGGAAGGGATGCAGATTCTCGATCGCCAGTTAATTAAAGTCGGTAACCGCGAGCTGTATGGTTCAGACTTTCGCTGGGTTTTAGAGCATCAATTGAGCGATCTGCAATACCCCAAACATGCGGTGGCCTTGGAGCGCCGAGAGTGGGGTAATTTTTATGGCTACATTGTTGGTATCAAAGAAAATGGTCAACTGATTGCTGAACAAGAACCAGGTCAGAATCAACTCTGGGATGAAGTGCTGCGCCGCACTGAGCGTGCTGGTGAAATTTATCAGCGTATTCAAAGTTTAGAAGGTGGGGCGATTGGTGCGCTCAACTATGAGTTGGAAAAGCTGCGTATCGCAGAGCGTAGTTTGCAACTTAAAGACCAAGACACCCCACAAAATCTTGCGGAACTGCAGGCTGAGAAAACGCTGTTACAGGCCGATTATGCGATTCAAGAAGCTGAGTTAATGGCGCTGTATACACCCTTTAAGCGCGACACCTTGCTGTTAGTCACCGCTGATGGCCAGCATAAAGAGGTCAACTTCAGCGAAGTAGTACGTCTCTATCAGCCTAACTCGCTGAGCCTATGGCAGAAAATGCAGCACTACGTGCTGAAATTGGTGGAGTTTGTCTCTGACGATCCGCGCGAAGCCAATACTGAGGGCGGTATTTTTCCAGCGATTTTTGGCACCGTGCTGATGGTGATGATTATGTCGCTGATCGTCACTCCTTTTGGCGTGATTGCCGCAGTCTATCTGCGTGAGTATGCCAGCCAAGGTTTAATGACCCGCATCATTCGTATTGCCGTGAATAACCTCGCCGGTGTGCCATCGATTGTGTATGGCGTGTTTGGTTTAGGCTTTTTTGTCTACTTTATTGGTGGCAATTTAGATCAGCTGTTTTATGCCCCTGCTTTGCCTGCGCCAACCTTTGGTACCCCGGGTTTACTTTGGGCCTCGCTAACCTTGGCATTGCTGACTTTACCTGTGGTGATTGTCGCTACCGAAGAAGGTTTGTCACGGATTCCACGTTCAGTGCGTGAGGGCTCGTTAGCATTAGGTGCGACCAAATTTGAAACATTAATGCGCGTGGTCATCCCGATGGCCAGCCCAGCGATGATGACCGGAGTGATCCTTGCGGTAGCGCGCGCGGCCGGTGAAGTTGCACCGCTGATGTTGGTTGGTGTGGTGAAGCTGGCACCCAATTTACCCTTGGATATCAATGCGCCATTTCTGCACTTAGAGCGCAAGTTTATGCACCTCGGCTTTCATATTTATGATGTCGGTTTTCAAAGTCCCAACGTCGAAGCGGCACGCCCCTTGGTGTATGCCACAGCTTTAATGTTGGTGGTCGTGATTGCCGTGCTCAACCTTACCGCCATCGGTATTCGTAATCGTCTGCGCGAGAAATTCCGTGCGCTGGATATGTAATTGATTTTTTATTTTATCAAAAGGCAGTCATGATGAACTCACCCACAGCCGCTTCCCATGCAATGAAGTTCACCGCACTGGGCCGCTCGGCGCAGCAGCTGAGCTTGGCCGATGAAACCCCCTGTATTGATGTCAAAGACATGCATCTGTACTACGGCGACAGCAAAGCCTTGAACGGCATCACCATGCAAATCCCGAAAAAACGCATCACCGCTTTTATTGGCCCGTCGGGCTGCGGTAAATCGACCTTATTGCGCTCGTTTAATCGCATGAATGATTTGGTCGATGGTGTGCGCATTGAAGGCCAAGTGACCATTGATGGCCATGATATTTACGCTAAAGGTGTCGACGTGGCTGATTTGCGTCGCCGCGTTGGCATGGTGTTTCAAAAGCCTAATCCGTTCCCGAAAACCATTTATGAAAACGTCGCTTATGGTTTGCGTATCCAAGGCATTAAAAATAAGCGTTTACTGGATGAAACCGTGGAATGGGCGCTGCGTTCGGCAGCCATTTGGGATGAAACCAAAGACCGTCTGCATGAGTCTGCTTTAGGTATGTCCGGTGGTCAGCAACAGCGTCTGGTGATTGCTCGCACCATTGCCGTCAAGCCAGAAGTGTTACTGCTGGACGAGCCTGCTTCGGCATTGGACCCGATCTCTACCTTGAAAATTGAAGAATTGCTCAACGATTTAAAAGACCGCTTCACCATTGTGATCGTCACTCACAATATGCAGCAAGCAGCGCGGGTCTCTGACTACACCGCGTTTATGTATTTAGGCCAGCTGCTGGAATTTGATAACACTGATACCGTGTTTACCAACCCCGCCAACAAGCAAACCGAAGATTACATTACCGGTCGTTATGGCTAGAAATTCGCTAAACATGCATTCCCATAGCCTTGTTGTAGATGAGGGCCTTGAGCGCTGGGCATGGACCTTGTAGGAGCGGGCCATGCCCGCGACCGAGGACGACAGCGTGGCTGAGTGAGACGACAAAAACATTGCGTATAATTATTTATCCACAGGTGGGCAGGTGATATGAAAATTAATCAAGACAGCCATAGCACGCATATTTCCCAGAAGTTTAATCAAGAACTGGAAGAAATCCGCAGTCAGTTGCTGGAAATGGGCGGCATGGTTGAGCAGCAGGTTAAAGATGCAGTGCAATCGTTACTCGATGGTGACACCCAGTTAGCCACCGATGTGCGCGCTAAAGATCAGCAAGTGAATCAGTTGCAGTTGGATATCGATGAGTACTGCACACAGATTCTTGCCCGTCGCCAGCCCGCCGCATCGGATTTGCGTTTGGTGCTTGCGGTAATTCGTGCCACCGCCGACTTGGAACGCATTGGTGATGAAGCCAGTAAAGTCGCGCGTGCAACCTTGAAATTGGCCGAAGAGGGCGCTTCACCACGCGGCTATATTGAAGTGCGTCACTTGGGTAATCATGTCCGACAAATGGTGCAAGATGCTTTAAATGCCTTTGCGCGCTTTGACAGCAAACAGGCGCTGGCAGTATTGCGCGAAGATGAAAATGTCGATTTAGAATACCGTTCGGCCACACGCGCTTTAATCACTTTTATGATGGAAGACCCACGCTCAATTTCACAAGTGATGAGCATTATGTGGGTGTTACGTTCATTAGAGCGAGTGGGTGATCACGCCAGCAACCTTGCCGAATACGTGATTTATCTGGTGGAAGGACAAGATGTCCGTTATGCCGACATTGAGCAGATCGAAGCTGCCATTGCTCAGCGTGGACGCTCGCTACAACGTAATGATTAAAGGTTAAGTTAGAGTATTCTGAATGCGCTATAAGCCGTTACTGCATACAACAGCTTATAGCGCATGAGCCAATAGCGTTTGGCTGAGCGGGAAGTGACAAGTAAAGCAACTGCCTTGCTCGGCGCTACTGCTGATCTGTAAACGCCCCTGGTGACGCAATAACACATGCTTAACAATCGCTAGCCCCAAGCCTGTGCCGCCGGTTTCGCTCGAGCGACTGCTGTCCACGCGATAAAAGCGCTGAGTGAGAAAGGCTAAGTGTTTGCTATCAATTCCAGGGCCATTATCTTTTACCTCAAGATAGGCACCGTCTTGGTTGTGGTGCCAGCGCAGTTCAATGATGCTGCCGTGCGGTGTGTATTTCACCGCGTTAAACACCAAATTAGAGAAAGCGCTGCGCAATTCAGTGGCAGAACCGCGCACATATAATTGGCTATCCACATCGAGCAGTAACTGGTGTTTATGCCCTGATAATGCCAGAGCATCGAGCCGGATAGCGTTTAAGAGCTCGGCGACATTAATCGGCTCGGCTTCGGCTTTAAAATCACTGGTTTCTAATCGCGATAGGGTCAGCAGATCGGAGACCAAGTGTTCCATACGTGCAGACTGTTGCGTCATTAGCGCCAAGCCACGTTGCCATTGTGCGGGCAGCTCATCGGCATAGTCACTGAAGGTTTCTAAGTAACCGGACAGCACGGTTAAAGGTGTGCGCAGTTCGTGCGAGACATTGGCAATAAAATCTTGGCGCATGCGCTCAAGGCGGCGCATTTTAGTGCAATCACGGATGAGTAATAAACGTTCGTTTTGGCCAAATAAAGTAATTTGATACTCAAGCAAACGTTCCTCATGGATGTGCGAGGGCAGCATCAAAGGCTCAAGGTAGTTTTGACTTTCATAGTAGTCAACAAACTGTGGCTGGCGCAGCAGGTAGGTGATCGGCTGACCGCGATCGCTGGCGGCAGATAACCCCAGTAACTTCTCTGCAGCCTCATTCCACCATTCCAAATCACCTTTGTGATCAATCATCACCACGCCGTCGCGCAATGCTTGGCTGGAGTCTTGGATGCGCTTGAGAAGTTGAGTGAGTTGCTGTTGATCGGCTTTTTGACGGCGCTGGTAATGGTAGATACCGTCAAAAATCTCACCCCAGAGCCGCTGTGCTTCAGGTGGTGCCTCATGCGGAGCTTGTAGCCAGCGGATTAAGCGTTGTAATTGCCAAATATGTTGGCCCAGCAGTATCAGGAGCGCAGTCGCTGCACCCAGTGCTGGACGATTCCACAGATAGCCAAGCAACGTGCCAAACAGCATCCAGCCCAGCAGACGCAGCAGTTCTTTTTGCAATAAACGCTTCATAAATGACTGCAGATCATTAATTGATCACACCTTGGTGGAAAATCGATAGCCAGTACCACGCACAGTTTGCACCAAATGCTCGTGCTGTGCGCCTAGAGCTAGACGTAAGCGACGGATATGCACATCGACTGTACGCTCTTCAACGTAGACATTACCGCCCCAAACTTGATCCAGCAGCTGACTGCGAGTGTATGCGCGTTCAGGGTGAGTCATGAAAAACTGTAACAAGCGAAACTCAGTAGGGCCAAACTCTAACTCTGTTTCGCCCGAACTGACCCGGTGACTGCTCGGGTCTAAGCGCAAACCTTCGACCTCAATCGGCTCATCAATACCGGCGGTGGCGGTGCGGCGTAAGACGGCCTTTAAGCGGGCGATCAGCTCACGCGGTGAAAAGGGTTTGGTAATGTAATCGTCTGCGCCGGCTTCCAGTCCTTGAATTTTATTGTCTTCTTCGCTGCGCGCGGTGAGCATAATAATAGGAATATCTGCATAAGCTGTTTCCCTTTTTAGACGGCGCGCCAATTCGATGCCGCTGACGTCAGGCATCATCCAGTCGAGTAAAATAATGTCCGGTTGATGATCAACAACAATAGCGTGCGCAGCTTGTGCATTTTCAGCCTCCAAACAGCGGTAGCCCGCCATTTGCAAAGCCACTGCAATCATCTCGCGAATAGCGGCTTCATCATCCACGATGAGTACAGTTTTACTGGTCATGAATTAGTCCTGTCGTTCACTATGAAATATGTCATGCGTATTACAGCGTGTGAAAGTGACAGAATGATGACAAAGCCAAACTGCCAGGCCAAGCGTCATGGTGATCTGGGCTGAGTGGTACAGGTCATCTCTTGAGTCGTTGCTGATGCCGCAAAGGAACGCTGCACTATGTTAACGCAGGAGAGAAAGACAGGAGGCGGTTTTCTGCCATAGACTCTGGGTTTCATGGGCAGGGATTGCTGCAGAGCGTTTTGATAGTAGCTTGGCGCTCGGTTACAATGCGCGTCGCAGGCGGAAACCGTGGTACTGCATTGGGATAGCATTATCCCTGACTGACTCTATTTACCGGGACGGGCCGGCTCTTGATGAAATCTAATAGCCCTGCATGGCTCACTGGAGTTTCAGTTGATCAGCCTAAGTCCAATTAAACGACGTTTACTTTACGTCAGCCTCTTTGAACTGCTAGCTATTTTTCTTTCAACCTTCTTGCTGATGGCGCTCAGCCACAGTGATGCGCGCGAGTCGTTGCCGGTGGCGATTATGGTGTCCAGCGTGGCAGTGCTGTGGAATTACATCTACAACACCGCGTTTGAAACGTGGGAGTGTCGCCAGCGCATTATGACGCGCACGTTGAAAATACGCTGTATCCATACGCTAGGTTTTGAAGCCGGTCTGTTCTTGTTTTGTCTGCCTATCTACATGCTCTGGTATGGTGTTGGTATATGGACTGCCATGTATATGGAGTCGGCGCTGCTGCTGTTTTTCTTGGTCTATACCTTCGTCTTCACTTTGTTGTTCGATAAGGTATTTGCTTTGCCGCATCAAAGCTGAGTAGTAGAAAGACTTGTAACTTAACACTGCAGATAGCAATAATTTGCCAGTATTAAACTATAGGTGATAGACACTATAATGTCCTTTATTGTATTTTTTCTGCTATTGTAGACACTACTGTATCTATTTGGTTGGCTGTATGGCACGCTTTTTATTACTAGATGAGTCTGATGTGCAGCTCGCTTTTGCTGCTCATTTACGTCAGTTACGTGAAACAGCAAAGCTTTCGCGCGACGCGCTGGCGCAACGCAGTAGCGTGCCGGCATCAACGATTAAAAAGTTTGAGCTCACAGGGCAGATTTCCTTTCGACAGTTGTTGCTACTGTGGCAAAGTCTAGATGACTTACAGCGTTTGTACGAGCTCACGCAAGAACCAAAGCGTGATACACGCCTACCGACCTCAATCGCCGAGGTGCTCAAAGATGAGTTTTAAGCCGCTACAAAAGCTTAATGTCACTCGCACTTTATCAACGGGTGCTTGTGTTTTAGTAGGTGTGCTGGCGCAAAACCGTCAAGGCGTGTTTTTCCAATACCAAGCGGACTACTTACAACGGTTTGGTAATCTATCGCCGTTTAGCATGCAGGCTTCAACCGCATTACAAGTTGCGCCTGCAGAGCCACATGCGGGTTTGCATGGTGTATTTGCCGATAGTCTACCGGATGGCTGGGGGCTGCTTTTACAGGACCGTGTTTTCCGACAGCATGGAATCTTGCCCTCCCAAGTGACAGCCATGGATCGTTTGGCATTTGTGGGATCCAAAGGAACCGGTGCTTTGACGTTTAGCCCTGAATCTGATTATCAAACAACCGGCCAAGAGGTTATTGATTTAGCAACGCTTGGTTTAGAGGCGCAAGCGGTTTTTGATGGTCAGACTGAGCATGTATTAAGTGCTCTTGTTGCTGCGGGCAGTTCAGGTGGTGCGCGTCCTAAAGCACAACTGTTCTTCTCAGCAGATAATCCGAGGCAGTGCCGAACTCAAGAAAAACTTGGCGATGAGGCTTGGATAGTGAAATTCACCTCACAAAATTTAGCGCTCGGTCATGAAGAAGGCCTGTGTGAGGCAGCTTATTTACAGTTGGCTGAGATGGCCGATTTAAATCCGCCGCAGTGGCAGCTACTGGATGCACCAGAACAAAGCGGTGCTAAAGCATGGCTGGCAGTAAAGCGTTTTGATTGGCTGCAAAATACTGAAACAGGTCGTGCTGGACGGTTGCATTTACACAGTGCTTGCGGATTGCTTGATGCTGACTTTCGCTTACCCAGTTTAGATTATGCAGACTTAATTAAGGCCAGTCGTCAGCTGTGTAAATCACCGGCTGTGGGCCAGTTACAGTTTCGTCGGGCGATGTTTAATTTGTTTGCTTGTAACCAAGATGATCACAGCAAAAACTGGGCGTTCTTACAGGATGATAATGGTCAGTGGCAGCCAGCGCCTTTCTATGATGTGACTTTTAGTCCTCATCCATTTAATGAGCATGCTACGGCTTTTCTTGGCTACGGTAAAAAACCACCATTGCGAGTGATACAACAGTTGGCAGGTCATGCGGGCTTTGCCGATTGGAAGCAAGCACAACAGCATATTCAGCACATTGTTGAGGTGATCTCCAATTTCGCAGTTATTGCCAAAAGTTATGGCGTACAAAAAAACACAGTAACAGCGATTGAAAAAGCTTTGGCAAGTTGCCGCAAGGATAATAGTGCGCTGCTGTGATGTTGTGATGGTTTACTAACATTGCAGCGCATGCAGCTTAGGCTGCACAGTGCAGTCCTGCCAAGAAAAATCAGGCCAGTTAGGCTGTTGCCAGATCCATTGTGGTCTGGTCATAAGGGTGCCGTGGTTGTGTTTGCAGTAGGTGTGAGCCGATTAGACAAGTTATTTGGCTCACTGGATGAGCCAAAAGATAGTGCTAATTGGCTCATCGGCAAGGTGTAGTGTTCTTCAGCTATTAGAAATTGAGATGTAATGTGTTTTTACCGTGCCGACAAGACAGCCTAGGCTGCAAAACGTATAGTTCAGTTTGCATATAGGTGAAGGATTCAGGCATGCAGCAAATAGGGATTTATGAGCAGCTGATTACCCAGTTGGTTGAATCACGTTTAAATCGCGAAAAGTTTTATGTCGGCGAGCGCAGCTTGGAGCCGGCAGAGGCTGCAGTCTGGTTGTCGCGGTTTTTAAGCGGCATTTTAGAGTTTGCCGTGGGCTCAGTGGCCAGTGGCGATAACCAACTGCAAGAGCAAATTAATCTGGCCAACCAACTGCTGTTATGGCTGAAAGCGCAGATGGACGATAAAGACTTCTTCGATGAAAACTTGCTCAGCAGCCAAGGCAAAATCTTAACCGCTTTATATACGCTGGAAAATCCTGTCGCGGCTGACCTAAAGAAATATGTGGAAGATATTTTCCCACTTACAGGTTTGACCCAGAGCGAGCTGTTTTGTGGCAGTAATGCAGGTTTATCCTTAGAAAGTGAGTTGAAACGTGAAATCCTCTCTGCGGATAAAATCTACTGGCTAGTGTCCTTTATCAAGTGGACGGGGATTCGTATTTTCCGTAAAGAGCTTGAAGAATTTACCCGCAGCGGCCGTCAGCTCAAGGTGATTACCACTTCTTATATGGGCGCGACCGATGCCAAAGCGGTTGAGTTCTTAGCGGCGCTGCCTAACACGCAAATCACGCTGAGTTACAATACTCAGCGTGAGCGTTTGCATGCCAAGAGTTATTTATTTTTGCGCAATACCGGTTTTCATACCGGCTATATTGGCTCTTCAAATCTATCGCATTCAGCACTGACCAGTGGTTTGGAGTGGAATCTAAAGATTACCTCGCAAGAAATTCCGCACATCATTGAAAAATCACTGAGCACCTTCGAAACCTATTGGGCCTCGAACGATTTTGAAGTATTTGACGGAAAGGTTGAAAGTAAGGAAAAACTTAACACCGCACTGCGTGAGGCGCGTGGTGGCTATACTGACACCACTGCCTATTTCTTTGATTTAAAGCCTTTTCCACATCAGCAAGAAATCCTTGAGCAGTTGGCAGTCGAGCGCGACTTACATCAGCGTTTTTGTAATCTGGTTGTTGCAGCTACGGGTACCGGTAAAACCCTTCTTTCTGCGTTCGACTTCGCGCGCTTCTTGCGTGATAAACCTGAGGCTAAGTTTCTCTTTGTTGCCCACCGCCAAGAGATTCTTAAACAAGCACAAGCCTCATATCGTGGCGTGCTACGCAACAGCAACTTTGGTGAACTGTGGGTGGGCGGGGCAAAGCCTGAACACCATCGCCAGCTGTTTGCCTCAATTCAAAAACTGAACAATCAATTGGCTGACTTAGCGCTGACGCCAGATTATTACGACTACATTGTGATTGATGAGGTGCACCATATTGCAGCGGCCAGTTATCGTGCAGTGCTGGAGTATTTTACCCCGCAGATTTTACTGGGCTTAACCGCAACCCCTGAACGTCATGATGGCAGTGATATTCTGGCGGATTTTGGCGGTGTGATCGCAGCAGAAATACGTTTGCCGGAAGCAATTAATCGCCGCCATCTATGTCCGTTTCAATATTTTGCCATTGATGACGATACCGACCTGCGCAACATTCCTTGGAGTCGCGGTCGTTATGACATTGCCCAGCTGACCAATCTGTATACGCACAACCATGCCCGGGTGAATAAAATCCTGCAGAGCCTGCAGGAAATTGTCACTGATATTGGCCGTATTAAAGCCTTAGCTTTCTGCGTGAGTCGTGCTCATGCTGATTTTATGTGTCAGCAGTTTGTTCTTAAAGGCATCAAAAGTGATGTGCTAACCAGCGATAACAGCCATGAGCGTCAGCAAAAACAGCAGGCATTACGTTCAGGGCAAATCAATGTGCTGTTTGTGGTGGATATCTTTAACGAAGGAGTGGATATTCCTGAAGTGGATACCTTACTGTTTTTACGTCCCACAGAAAGCTTAACCATCTTCTTGCAGCAACTCGGACGCGGCTTGCGCTTATTTGACGATAAAGAGTGCTGCACCGTTTTGGACTTTGTCGGTAATTCACGGCCTGAGTATGACTTTGCAGAGAAATTTAGAGCGCTGGTGGGGCAAACCAACCGCGCTATTAGTCATGAGATAGAGCAGGGTTTTCCCCATGCGCCCTTAGGTTGTCGGATTGAGTTAAGCAAGCGCACGCAAGAGATGGTGCTGAGTCATATCCGCCAAGCCACGGTGAATTTAAACCGTTTGATTGGGCTGATTCGCAAGTTTCCATCGGACTCACATCTGCCGCTAACCTTGCCGAACTTCTTAAAAATACATCCCAATTTAAAGCTGGAAGATATCTATAAACGTGGCAGTTGGACACGTTTGATGGCACAGGCTTTTCCCGAACAAGCAATGACCACGGCCAAGGACGAGCTGGTTAAAGTGTATGAAAGCGCCATTAGAAATAAGCTTTTAAGCTGTGATGGTTTTGCTTATTTACAGTTTATACAAGAGTTGGCAGGTAATGATTTTGTGCTCACTGAGCAGATGGATCCGCGCATGGCTGTGATGTGCCATTACGATTTTTGGCAAAAGCCAGGCGACAAACTTGGCTTTGCATCGTTGGCACAAAGTCTTAACGCACTAGACCAACCAGAACTGAAAGCAGAGTTGCTTGAAGTCTTGGCTTTGCTGATTAATCGTATCCGTTATGAGCAGTTTGCGTTGAGTGATGTACCGCACAATCCGCTGCAGGTGCATGCGCGCTATACCCGCGAGCAAATTCTCGCAGGCTTTGGTGTAACCACTTTTGCTTATCAAAAGCCTGCGCGGGAAGGGGTGTTAATGATTGCCGAGCAAAATATTGAACTGCTGTTTGTTACGCTGAATAAAAACGAAAAGCAATTTTCACCGACCACCATGTATCATGACTATGCGATTAATGAGCAGTTGTTCCATTGGCAGTCGCAGAACAGCACCAGACCTGAGCGGGGCAAAGGCTTGAGTTATATAGAGCATCAGCAGATGGATAAGCGCTTGTTTTTATTTGTCCGCGAACACAGCAAAGACGAATACGGCAGCACCATGGGCTTTGTAAACTTCGGTGAAGTTGAATATGTCTCCCACCATGGCAGTCAGCCGATGAGTATTACTTGGCAGCTAAAAACGCCTATGCCGCACTTTATGTGGAAGCAAGCGGCGAAGTTGGCGGTGGGATGAGTCCAAATAAAGCTGAGGAAAATTACTGGATTAACTCTTTAAATGGCGGTGACTCATGTTCCACTACGAAACTTTAGTCACTCGATGAAACTCACAACCTTCGATGAAACTCACAACCTTAACTAGCCTAGAGAGCGTAACTAAGTTTGCTGAGGTTGAAAAAGTGTACGAAGAGGCAGTGGTGTGAGTAAGTGAGTCCTATCAATTATGCAGAAGGTTAATTGAATGACAGAACATATCCCTCAAGCTCCACAAGGAGAGTTTGTTCTTTTTACTAGTGCAGACGGTCAAACTCGTGTTGAGTGTCGCTTTGAGTCCGATACCTTGTGGCTATCTCAAGCTGTGATGGCAGAACTTTATGACAAAGATGTGCGTACGATTAATGAGCACTTAATTAACATCTACAATGAAGGCGAACTTGTACAAAATGCAACCATCCGGAAATTCCGGATAGTTCGATTAGAAGGTACTCGGCAAGTCTCTCGCGAGATTGAGCACTACAATCTTGATGCCATTTTAGCGGTGGGCTATAGAGTTCGTTCACAGCGCGGCACACAGTTTAGGCAATGGGCGACTGGGATATTAAAGGAATATCTTATCAAAGGTTTTGCCATGGATGATGAGCGCCTGAAAAACCCGCCAGTGGGTCAGTCTGCCGTTCCAGATTACTTTGATGAAATGCTTGAACGCATTCGCGACATTCGAGCGAGTGAGCGACGTGTATATTTGCGGGTTAAAGAGATCTTCACAATGGCAGCTGACTATGAGCCATCTAACCAAGATACAAACCGCTTCTTTCAAACAATCCAGAACAAGCTGCACTATGCCTGCACACAGATGACTGCTGCTGAGCTTATTTCCAGTCGTGTAGATGCCAGTAAACTAGATATGGGCTTAACCAGTTATAAAGGCGATGAAGTACGCAAGACAGACGTCACAATAGCGAAAAACTACCTTCGTGAAGATGAAATCAAAGAGCTGAATCGCATCGTTAATATGTGGCTTGATTTTGCCGAAGATCAGGCCCTACGCCGCAAGCAAGTATTCTTACAAGACTGGGCTGAAAAGCTTGATCAATTCTTAAGCTTTAATGATCGAGAAGTTTTAAGCGGCGCAGGAAGAATCTCTAAAAAAGCCGCAGAGGACAAGGCCAAATTGGAGTTTGATAACTTCGCAGAGAAACGTCGCCGTTTAAAAGAGGCAGAGGGTGCAAAAGCGAATATTACTGCACTCAAAACAATAGTTAAAAAGTAAGCGTCCGGCAAACTTATCTTGAGTTTGGCGGCGTAGCCTTCAAGATAGTGTCCATTTACTCCTTAGTGAACACTATTGTAGCGGTACAAAATGCAGAGTTATTCAAAATGAAACTAAGCCGAAACGATCCCTGCTCTTGTGGCAGCGGGAAAAAGTATAAGCGTTGCTGCATGGATAGCATCGCCAAGCAACATGCAGCGCTGGTGGATGATATTGCTCAAACGGTAGCGATGAGCCCTAATCTTAGCCTAGATGAATTAAATCTGGTCGCTCAGCAGAAAATAAGTCAGCTTAATAATCGCGCCAATGCTGACTTTTGCGGTCTTTCATCAACCCAGATGCAAAATTGGCTGTATGCCCCGCTGCACGAGTTAATTGATGTCACCATCAATACGCCCAACGACTTATCTAGTAGCCCTGTGATGCGGTATTTAGCTCTGATCCTGGATGAAGCCATGCTGCAAGGAGGCTCTTTTAAAGCGACAGTCAGAGGCAATTTACCGGCTAAGCTGGTCAAACAAGCGTCTGAGCTGTTGCCTGAGTTTGCGGTAGCCAAATTCGAAACAGTGCCCAGTATCAGTGAGTATATGGGCAGCAATGAAGATAAGTTTAACGCGCTACACTACACCCGAATTCTGGCAGAGCTTGCTGGCATTATTTATCGTAAAAGCGGTGCTTTTCACGTTAAGAAATCGGCACAAAAGCAATATGCAGAGCAGGGTTTGCAGGCCTTCTTTTTGCCTATGCTCAGCGCTGCCGTCAAACAATACAACTGGGCTTACTTTGACAGCTGGAGTGATAAGGTTGATTTGCGGATGTTCTGGGTATTTATGTTATGGAGGCTGCAGAGTCATGGCTCTGTGAATAGATTATGCCAAGAGGTTGCTCTTGCGTTTCCAGCTTTACTCGATCAACTGCCCGTTGAAGAATATTTTTCACCAGAGCAATTATTAAACTCATTAATTAAGACGCGCTTTATTGAGCGTTTTTTACAATTTTGGGGCTTTGTTACTGTAAACCCGAAGAGCCTTTTTTATAGCGAAGACAGTTCAATAAAAGCAGTCAATGTACAGCCGTTGTTTGGCGAGAGCTTTGTATTTACAGTGTAGATGCATTTTTGTCGTCACATTAGCAGCGCCTCAATGAACCCTAGATAGGTTCATTGGGCTTAGTGTCCTACGTACAACATAACAGGTTGAGTCTGTTATTCGATATTCTGCACCTGCTCCCTCATTTGTTCGATTAAAACCTTAATATTCACTGCCGCTTGCGTCGAGCGTGGGTCAATCGCTTTTGATCCAAGGGTGTTGGCTTCGCGGTTGAGCTCTTGCATGAGAAAATCTAAGCGTCGACCGATTGCGCCGCCAGCTTTGAGGACGCGGTGTACTTCGCTGATATGAGTGGCGAGGCGATCGAGTTCTTCGGCGACATCGCTTTTCTGCGCCAGTAGCACGAGCTCTTGTTCGAGACGCTGCGGATCGATTTCAACTTGCATTTCTTGGCAACGGGTAAGGATTTTCTGGCGCTGCAGTTCCAACATTTGCGGCACCAGTTCGCGCAGCACGCTGACTTCAGTTTGGATGGTGTCGAGACGCTCGCTGATTAAACGGGCGAGGTCTGCACCTTCGCGAGCGCGGCTTTCTTTGAGTTGCTGCAGAGCGCTGGTAAAGAGTTCAACTGCGGCGCTATTGAGCGCTTGGCCATCGATGGATTGAGTGCTCAGCACGCCTGGCCAGGCTAGGACTTCCAGAGGATTGATGGCGGCCGGTTGCTTGATGCCTGCGGCGATCTGTTGCGCGGCTTCAATCAATTGCTGCGCGCGCGCTTGGTTGACTTGCAAACTCTGCTCGCTGGCTGACTCGGTGAGTTTTAGGGTGCACTCAACCTTGCCACGTGACAAACCGTTACGCAGTGCTTCGCGCACTGTGCCTTCGACCCCGCGTAGGCTGTCGGGTAGGCGCAAATGCGGCTCTAAATACCGATGGTTGACCGAGCGAAGCTCCCAGCTGAGCGTGCCGAAAGAGCTGTTGTGTTCGACACGAGCAAATGCTGTCATGCTGTGAACCATAGGATTCTCCAAAATAAGCGGCGTAAATAATGCGTTGATTGTAGCGAATATTTAACCCGCTTGTGCTTACAATGCAGAAGTTATGGGTTTCTACCCCTATAATGCTTTATTCATTTTTACTGACAGGAATTTTCAATGACTCGTCCTAGTGGCCGCGAACTCGATCAACTACGTGCTGTGCGTATCACCCGTAACTTTACTTGCCACGCTGAAGGTTCAGTGTTGGTTGAGTTTGGCAATACCAAAGTGATTTGTACGGTCAGCGTGGAAAATGGTGTGCCGCGTTTTTTAAAGGGCCAAGGACAAGGTTGGTTAACTGCTGAATACGGCATGCTGCCACGCGCCACCGGCGATCGCACGCGCCGCGAGGCCAGCAGCGGTAAGCAAGGCGGACGCACTTTAGAAATTCAACGTTTGATTGGTCGTTCACTGCGCGCTGCGCTGGATATGACTAAGCTTGGCGAAAACACTCTGTATGTTGACTGCGATGTAATCCAAGCAGACGGTGGTACGCGTACGGCCTCAATCACCGGTGCGATGGTTGCTCTAGTGGATGCTTTAGAGGTCATGAAAGAGCGCAAAATGCTCAAAAACGGCTCGCCACTCAAGCAAATGATTGCTGCCGTATCGGTTGGCATTTATAAAGATGTGCCTGTGCTAGATTTAGATTACCCAGAAGATTCAACGGCCGAGACAGATCTAAACGTGGTGATGACTGACGCGGGCGGTTTTATCGAAATACAAGGTACTGCTGAAGGCGCGCCCTTTGGCTCAGAGCAATTAAATGCCATGTTAGCCTTGGCTGATAAAGGTGTGCGTGAGCTGTTTGCGTTGCAGCAAGCGGCACTGCAAGACAATTAAAAAATAATAATAGTGCAAGGAGAGTGATGATGGATGAGCAAGTTAACGTTCCAGTACAGGGACCAAACGCCGAAGCTAAGCAATGGGCGATGTTTGCTCATTTAGCAGCTTTGGCAGGTTTTATTATCCCGTTCGGCAGTATTGTTGGACCGCTATTGGTTTGGCAGTTGAAAAAAGATGTTGATCCGTTCGTTGAGAAAAACGGTAAGGAAGCGGTTAACTTTCAGATCACTATCGCGATTGCAGCAATGGTGTGCTTTATGCTGATGTTTGTTGTGATTGGCGCTTTGCTGTTTCCGGTGCTTGTTCTGGTTTGGCTGATTTTTACTATTATTGCCGGTGTAAAGGCCAATGATGGTGTGGCTTACCGTTATCCGATGACCATTCGTTTTATTAAGTAGCAAACGACTGACGGTTTCAGGTTTGAATAACACAGGAGAAGAAAGCCTGTGTTATTCATTCTGAATCTAAACGCTGAGCACCCAATCATAATCAACGCTAAACGGCGCATGCTGTGAAAAGCGCGGCTGTCTTGATAGCTTGGCGCTACGCACGGTGCGACGCATTCCTTGGGTCAGCAATTGGTAATCAAAACGCCAGCCAAGATTGAGCAACTCTGCTTGTTCACTATCTGCCCACCAACTGTACAGTTCACCTTCGCGATTGACTTCACGTAACGCATCGACATAACCCATAGTGCCGATAATTTCATCCATCCAGTTACGTTCAGGTGATAAAAATCCTGCATCTTGTTGGCAGTCGCGCCAGTGCTTAACATCAAGTTTATTGTGAGCGATGTACAGCGACGCGCAATAGATGTAGTCACGGCGTTTGCGACGTTGTTTATCCAGATAGCGCGCCAAATCATCCATCAATTTAAACTTTTGGTTAAGTTCGGCATCGTCTTTATGCCCAGACGGCATCAGCACGCTGGCAATGCTCACCTTATCAAAGTCGGCTTGAATGTAGCGGCCATAACGATCTGAAGATTCAAAACCGAGGCTGGTTATAATGGCTTTTGGCTGAATACGCGTGTAAATTGCTACGCCGCCTTGCTCTGGTTGCTCGGCGTCGCAGGCGTAGCAGAAGTAGCCGTATAGTTGTACCTCTGGCGCTTCCATTTCGTAAGCGCTGGCACGGGTGTCTTGTAGGCAAATAACATCAGCATTTTGGGCCGCTAACCAATCAAATAGGCCCTGTTCAATAGCGCTGTGAATCCCGTTCACATTTATACTAATAACACGCATGGATAGCCCCTAGAAAAATTCTTTGTGTATCATACCGAACGTACTTTAAATTGGCTAAGTCAAACGCGCTAAGGACACCTTTATGCAAGCATATCAACGAGAGTTTATTAAATTCGCACTGGAGCGTGGTGTTTTGCGCTTTGGCGAGTTTACCTTGAAGTCAGGGCGAGTAAGTCCTTATTTCTTTAATGCGGGATTATTTGACTCTGGTTTAGCTCTAGCTAAGTTAGGTCGTTTTTACGCGCAAGCTTTAGTGGATAGCGGTTTGTCTTACGATGTGGTGTTTGGTCCTGCTTATAAAGGTATTCCTTTAGCTGCGACAACAGCTGTCGCATTAGCTGAGCATCATCAGCGTGATACGCCTTGGTGCTTTAATCGTAAAGAAGCCAAAGATCACGGCGAGGGTGGCACGCTCGTTGGTGCACCTTTAGCCGGCAAGGTGGTTATTGTTGATGATGTGATTACCGCAGGTACCGCGATACGTGAAGTCATGCACATTATTAATAATCAAGGTGCTCAAGCGGCAGGCGTTTTAATTGCTTTAGACCGTCAAGAACGGGGTACGGGCGCATTGTCGGCGATTCAAGAAGTTGAACGTGATTTCAATATGCCAGTGATAAGCATTGTATCTTTGCAGCAAGTGTTAGAGTATTTAGCAGAAAGCACTGAATTAAAACAATATTTGCCAGCAGTAGAGCGCTACCGCGAGGACTATGGCATTTAATTGTATGTGCTTTTCATGAGTTACCGATATCTTCAAGGAGTTTAGCGATGCGGTTACGCGGCCCAGTTTATTGTTTGCTCGCGCTAGGGGTTTTAGCCTCTGGCGTATCTTATGCCGTTGATAAGGTAGTTGAGTATTATCGCTATACCGATGAGCGTGGTATTACGGTGATTAGTCGACAAGGCATACCTGCAAACTTAATCGGTAACGGTTATGAAGTGCTGAGTGAGCAAGGCCGAGTGTTGCGTGTGATTCCGCGTGCGCCAACCCCTGAAGAATATAAAAAGATGCAGGCTGATCAAGAGCAAGCAAAATCAGATCGCCAGCTGTTAAGGCTTTACACCCGCATTGAAGATATTGACCGTGCTCGTGATCGTAAAATTGCTGACATTGACGGGCAGATTAGTATTGCTCGAGGCAATTTACTTTCCACTAGGAGCTTAAAGAGCGACCTGCAACGGCAGGCCGCAAGTCAAGAGCGTGCAGGCCGTCAGGTACCGGCTAACGTGCTTAAGCAAATTGAAGAAGTGAGTGTCGATGAGCAGCGTTTACAGCAGCAAATCGAGCGTTATATGGACAGCAGAAAACAGCTGGAAAACACATTTGCTCGGGACAAACTGCGCTTAACTGAATTGCTTGAAGGGAAGTAAGTCACATTAATTAATTGAGCGTTATTGAAAAATACCGTAGTCTTGGCCTACTTTTAGTAAGGCGGCCACCCCTTTTCGGACCAAGTCCGACACCTTGAGAAGTGATCTTCTCATCCCTTTATGACGATTAGGCCGTGTATTAGCGTACTTAATCGTAGCTTAATGCTACTTATTTGTAGCTATCTTTTTCCCTTAGGGAATACCCCCAACAAGCGGGCTCAGAATAAGCCTCTAGGCTTTAAGTAGTGCTGATCCTGCAACGAGTGGAGAGTAGCCATGACTCAATCTATAAAAATAATGCCTCTAAGCGATGAAGGCTTTACAGAAAATACACGGTTCCAGGTTTATACCGACCGTCAGTTTGATAAAATTGAACCGCTGCAAAAGTTATCCGCAGAGCAGCGTTTTGAAATGCGAGTGGTCGCCAGTGTGCTGCCGTTTCGTGTGAACCAGTATGTGATTGATGAATTGATCGATTGGGATAATGTGCCCAATGATCCGATCTTTCAGTTGACCTTCCCACAGCGCGGCATGCTAGAACCTGCTGATTATGATTTGATGGCGCAAGCCTTACGTGATGAATTACCGCGCGCAGAGATCACTCTGCTTGCCCGTGAGATTCAGGCGCGCTTAAATCCGCATCCAGCCGGCCAGCAAGAAATGAACGTGCCGATGCTGGACGGCAAGCCTTTAGACGGAATGCAGCATAAGTACCGTGAGACAGTGCTGTTCTTTCCCAGTCAGGGGCAAGTGTGTCATAGCTACTGTACCTTCTGTTTCCGTTGGGCACAGTTTGTCGGCGATAAAGAACTGCGTTTTGCCAGCAATGAAGCTGCGTCATTACACCGCTATTTAGCTCAAGATAAAAACATCACTGATCTGTTGATCACCGGTGGTGATCCGATGGTTATGAAAACCCGCCATCTGGAAAGTTACCTTGAGCCATTGTTGCAGCCTGAGCTTGAGCACTTACAGACGGTGCGCATTGGTACTAAAGCGCTGACGTTTTGGCCCCAGCGTTTTGTTACTGACGATGACGCCGCCGGTTTACTGAAGCTCTTTACTAAGCTGGTCAAAGCTGGCAAACATGTGGCGATCATGGCGCACTTTAACCATTGGCGTGAGATGGAAACACCGATTGTGCGCGAAGCAATTCGTCGTATTCGTGCCACGGGTGCGGTGATTCGCACGCAAGCACCACTGGTACAACATATTAACGATGATGCCGATGTCTGGGTGCGTATGTGGCGCACGCAAGTTCGTCTTGGTTTGATTCCGTACTACATGTTTGTTGAGCGTGATACCGGTGCGAAGCGTTACTTTGAAGTGCCTTTGGTGCGCGCCTATGAGATCTATCGCGAAGCTATGCAGCAAGTCTCTGGTCTTGGCCGTACGGCTCGCGGACCTTCAATGAGTGCAGGTCCAGGCAAAGTTGAAATTCAGAGTGTGATGGAGTTCAACGGTGAGAAAGTTTTTGTGCTGCGCTTTATTCAGGGCCGTAATCCTGACTGGGTACAGAAAACCTTCTTTGCTAAATACGATGAAAACGCAACTTGGTTTGATGACTTAGTGCCGGCATTTGGTGAAGAGAAGTTCTTCTTTACCGATGAATATAACGCCATGTGCAATGCTGAAAGCTAAATACTCGGAGTGTTAAAGAATAACGCCCGCCTCTTGAGTGCGGGCGTATCAGTGACAACTTGATGTACTTGCTGCGCTCTGCGCGATTAGTTATCGGTAATCAAGGTACCAACACCACTGTCGGTAAAAATTTCTAGCAACACTGCATTGGGTACTCGGCCGTCAATGATGTGCGCGCTATTGACCCCGCCTTGTACCGCATCTAAGGCGCAGCGGATCTTCGGTAGCATGCCGCCGTAAATGGTGCCATCAGCGATCAGGTCATCGACCTGAGCGGTATTTAAACCTGTCAGCACATTGCCTTGTTTGTCCATCAAACCAGCAATGTTAGTCAGCAGCATCAGCTTTTCTGCATGCAGCGCTTCTGCCACTTTGCCTGCCACTAAGTCGGCGTTGATATTGTAAGACTCACCATTGGGGCCCACGCCAATGGGGGCGATAACCGGAATAAAGTCGCCTTTTACCAGCATGTGCAGCAGGTCAGTATTGACGCTTTCCACTTCACCCACTTGGCCGATATCAATGATTTCCGGCTGTTGCATATCAGCGCCTTGGTGGGTGACCTTGAGCTTGCGCGCACGAATTAAGCGTGCATCTTTACCGGTTAAACCGATTGCACTGCCACCGTGGCTGTTGATCAAGTTGACGATATCTTTATTAACCTGACCGCCAAGGACCATTTCTACCACGTCCATGGTCTGTCCATCAGTAACGCGCATGCCTTCTACGAAGCGGCTTTCAATATTGAGACGCTTCAGTAGGTCAGCAATTTGTGGGCCGCCACCGTGCACCACCACAGGATTGATACCAACCGCTTTCATCAGCACGATGTCGCGAGCAAAGCCGGTTTTCAGCTCTTCGCTTTCCATAGCATTGCCGCCGTATTTGATCACGAGAGTTTTGCCGACAAAACGACGAATGTACGGCAACGCCTCGGAAAGTACTTCGGCGACATGCACTGCGTCAGCGCGGTTTAAAGTCATGTTTAACAGGCTCCTGTTAATTAAAAGGGTAAGTTGATATCAGGTTCTAGAGCTAAGATTTGTTCGCGGAACAACGCTTGGATCTGCGCTAAATCTTCAGGGCTATCACCCTCAAAGCGTAGCACTAGCATCGGCGTAGTGTTCGAGGCGCGTACCAATCCCCAGCCTTTTGGATAGTCTGCACGTACGCCATCTAAGGTGGTGATGCTGGCGTCGCCCCATTTAGCTTCACGTTGCAGGCGCTCAATGATTGCAAACTTGTTTTCATCGGTGACTTCAACGGTGATTTCTGGTGTGGAGTGACTGACCGGGAAGGCAGAGAACACTTGATCAACATTGCGCGAGTCTAAGCTGATGATTTCTAGCAGGCGCGCGGCACTGTAAATACCGTCATCAAAACCAAACCAGCGCTCTTTAAAGAAAATATGTCCGCTCATTTCACCAGCTAACAAAGCGCCAGTTTCTTTCATTTTCGCCTTGATCAGTGAGTGACCGGTTTTCCACATGATTGGACGACCACCATAGCCGCTGATTAGGGCGGATAAACGACGAGTGCATTTCACATCAAAGATCACATCAGCGCCAGGGTTGCGTGATACCACGTCCTTAGCGAACAGCATCATCAGGCGGTCTGGATAGATAATGTTACCGCTATTGGTGACCACACCAAGGCGGTCAGCATCGCCATCAAAAGCAATACCGATATCGGCTTTTTCAGATTTAACCCGAGCAATTAAGTCTACGAGGTTTTCTGGCTTGCCCGGATCTGGATGGTGATTGGGGAAGGTGCCGTCAACTTCGCAATACAATGGAATAACGGTGCAGCCCAAGGCTTCTAGTAAGCGTGGACCAATTACACCGCCGACACCATTGCCGCAGTCAACCACGACGCGCAATGGTTTGGCGAGGGCGATGTCATTGCGAATATGTTCTAAATAGGTGTCGAGCATCTCGACGTTTTCTAGCATGCCAACGCCATGGCTTAGGTCATCATTAACAATACGCGTGTGCAGAGCAGTAATACGCTCATTGGCTAAAGTTTCGCCAGCAATGACAATTTTAAAACCGTTGTAGTCTGGTGGGTTATGGCTGCCGGTAACCATTACGCCAGAGCGCGCCTCAAGCACGTGTGTGGCGAAATACAAGACAGGTGTGGGGACCATGCCTAAATCCGTCACGCTACAGCCACAGTCGAGCAGACCTTGAATTAAGGCTTGCGCCATGTCTGGGCCGGATAAGCGCCCGTCACGGCCCACAACTACGCCAGGCTCGCCGTTAGCGATACTCTCTGAGCCGACCGCGCGACCAATCCAATATGCGGTATCTGTGGTTAATGTCTGACCCACAATGCCACGAATATCATAAGCGCGGAAAATACTGCTCGGTACATCAGATGCCGCAGTTGTGCGTTGTAGCGAGTTGCTGGCTTGGTCTAAACCAAATACGTCGAGGTCTTCTTCTAAGATATCGATATCCAAAATGTCCGTGTCCAGAGGCTGATAAAATGAATCGGCAGTGTTGTTTGTATATTTGTTAGCTATTGGTGCTGTTTCTGCGATGGATGCTGAGTAATTATCATCAACCGGTTTGGTTTTTTTAGACTGCTTGGCAGAGTTGGCTTGTACATTGCGCGTCAAGTTTTTTGCAAAAGCTTGTAAAGCAATCATGTGCAACTCTAGCGGCTTAATGCTTTTACCTTGAGCCCAGTCTTGCATGGTTTGGCTCAACGTTTGCGCATCTGCACGCAACTGTCGCTGTATTGTTGAATGTATAAAGTACAGCGCACTTAACAGAAACAATACGGCTAAGCCTAAGGCCAAGAGTAAGGCCGATAGTAGTGAAGATTGTTGTGCAAGAGTGCTTGGTGTCGTGAGGACTAAGGTCCAGTTTGGATGTTGTGTGTTAAAGCTATAGCTGGTGCCATTATTTGGCGTATTGCCTTGGCTGTAGAGAACTTGTAAAGGTGCATTTTGGAATTGCTGCTGCAGCGTAACCTGGAGTTGAGCATTAGCAAATACCGGTAAACCTTTGAACACAGACGCAGCGTCATAAGCGACTAATACACTGCCGGCTGATTTGGCACCACTGAGTTTTGCGGCGCTGTACAACAACCAGCGTTGGCCCACCTGCAGAGCTTCTGGTTGTGGTTGTTTACCGCTTTCTGCGCGATGTAGCAAATCAAGTGCTGCGAAGTTGATCGGTGCATCACGACTGTGGTCTTGTGTTGCTTGCTTAGCAGGGCTAATGAACGCATCGACAGCGTTTGCTCTGTGCAATAAACTGCGTTCAGTGGAGCGCTTAAGCTCTGGGTCGTTACTTTGCAGTACCAACGCTAAGTATGGATTGCTGGCAGCGCTTTTGGTGTCTGCTTGGATAAAAGCTAAGCGTTGATTAATCGCAGCAGTGTAGGCCGCGCCCCAGCTCTCAACTTGCTCTTGAGCTTGCTCTGCATTGCGTGCTGACTGGCTGAACCAGATCACAGCACTGGCAACCAGCAGACCGGCAAGAGCAATCAGTAAGCTTGGCAGCATGTAGCGCAAACTTTGTGTTGCTTTGTCTTCCATGGTTTTTGGCAGCTCTAAAGCTTGTTCATTATTTTTTTTACGCTTGAAGAGTGACATTGTGCCTCCTGCGGCAGCCTGACCTGCGGGTGAATGCCGAATAGTTATTTGCCTGTATGGCCAAAGCCACCAGCGGCGCGCTCACTTTCCATAAAGTTATCAGTGATGTCTAATTGTGCTTGGATCACTGGTACTAAGACCAGTTGTGCAATGCGATCACCAGGGGTAATAGTGAAGCTACTCGAGCCGCGATTCCAGCAAGAGATTTGCAGCTGACCTTGATAATCTGAATCGATTAATCCTACTAAATTACCCAACACAATACCGTGTTTATGTCCCAGTCCAGAACGAGGCAAAATCATTGCGGCAAGGCTTGGGTCTTCAATGTAAATTGCCAGGCCGGTTGGAATCAATACGGTTTGCCCTGGCTCAAGCTGCAAGTCTTCGTTGAGCATGGCGCGCAAATCAAGACCAGCAGAGCCCTTGGTGGCGTATTCAGGTAAAGGAAACTCAGTGCCAAGGCGTGAGTCGAGAATTTGAGCTTGGATGCGGCGCATATTTAAACCTTGTTCGTGTGGGTGGCGATAAATGCAATCAGCTGGCGAGCAATTTTACTTTTGCTGGTCTGTGCGAATGAAGTTTGCTGCTGTTGGCGATCAATTACAGTGATGGCGTTGTCATCACTGTTAAAACCAATGGCGCTGTTGGCGACATCATTGGCAACAATCAGGTCTAGATTTTTATCGTGCAGTTTACGCGCAGCGTATTCCAGCAGGTTCTGTGTTTCTGCGGCAAAGCCAACGCTAAATGGACGATCGGCGCGCTGCGCTAAAGTTGCCAAAATATCTGGGTTACGAATCAGCTTGAGGGTTAAACCATCAGCGCTGCTGGGGTCTTTCTTTAATTTATGTTCGGCGCTGAGTTCTGGGCGGTAATCGGCGACGGCAGCGGCAGCAATCAAGATATCGCACGGCATCGCTGCTTCGCAGGCCGCCAGCATGTCGCGAGCGCTATTGACGTCAATGCGCTGAACCCGATCAGGTGTGGGTAGATGCACTGGGCCGCAAACTAAAGTGACTTGTGCACCTGCTTCAGCGGCCGCTTCGGCGAGGCTAAAACCCATTTTTCCAGAACTGTGGTTAGTGATGTAACGGACCGGGTCAATGTCTTCGCGAGTCGGTCCCGCAGTGATTAGAACATGCTTGCCGGTCAGCGCTTGGTAAGTAAACAGGTCTGCCGCGCTTTGCGCTAAAAGATCAGGTTCGAGCATACGACCTAAACCAATATCACCGCAGGCTTGTACGCCCGCGCCTGGGCCGAGCAGTTTAAAACCGCGCTGGCTAAGGGTGGCAGCGTTGGCTTGGGTGGCGCTGTCATGCCACATCGCTTGATTCATCGCCGGGGCCAGTGCTACTGGCGCGTCCGTAGCTAAAATCAGCGTCGTCAATAGGTCATTGGCAGAGCCTTGTACGAGGCGCGACATCAAGTCAGCAGTGCAGGGCGCGACTAGAATTAAGTCAGCCCAACGTGCCAGTTCAATATGACCCATCGCGGCTTCAGCATTTGGATCGAGTAAATCCACATGCACAGGATTGCCAGATAAGGCTTGTAGCGTCAACGGCGTGATAAATTCGCGGGCACCACGGGTCATAACTACATGCACTTCAGCGCCTAGATCGCGCAAGCGACGCACTAACTCTGCACTTTTATAGGCTGCAATGCCGCCGCCAATGCCAACAATGATGCGTTTTTGAAACAGCCTTTGCATGGGTCTGCCTGTTGTTCGAGTGTATGGAAGAGGTGAAAGTGGCCAATTTTGAAATCTTGTCTAAGATAACATAGCCGATGGTTGAGAGGCAGAGGGTCGCGCATTAAGGAATTGGTTTAAAATATTGGGCTGAATGGTTCAGCTGTCGCCATTAGATGACAAGGAGTCTGTCTATGAGTATGCAAAGTTGGCCGGTTAATGAAAGACCGCGGGAGCGCCTTTTGGAGTATGGCGCTAACGTGTTATCCGATGCAGAGTTGTTGGCTATTTTCCTGCGTACTGGCGTGCAAGGTCGTAATGCAGTGGAATTAGCGCGTGATCTGCTCAGTGCTTTTGGTGGTTTGCGTCAACTGTTGGAGGCCGATCAAAGCAGTTTTACCAGTCATTTAGGTTTAGGTCCGGCGAAGTACTCACAGTTGCAAGCGGTTCTTGAAATGGGACGTAGGCATTTAGCCGCCAGCATTCAGCGTGAATCCGCGTTAGAAAGTCCGCAAGCTGTGCGTGATTTTCTCAAAGCTAAATTGCGTCATGAGTTGCATGAAGTCTTTGCTTGTCTGTTTTTGGATACTAAGCATCGGGTGCTGGCCTTTGAAATATTATTTTATGGCACTATTGATGGTGCTAGCGTTTATCCGCGGCAGGTGGTTAAGCGTGCGCTGGCGAATAATGCTGCGGCATTGATTTTGACCCACAACCATCCAAGCGGTGTCGCCGAGCCCAGTCAGGCTGATAAAATTTTGACTGAGCGTTTAAAGGAAGCGCTGGCATTGGTTGATGTACGCGTCTTGGATCATTTTATTGTGGGTGATGGTGAGCCATTATCGATGGTTGAAAATGGTTGGATGTAATAATTCCTCTGCTCGCTCTGAAGAATATAAATCAGTCGATTCTTGCTCTGCTAGCTACTTTCTGCTATAAAGCACGGCTCGATTCTAAGAGAACCAGTTTGGCGCAATATTTTGTGTCGCTGTTGTTCCTTGGCGAAGTCTAGGTAATAATATGCAGGTTATAAAAACCAACATGTTTTTAACGACCTACGAATCCAATTACGTTTTAAAGCAGCCAACCCATGCTGGGTTGAGCATGTGGTTTATGAGGGCTGAGATATGTCAAGAGTTTGTCAAGTAACCGGTAAGGGTCCGGTTACAGGGAATAAAGTTTCCCACGCCAATAACAAAACCCGTCGCCGTTTCCTGCCAAACTTGCAGCATCACCGTTTTTGGGTAGAAACCGAAAACCGTTTTGTACGTTTGCGTTTATCTGCAAAAGGCATGCGCGTAATTGATAAGCGCGGAATCGACACAGTATTGGCCGAGCTTCGTGCTCGTGGCCTAAAAGTTTAAGGGGAACATCATGCGTGATTTAATCCGTTTAGTGTCAAGTGCTGGTACTGGTCACTTCTACACTACTGATAAAAACAAGCGTACTACGCCTGATAAACTGGAAATCAAGAAATTTGATCCAGTTGTGCGTAAGCACGTGATCTACAAAGAAGGCAAAATCAAGTAATTGATTGCTGCTCTTCGTATAAAAAGCCCGCTTAATGCGGGCTTTTTATTGGCTGTTATTTTGTCTTTTTCACTTAAAGCCAGATTAGACAAAACATAAAGTGAGCGTTTCTGCAACATAAGCAGGTTTGGTTTGGCCTTCAATCTCTAGGGTCGCGCGTGCTTTTAAGAGCCATTGTCCGGGCGCTTTTTCAGTGGCGTCCAATAGTGTCATGGCAAGGCGCACGTTAGAATTGACGGGTACTGGTTGAATAAAGCGCAAACTGTCCATGCCATAATTGATAGCCATTTTTAAGCCTTCAGGCAAAACAAGGATGCCCTCGCTGAGTTTTGGTATCAGTGAGAGCGATAAGTAGCCATGCGCGATAGTGCTACCGAAAGGTGTGTGTTTGGCTTTTTCTGGATCAACATGGATAAATTGCTGATCGCCTGTGCAGTCAGCAAATTGATTAATGCGATTTTGATCGATTTTTAACCAGTCAGAGTGACCTAAGTCTTTACCAATATAATCTTGAAGTTGTGCTACGGGTACAAATTGCATGCGCTCCTCCTTTAGGGAAGCTAATTATTATTGTTGTTGTTGTATGAGGCTGTTTTGCCTTGCTCGGATCATCCTAAAACTACATGACTAGGTCAAGCGCGTTTATTTTAAAGACTGGATAACCGTATACTGTGCGCCATTTTGCAAATTACTGGAGTAAGCAATGTTACTGCGAGGACTGAGTTGGCTGGTAGTGTTTCAGTTGGTGGGGACAGCGTTGAATGTGCTTTTTTTCCCTGTCTTGCCAGGACCAATTATAGGTTTGGTGTTGCTGTTCATTTATTTGTTGCTACAGGGTCGTGTCAATGAGCCGCTCAATGAGGCCGCAACCAGCGTGTTACGCTATTTGCCACTGTTGCTGGTGCCGCCTGCAGTAGGGGTGATTGTGCATATGAGCGATATCAAAGCGGACTTGTGGGCGATTATTGGCGCGTTAGTCATCTCCTTATTAGTTTCTTTGCTATTTATTGGTTGGTTGATGCAGTTATTGGTGAATCGTCAAGCTCGCGCTAAGGATAAATCATGAATTTAGAATGGCAGGCAGCGCTTGATGCGGTGATAGAACATCCTTTATTTGCCTTTGGTTTAACCTTGGGCGTCTATCAACTCGCTTTATTTCTCTATGAGAAAACCCGCTGGATGATTTTTCAGCCAGTTCTCGTCTCCATGGTCATACTGATTGCCACGCTACTAGTGTTGGATATTGACTACGCTGACTATAAGCAAGGTGCGCAACTGCTGACCCTGATGCTAGGTCCAGCCACTGTGGCGTTGGCGGTGCCTCTATATTTGAATATGCGCCGCGTGCGTCAAGTTTTATGGCCAACGCTGATTACTCTTTTCGTAGGAGGTTTATTTGCCACCGTATTGGGTGTCGCTTTGGCTTGGATGTTTGGTGCTGAAACGTTAATTTTAAAAACTATTGCGCCAAAATCAGTCACCACGCCTATTGCTATGTTAGTCGCCGAAGAGATCGGTGGTGCGGCTTCGTTGGCAGCTGTATTCGTGATGATTACTGGAGTCCTCGGTGCCATGCTCGGGGTTGAGGTGCTGCGTGTATTTCGTATCAACAGCCCAGCAGCACAAGGTATGGCGTTGGGTATTGTCGCGCATGCTGTGGGTACCGCGCGGGCTTTGCAGGAAAGCGAGGAGGCGGGCGCCTTTGCTGCATTAGCGATGAGTATCATGGGTGTGCTGACTGCTGTGTTGATGCCGTTAGCGGTAGCGCTGATTGCTTAAGGTTTGGCATGTTATGATTGGCAAAAATTATCTAAGGTTGAAGCTATTATGAAATCACCATTACCAGCGTTTGCCCAAGCCCCAGTGTTGGTGGTGGGTGATGTCATGCTGGATCGCTACTGGTACGGCAGCACCACGCGTATTTCTCCAGAAGCGCCGGTGCCGGTGGTAAAAGTGACCCGTACTGAAGACCGCCCCGGTGGTGCTGCGAACGTTGCGTTAAATATTGCCGCTTTAGGTGCGCCTGTGGAATTGATTGGCGTTACCGGCGCTGATGAAGCGGCTGATGCTTTAACTGAACAGTTGCACTCGGTGGGTGTACAAACACATTTTCAGCGTATTAGTGGCCAGCCCACCATTGTGAAGTTGCGCGCTATGAGTCGTCAGCAGCAATTGTTACGGATGGATTTTGAAGAGCGCTTTAACACCGATGCCGAGGCTTTATTGGCCCAGGTTGAAGCTGTTTTAGATGGCGTCAAAGTGATGATTTTATCGGATTATGGCAAAGGCACATTGCTCAATCATCAAGCTTTGTTAGGCCTTGCTAAGCAGCGCGGTGTTGCCGTGTTAGCCGATCCTAAAGGTACAGACTTTTCTATTTACCGTGGTGCGACTTTAATAACGCCGAACTTAGCTGAGTTTGAGGCGGTAGTTGGGCATTGCGCCGATGAAGCGCAGTTAATGCAGCGTGGTGCTGTGATGCTTGAGGAGTTGGAGCTGGAAGCGTTACTGATTACCCGTGGTGAGCAAGGTATGACGTTGTTACGCAAAGGCGTTCCAGCGGTGCATTTGCCGGCACGTGCGCGCGAAGTCTTTGATGTTACCGGTGCTGGCGATACCGTGATTTCTACCATGGCGGCTGCGTTAGCAGCTGGTGAGAGCCTAGAGCAAGCGATGACGTTAGCCAATCTGGCCGCAGGTATTGTGGTAGGTAAACTCGGTACAGCGACCATCAGTGCACCTGAGTTACGTCGTGCTTTACAGCGCGAAGATGGTGCTGAGCGCGGTGTGCTCAGTTTGCAACAGTTACAAGCTGCCGTTGAAGATGCGCGTGCGCAAGGCGAACGAGTGGTGTTTACTAACGGTTGTTTTGATATTTTGCATGCCGGGCATGTCAGTTATTTAGAGCAAGCCCGCGAGCAAGGCGACCGTTTAATTGTGGCGGTGAATGGTGATGCCTCGGTCACGCGCTTGAAAGGCCCTGGACGGCCGATTAACTCAGTGGATCGCCGGATGGCAGTACTCGCTGGTTTGGGTGCTGTGGACTGGGTGGTGAGCTTCAGTGAAGACACACCAGAAAGCCTGATTACTTTGCTCAAACCCGATATTTTGGTTAAAGGCGGTGATTACGGTGTTGATCAGGTGGTTGGAGCCGAGTTGGTCTACGCCTATGGCGGTGAGGTGCGGGTGTTGGGCTTAGTAGAAAACAGTTCAACCACAGCCATTGTGGAAAAAATCCGAAGTAAATAAAGCGTGAAAAATGACCGCTGCAATGTCGGTGCAGGACGAGCGCAGCGGTTTCGTTTTTAGCCTTGACCATGCAGAATATTAGCGATGCACTCAACATTACTCTGTAAGTGCTTAGGAGTGATGGTGCCAACGATGGCGCTGGCCACTGCAGCGTGAGCAAAGATCATCGCAAAACTGGCCTGCACAGGATCAATTCCATTGGCTAAGCAAACGTGCCCACTGGCTAAGGCTTTCTTAATCAGAATGCCTTTGTTGTGCTGGCCGGCATAGTCGATAACGGGCAACTCATCGCGCTCATTAAGGTTGTAGGTGACCATTGCGCAGTCACCTTGCTCCAGCGCGAGTATGCCGCCTTCTGAGGTTTTTCCAGAAAAACCGAAACCGCCAATTTTGCCTTCCTGCTTAAGTGCAGCGAGCGTGTCGTAGACTTCTTCATGTTGCAAAATAGCCACATCATCGCCATTGGAGTGCACTAAAACCAACTCAATATGATCAGTACGCAAACGTTTCAGGCTGCGATCTACTGAGAAACGCGTGTGCGCTGCAGAAAAATCAAAGGCTGACTCACCTTCGATAAACTCTTCGCCGACCTTGCTAACAATTACCCAGTCATCGCGCTGACCTTGCAGTAAGTAGCCCAGGCGCTCTTCGCTAATACCATACGCCGGTGCGGTATCCAGCAAATTAATCCCCAAGTCGCGAGCTTGATTGATCAGTGCTAGGGCTTGCTGGTCGTCAGGGATGGTAAAACCATTGGGGTATTTAACCCCTTGATCACGACCAAGTTTGACCGTGCCTAACCCCAGCGGTGAAACATTAAAGCCAGTACTGCCCAGTGGACGATGAAAATCATGCAGGGTCATTAAATAAAGTCTCCCAAGCAGGTTGTGCCACAGCGGGGCGCGGTAAGCCTGCATAGCTTTGTGCCGCGCCGGGTTTAATGCCGTCGCACGCTAAAATTTTACAAATGCGATCGCTAAAATCAGGCGCCAACGCGAGCTTAGTTGGCCAACCCACTAGTAATGAACCTTGCTCAGTGACAAAGGCGTTATCGGGGCGCGCGAGTCCAGATTGAACGGGTTCAGCACGATCGACACGCAAAGTCGCCCATTGCGTGGCCTCTTGATTCACCCAAGGCAGTAATTGCGCCACCTCGGCTTGTGCCGCTGCAATCTGTTGCTGCTCAGAACGTGCCACGCCTTCAGCTTCGGCAAGATTACCGCCTAAGTACCAAACCCACTGGCCATCGGCTGCAGGATGGGTGGTCACTGTGATCCGTGGTTTGCTGCCGCCACCGAGGCAGTGTGCATATAAAGGTAATAGTGCTGGGCCTTTGGCCATAACCATATGTAAGGGTCGCAGCTGTTGTTCTGGTTTACTTAGGGCAAAGGCTTGCAGTAAGTCTTGGTTGCCGCTGCCAGCACAAAACACCACGCGCTGCGCGTTGATGCTGTAGTCATCCGCTTGCACGCCAACTAATTGCTGATTGTCGTAGCGTGGGGTGATTTTTTGCGCATACAAGAGGCTATCGCCAGCCAAGTCGGCTAAACGCTGCACTAGACTGGGTACGTCTAGCACCAACTCAGCCAGGCGATAGACGCGGCCTTTAAAGTCTTTATGTTGCAAAGCGGCTGGTAGCTGTTGACCCTTCACTTGATCAACCCGACCACGCATCGCTTTGCTGGCAAAAAAGCTGGTCAGATTGCCGGCAATCGAACCTGGTGACCAGAGATAGTGCGCGTTGGATAATAAACGCACACCACGCAAATCCAGTTCGCCTTCGCCCTGTAGCGCCTTGCGCCAGCGTTCCGGCATATCGGCAATGGCTTCTGATGAGCCGGTCAGGGCACCATGTAGCGCATATTTAGCGCCACCATGAATGATGCCTTGCGACTTCACAGACTGCCCGCCGCCCAGCGTGTTGTGCTCAATCAGCAGTGTATTAAAGCCCTGTTGGCGCAATTGCGCGTTGAGCCAGAGCCCGGCAATGCCGCCGCCGATGATGGCAATGTCAGTGTTTAAGGTGAGTGACATAAGCGCCTCTCGCAAAAAATAAGTGAGCAGTATAACCGAGCGCAGCATTATCGCTGCGCCTTTGCTAAACTTTGCTGCTATGAATAGAACTCTATATACCTTGCTGCTATATCTCGCTGTGCCGGTGATTGCCGTGCGCTTGTGGCTGCGTTCCAGAAAAGCACCGGCTTATGCTAAACGCATTGGCGAGCGCTTTGCTTTAACTTTGCCTGAGTTCAAGCCGGGTGGTATTTGGCTGCATGCGGTGTCAGTCGGTGAAAGCATTGCCGCTGCACCTGTGGTTAAAGCGCTGCAGCAGCAGTATCCCGATTTACCGATTACTGTGACCTGCATGACGCCGACCGGCTCTGAGCGCATTCAAAGTATGTTTGGTGATAGCGTACAGCATTGTTATTTGCCTTACGATTTACCGCTCGCTTCTAGAAGGTTTTTGCAGCGTTTACAGCCGCGTTTAGCGATTGTTATGGAAACTGAGCTGTGGCCGAACCATATTAATCAGTGTACGCGTTTAAATATTCCAGTCGTGTTGGCCAATGGTCGTTTATCCGAGCGTTCGGCGCGCGGTTATGGGCGCTTTCCAAAACTGGTCGCTCCGATGCTCAAGCAGATCAGCGCGCTTGCTGTGCAGAGTGCAATTGAAGCCCAGCGTTTTATTGAACTGGGAGCACGAGCCGAAACGGTCAAGGTGACCGGTTCGATTAAATATGATCAGCAAGTCGCCGAGGGCTTACCCGAGCAGGCGCAGACACTGCGCGAGCAATGGCAGGCCAGTCAGCGTCCGATTTGGATTGCTGCCAGTACCCACGAGGGTGAAGACGCTCTGATTTTAGCCGCGCATCAACAATTACTCAGGCTCTTTCCTAAAGCTTTATTGATTCTAGTGCCACGCCATCCTGAGCGTTTTGAGTCTGTGTATGCCTTATGCATCGAGCAAGGCATGCGCGTGCAGCGTCGCTCCACTGGTGCGTTAGTCACTGCAGAACAACAGGTATTACTTGGTGACACCATGGGGGAGTTGATGTTTCTCTATGCACTGGCCGATGTCGCACTGGTGGGCGGTAGCTTAATTAAGCATGGCGGACACAATATGTTGGAGCCAGTGGCTTTAGCTAAACCAACGCTGACCGGCCTGCATTATTTCAATTTTTTAGAGATTGCCGAGCAATTGCTCGAAGCAGGTGGTTTGCAAACAGTCGCCGATAGTTCGCAGCTGGCGCAAGCAGTGTCGCGCTTATGGACCAGCCACTCACATACAGAAAAAATGTGCCGTGCCGCGCAACAGGTTTTACAGCGTAACCAAGGCGCATTGCAGCGACTTTTGGATATTATCCAAGCACAGCTAATCGCAGATCAATAAACCTGCTGCGCTGTGTTTAGGTGAGCTGCCGGAGGGCTTAGAGTTGTACTACGAATTGCAGCTAGACCTGAGCAGTGCTGGGTATTAATCTGTCACTAAGAAATTTTATCAAATGTCTTAGTGACTATAAAAATCACGCAAGACTAGAGTTTTTACTGCCCTTAACCGTGCAGCAGCCTTCAGGAGAAGACAATGAGCAGCAGTGATCGCGTTATTATTTTTGATACCACTTTGCGGGATGGTGAGCAAAGCCCTGGCGCTTCGATGACCAAAGAAGAAAAGCTGCGCATTGCTAAAGCACTTGAGCGCATGCGTGTCGATGTGATTGAAGCTGGTTTTGCGATTGCTAGCCCTGGTGATTTTGATGCGGTAAAAGCCATTGCTGACACCATTCAAGACAGCACCATCTGTAGTTTATCGCGTGCCTTGGATGGCGATATTGAGCGTGCCGCTGAAGCTTTAGCCGGTGCTAACTCTGGCCGTATTCACACCTTTATAGCCACCAGCCCGATTCATATGCAGCACAAATTGCGCATGCAGCCTGATCAAGTCGTCGAGCAAGCAGTGCGTGCAATTAAAAAAGCTCGCAACCTGTGCTCTGATGTTGAGTTTTCTTGTGAAGATGCCGGTCGCTCTGAAATTGATTTCCTTTGCCGCATTGTAGAGGCCGCGATTGATGCTGGTGCGCGTACCATTAATATCCCTGATACGGTCGGTTATGCAATTCCTCATGAGTACGCCGAACTCATCAGGCAACTGATGAATCGGGTACCCAACGCTGATAAAGCAATTTTCTCGGTGCACTGTCACAACGACTTAGGTTTGGCCGTAGCCAATTCTTTGGCGGCTGTTGTGGCTGGGGCACGTCAAGTTGAGTGTACGATTAACGGTCTAGGTGAGCGTGCTGGTAATGCCGCACTGGAAGAAATCGTCATGGCGATCAAAACCCGCCAGGACCTATTAGGCGTGCACACCAATATTGATACGCCGCATATCCTCAGCGTCTCGCGCATGGTTTCAGGTATCACAGGTTTCCCTGTGCAGCCCAATAAAGCCATTGTTGGTGCTAACGCCTTTGCCCACGAGTCTGGGATTCACCAAGATGGCGTGCTTAAACACCGCGAAACCTATGAAATTATGGCTGCAGAAGATGTCGGCTGGCATGCCAATAAAATGGTTATGGGTAAACACTCAGGCCGCAGCGCTTTTCGCAGCCGCTTATTAGAGTTGGGCATTGAGTTAGCCAGCGAAACAGAACTCAACGCAGCTTTTGCGCGCTTTAAAGATTTAGCCGATAAGAAACACGAAATTTTCGATGAAGACTTGCAGGCGCTGGTTTCAGAAACTTTAAATGAAGAAGCACCAGAACTGTATAAATTAGTCAGCTTAGAAGTGGCCAGTAAAACCGGTGAAGTACCGCATGCGCATTTGGTGCTCAATATTGATGGTGTTGAAGTAGCGACCGATGATCAAGGTTCGGGTCCTGTCGATGCGACCTTTAAAGCCATTGAGCAAGTGGCGAAATCTGGCGCTACCTTGCAGCTGTATTCAGTCAACGCCATTACTCAAGGTACCGACTCGCAAGGTGAAGTGACGGTGCGTTTGGAACGCGGTGGCCGTATTGTCAATGGCAATGGTGCGGATACCGATATCGTGATCGCTTCAGCCAAAGCTTATCTCAATGCCTTGAACTTGATGCATGTGGGAACTGCTCGCGCGCACCCACAGGTTGATGGTGTGTGACCAGCGCGATGAATCTGCTGCATGACCAAGAGGTACGCCGTCAAGCCATGTTGCAGGCGATGCAATTAGATGTCTGGCTGCCTCGACAGCAGTTAGTTAACGCTGCCGTCTCACGTGATTACTTGCTGGGGTGGCACAGCGTTAAGGCTGTCGCTGCAGGCGTAGAGCCTGCTGTGGTAGCTCAGCCGTCTGTTGCGCCTCGTGTTGCTGCGGCAGTTGCTCCTACAGTTGCCGTTGCTCCAACTACTCCGACTGCTCCGCGTGCTGATGCATGGGTTTCGATTCGGGATAAAATGGCCTTAACGCAAACGGCGCAAAGGCCTGCAGTGGTTGCCAGTGTTGTGCCTGAGGCAGTTGCTGCGCAAGAAATACCAGCGGTTACAGTTGTACAGGCAGAGCCGATTCCACGTTTTGCCTTACAATTGCTGCGCGCGGATAATTGCTTGTTGTTGGTGGATTTGCCGACTGGCGAGGCTTTTCAAAGCCGCGATCCGGATTATCAGTTGCTCAAAGATATGCTGCGCGCAGCAGGTCTTACTGATCAGCCTGATTTTATGCGCCAAGCCGCGCCCATTACTTGGCCGATGCTGCATTCAGGCAATTTAGTACATGAGCAAAATGCAGCGGCTGCGCGCGCTTGCGTACGGGATTTGCTAACCGTTGAATTACAAAGTAAGCCGGCTGTATGTATTTGGTTATTAGGCAAACAAGCCGTGCGCTTTGCCAGTAGTGCTGATGATGCAGATCTATACTCTGTGCAATCTTTTGTTGAAGGCGCGCAACTGTGGAGCTTACCCAGCTTAGAGAGCATCTTAGAGCAGCCATTACTGAAACGTGATATTTGGCGCAGTATGTGCAAAGAGCGCTCGCTATGGCAGGCTGTCAATGACTGATCGCGTACAGTTTAGACCGATGCAAGCGGACGATTTGGACCGCGTTGTTGCGTTAGAGCAGCATGCCTTCTCCCATCCGTGGACGCGCGCGTTGTACCTTGATGCATTAACCAGCTATGAGTGCTGGATGATGTATTTGGACGATCAGCATGTCGGTCATGGTGTGATCAGTCAGATTGTCGACGAAGCGCATTTGCTTAATATTGCCATTGCCGTAGAACAACAAGGTAAGGGTTTAGGGCTACAGTTGTTGGAGCATTTAATGCAGCGTGCGAGTCAGCGTGGCTGCGTTGAGTGCTTTTTGGAAGTGCGCGCGTCTAATCTGTCCGCCTACGGTTTGTATGAGCGTTTTGGCTTCAATGAAATAGGTCGACGTCGGGACTATTATCCAACTAATGACGGCCATGAAGATGCGCTGGTAATGGCTTGCACGTTGTTTTCTGATGACTAACAAGCGTGAAAAAAATGTGACTGCTCCGGCTTGGGTTTTGTCCCACCTCGGATGTTTATAATCTGTAACAAGAGCTAGCAGAGGAACCTATGCCTGAATTACAAGAGCTGTTTGATAATAATGCCCGCTGGGCAGAGTCAATCAAAGAAGAGGATCCCTCATTTTTTGAAAAACTGGCGAAACAGCAAGAACCAGAATACTTGTGGATTGGCTGCTCAGATGCGCGAGTACCGGCCAATGAAATCGTTGGTATGTTGCCGGGCGATTTGTTTGTGCACCGCAACGTGGCTAACGTGGTTTTACATACTGATTTGAACTGTTTATCAGTTATTCAGTACGCCGTGGATGTGCTGAAGGTCAAACATATTCTAGTCACTGGACACTATGGCTGTGGTGGCGTGCGTGCAGCGATGCAAGACAAACAAGTGGGTTTAACTGATGCTTGGTTGCGCGGTATTCGAGACTTGCATTATGAGCATCATGAAGAGTTGGCGATGCTGGCCACAGAAGAAGAGCGTGTCGATCGTTTATGCGAACTCAATGCGATTGAACAAGTGGCCAATGTCAGTCACACCGCTATTGTGCAGAATGCTTGGCATCGTGGTCAGAAATTGTCGATCTACGGTTGTGTTTATGGCATTAAAGACGGGTTATGGAAGAACTTGAATGTAACGATCAGAGGCATTGATCAGGTGCCTGCGCAGTACCGCTTACGTAAGCGCGATTAGTTTTAGCCAATCAATCCCGCCACTCTATGTGCATAAAATGGCGGGATAGTGTTCAGCTTAAGACTGTTTGCTCGCAGCCATTTGATAGGCTGTTTCTAGAGCAACATGTAAGCTGCCGGTATCAATTTCACCGGTTCCAGCCAGATCCAGCGCCGTACCATGATCCACTGAGGTGCGAATAATCGGCATACCAAGGGTAATGTTGACTGCTGCGCCAAAACCACGGTGCTTCAGTACAGGTAAGCCTTGGTCGTGATACATCGCCAGTACTGCATCGCACTGCTTGAGGTTTTTTGGGGTAAACAATGTGTCTGCCGGCAGTGGGCCAACTAAGTTCATCCCTTCAGCGCGCAAACGATCTAGAGTTGGTTGAATAATATCCAACTCTTCACGGCCTAAGTGACCATCTTCGCCAGCGTGTGGATTGAGTCCACAGACTAAGATTCTTGGCTTTTTGATAGCAAATTTCTGCTGCAAATCGGCGTGCAAGATACGTGTGATGGTCTCGATGCGCTCACTGGTGATGGCATCAGCGACATCACGCAATGGCAAGTGTGTGGTCACTAGTGCAACGCGTAAACCGTGAGTGGCAAGCATCATGACTACTTGCGGGGCATGGGTTAACTCTTGCAAAAATTCAGTATGGCCAGAGAAAGGCACGCCTGCATCGTTAATGATGCCTTTGTGCACCGGTGCCGTAATCATCGCGCTAAATACGCCATCTAAACAGCCTTGTCCTGCGCGAGTCAGCGTTTCAAGCACATGTTGAGCATTGGCTTGGTTTAGCTGCCCTGTGACCACAGGCTCGTAGAGCGGGGTGTCCCAGACGTACATACTGTCTGCGGGCGCGGGTTTGTCCGGCCAAGCATCGGGTTGTACGTCCAGCAGTTCAACTTTTAAACCCAGTTGCGCAGCACGCTCACTGAGTAGCTGGCGGTTAGTAATGGTAATGACTGGGTAAGGCTGCATTTCATGCGCTAGCATCAAACACAAGTCAGGACCGATACCCGCTGGTTCGCCGGGTGTTAAAGCAAAGCGCAAGGTCATAAGTTTTTAATCTCCACATAAGCTTCGTCACGAATTTGGCGTAACCAAGTTTGCAGTTCTTCATCGTACTTACGGTTGCGTAGCAAGCTGACGGCTTGTTGTTCACGCATCTGCGCGCTGCTGTCGGTGCTGCGGCGGTCGAGCACTTGTAGGACGTGCCAGCCAAACTGGCTTTCAAAAGGTTTAGACAATTGACCGATTTCGGTACGCGCCATTTCTTCGCGGAAAACTGGAACCAATGAGCTTGGATCAATCCAATTCAAATCGCCACCATTTAGCGCTGAGCCTGGGTCTTCGGAGAATTGTTTAGCCAGTGCGGCGAAATCCTCACCATTGCGCAGGCGCTCATAGAGGCGCTGCGCGAGTTTCTGCGTAGCTTCTGGGCTACGGATTTCACTAGGCTTGAGCAGAATATGGCGGACATGGACTTCGTCACGGTACATCACATCACCGCCACGCTTATCCAGCAGCTTCAGCATAATGATGCCGCCTGCAGTACGCGCAGGCTCAGTCACTTGACCGATGCTCATCCCGCCAAGCAAACGATCAAACGGCGGAGGCAGTTGCGCCGCTTTACGCCAGCCCATTTCGCCGCCCTCTAAAGCGTTTTCACTGGCCGAGTAGGTCATGGCTAATTGCGCAAAGTCAGCGCCTTGCTCTAATTGCTTAACCACGCTGGCAACAGTTTTTTGAGCTTTATCGAGGTCATCGTTGGTTGCTGCATCAGGTACTGGAATCAAAATGTTGGCCAGTTGGTACTCTTCCGCCAGTTGCATCTTGCCCAAATCGGACGCCAAGAAGTTCTGCACTTCTTGGTCGGTCACCTGAATGCGCTCGGCGACACGGTATTGACGCACACGACTGATGATCATTTCTTGACGGATTTGCTCTTGAGCATCTTGCAAAGTTAAACCATCAGCTGCTAATGCTTGGGCAAACTCTTGCTGGGTGAGGCCGTTGCGTTCGGCAATCGTTGCCATTGAAGCATTGAGCTCTTCATCACTGACCCGAATTCCAGAGCGCTCAGCAATTTGCAACTGGATAGCATCAAGAATTAAGCGCTCCATGACTTGCTGGCGCAAAACATCTTCAGCAGGCGCTTGCACGCCACGCTTAGCGATGGTCTGCTGCACTTCTTTGAGGCGGGTTTGATATTGGCTGTACATGACAACATCGTTATCAACGATGGCTGCCACACGGTCGAGTGGTTGCTCGGCTGCGTATAGGTTACCAACCAGCAAACTGCTGGCCAGTATTAACGCAGATAAAGGTTTAATAAGCATTGTTTTCACGTTCACGGTAGCCTTGGATGCCTTCATCGAGGAATGTCTCTACTTTATTACCGGTTACGCCACCTAGGCCTTTCAAGACGATCTGCAAGAAAATGCCGTGATCACCTTTACGGTTATCTTGTGGTGACAAAGTGCGCTCATCATAGTCTACCCAGTAGCGGTTGATTAAGCGTAACTTCCAGCAGCAACTGTCGTACTCAAAGCCACCAAAAGCTTCCAGAGTGCTGTTGCGGTTGTAGTCATACTGCCAGCGTGCAATGACGTTCCATTGCGGTACCACTGGCCACATAATTGAGGTGTCGGTTTGTTCGATTTTGTAGAAATCTTTATAAACGCGACCGCTGCCATCGGTGTAGTCAGCGCTGCCTGTTTCCCAGCGTCCGGTGGTGAAATTGTAGTGATTACCATCATTGCGGTAGCGGTAACCAAAGTTAACAATTTTATTTAAGTTATCTTGTGGCTGGTAATGGAACATAGTGCTGCCCGAACGGGTGCGGTGAGTATCAGGATCCCACATTAAGTCAGCATTGACACGCCAGTCACGGTTGAATTGGTACATATACTCCAGCGCATAAGGAGAGCGGGTGCTGGTGTTTTCTGCATAATCCTTATAGTTTTTACCGGACAGTAAAACCTTACGATCAGCAAAGTAATACGCCTGACCTACGCTGATGCGTTGACGCTCAAATCCGTTACTTTCCAACCAGCGGTTGGTTAAACCTAGCGATAGTTGGTTAGCATCACCGATTCGATCACGACCACTGAAGCGGTTGTCACGGAATAAACTTGCATAACTAAACTGTATGTCTGCGCTATCAAACAAGGGTAGATCAGATTGATCTTCATTTGGCACATACAGATAGAACAAGCGCGGCTCTAAAGTTTGGCGGTATGATTTGCCAAACCATTGGGTATCGCGATCAAAATATAAACCGCTGTCAAGGCTGTATATCCCGACACTGCGATCGGGGCTGCTGTTGAATCTTCTATTGGCTGTTTGCAGATCACCTTGGCCTTGGCTGTCTAGCGTTAAATCATAACGCGTATAAGCATACTTCACGGCCGGCTTAATAAAGCCCCAGCTCCAGTTCATTGGTAAGCTGATGCTAGGCTCAAGGTGTAAACGATCACCGTTGGCGCGATCTAAACCTTTTACGAGCGCGTCGTTCCAGAACGAGAAATTCCCATCTTGGTCGCTGTAGTTACCACTTTTCCCAGGTTTTACACCCGAAACTGTTTCGCCTCGTTTTCTCAGCGAGCGATCAAAGCGTGTCCACTCTGTTTGATAAGTCATTTTCAAGCCGGCGGGCTGGTAAGGCAGTGCGCCAATCAAACTAAACTGTGGCAGCTTATCGTAAGGGGTAATATCAGTGATATTGGCCATTTCATAGGCATGCACACCGAGCATGGCCGCGTAGCTGTCACCACGCCACGTTAAGTTGGCTTTTTGATCGAGGACTTCGTTAGAACCTGTTACAACGTTACTGCGCAAGTCCTGGAAGTAATAGGGGTCGCTGATGTCGGTGTAATCAATGGTGCCGAGCAGACGCTGATTAAAGCCTTGTTCATGCTGCAGCATATACATCCAACGATCTTTTTTATATTCCGACTGCAGTTTGCGCTCGTCTTCATCGTCACTTAACCACGCACCACCAATACGGCTTTCACTGCTTTTACTGAGGTAGCGGAACTCACCTTCAGTCAGTAAACCGCGGTTGCTCATGTAGTTAGGATAAAGCGTGGCGTCAAAATTTGGCGCTAAGTTGAAGTAGTAAGGGGTGGTGAGGTCTAAGCCGTTGTCGTTACTGTAGCTGATACTCGGCGGTAAAAAGCCAGACTGACGACGGTCATCAATCGGGAACTGAATATAAGGGGTGTAAAATACGGGGATGTTTTTTACCCGTAAGGTGACGTTGGTTGCTGTACCAAACCCTGATTCGGGGTTCAGCACGACATTATTGCCTTTTAAGTGCCATGCGTTGCTGCCAGGTTCGCAACTGGTATAAGTACCGTCTTTGAGGCGGATAACTGCATCTTCTTGACGTTTAATGTAGCGGGCATTGCCACGCACATTACCTTCATGCATGACATATTCGGCATTTTCGATTTTTGCTTCACCGCTATCAAGATACAGTTCTGCGCGATCTCCCACTACGAGCGCATTGCGATCACGTAGGCGCACATTACCTCTGAGTTCGCCTCTGTTGTCTTGCTGGTAGAGATTGGCTTCATCCGCTTCCAATTGTAAGCTGGCTTGGCGAATCACTACATTGCCCGCTAAAGTCGCAGTTTCTGTGGTTTGCTCGTAACGAGAAGCGCCGGCATTGACATACAAAGGCGCATCTTTAAATGCTGTTGTATCGTTCATGCCAGGACGCAATGGCTCGATATAATCACCACCGCAATAGGGACCTGTTTCGGCAAGCTGTTCTGCGCTGAGCTGCTCACGCGGCACCCAGTCGAGGTGACTGAAATCGGTACTGCGGCTGGCTAATGCTTTGCCACGGCTGTCGCTGACTGACTCAGCAGGCTGCGCGGCTGCTTTTTTTGTCGCAACTGCAGGTGTTTTTGCAGTGCTGGAACTGCTTGCGGAGACTGGCCGTTCTGGACGTGGTGGACGTGCCGTTTGGCTTTCTTGGGTGTTGCATGCCCAGCCACCGTTGCTATCTACTTTACAGTCATACTGTTGCGCTGCACTGATACTGCCACTGAGTAAAGGCTGTAAGATGCATAATGCCCCAGTTGCCAGTAATGGGAATTTTTTACGATAAATATATTTAGCTGCCATATTTTGTGTCCGTGCTTCCCGCATGCGCTTGGTGATAAATACCCAGCATGCCTCTCGAAGGGCTGGAAAAGATCAGCGATAATAAAGCATGCCCTACAGAACGGCTAGCACCGTTGGAGAATTACCATGCCGAATCAACCTATAAATGTAGACGATAGCCGTTTACAAGAGCTTACGCACTGGTTTGCAGAACAGTTGCCACATATTGCTCAGCAAGCAGGCTTTGCAGAGACTAGCGTAAATAGCCTACAACCTGCCAGTAGTGATGCAAGTTTTCGGCGATATTTTCGTTGGTACTCGGCAACCAGTGATTTAGTTCTGATGGATGCACCGCCGCCACAAGAGGATTGCCGTCCTTTTGTCAAAATAGCCAAGCTTTTGGCAGAGGGCGGTTTGCATGTACCTAAAGTATGGGCTGAAGATTTATCACGCGGTTTTTTGGCGTTATCTGATCTAGGCACGCAGACTTGGCTTGATGTGCTTACTCAAGATAATGCTGATGAGCTATTTACCTTGGCGATTGATGCTTTAATTGGTATGCAGCAAATATCTATGCACAATGCCCAGTTGCCTGAATACGATGAAGCGTTGTTACGACGTGAACTGCAGCTATTTCCTGACTGGTATGTTGCGCATGCGCTCGGCCAATCCTTCACCGCTGAGCAACAAGATTGGTGGCAACAAACCTGCGATGTGCTGGTGAATAGCGCGCTTAAACAAGCCAAGGTGTTTGTGCACCGTGATTATATGCCGCGCAATTTAATGCTCAGTGAGCCGAACCCAGGTATCTTGGATTTTCAGGATGCGGTGTATGGTCCCATCAGTTATGACATTACTAGCCTGTTTAAAGATGCGTTTATCAGTTGGCCTGAAGCACGCGTAACCGACTGGCTACAAGAGTATTGGCGCAAAGCCCGAGCCTGTGAACTTGCTGTGCCGGAGAGGTTCGAAGATTTTCAGCGTGATAGCGACCTGATGGGCGCACAAAGACATTTAAAAGTAATAGGGATTTTTGCGCGCATTTGCCATCGTGATGGCAAACCTCGTTATTTAAATGACGTGCCGCGCTTCTTTACTTATTTACAGCAAGTGATGGCACGCCGCGCAGAGCTTGAACCCTTAGCGCAGTTATTAACCAGTTTGTCTAAGTAGAGTAAAAACATGCGAGCAATGATTTTGGCGGCAGGTAAAGGTGAGCGGATGCGCCCTTTAACCCTACATACACCGAAACCTTTGATACCTGTTGCAGGAGTGCCATTGATTGAATATCACTTGCGAGCACTAGCGCAAGCAGGTGTGACTGATGTGGTGATTAATCACGCTTGGCTGGGTGACAAAATCGAAGCGCACGTAGGTGATGGCGCGCGCTTTGGTGTGCAGATCGTCTATTCTAAAGAGTCGCAGCCACTAGAAACCGGCGGCGGGATTTATCAAGCACTGCCTTTATTGGGTCATGAGCCTTTTATTGTGGTCAATGGCGATGTGTTTACCGACTACGACTTTGCTGAATTGCAAAAACCGCTGCAAGGCTTGGCACATTTGGTGTTGATCAATAATCCTGAGCATCATCTTGAGGGTGATTTCTCCCTAGAAGATGGTCGTGTGCTTGCTCCAGCAGCAGATACGCTGACCTATAGCGGGATTGCTGTGTTGCACCCTGAGTTGTTTGTGGACTGTCAGGCGGGTGCTTTTAAGTTAGCGCCTTTGTTGCGCCAAGCGATTGCACAGGGCCAAATCAGTGGTGAGCATTTTAACGGTTGTTGGATTGATGTCGGCACACAAGAGCGCTTGGCGGCGGCACAAGCGGTGTTTGCAAGGTTATGATTTGGCCCCTGACAATCATCGGTGGCTTAGCCGGTTTAGCAATTGCCAGCATCCCAGGGGGGTTGCTCGGGATGCTGCTGGGTAGCATTGTTGATCGTAACTTGGCTTTTACTAGCTGGGCGCAATTGCATGCGCGCTTGCAGCCGAAGCCGGCCAAACTATTGGATGCGCAACAAACGCTATTTATGTTGCTGGGACATTTGGCGAAAAGCACAGGTCGGGTGTCGCCTGAGCACATTAAAATGGCACGTGTAGAAATGCAGCGACAGCAGTTGTTTGGAGCTTTCCAGAAGACTGCTATTGCTGCTTTTTCAGAAGGTAAAGATTGTCGGTTAGCTGAGCTGCGTAGCAGTTTGCGTCACCACTACCGCACGCCTGAGCAGTCTGAGCGTTTACTCTTAGCCGGATGGCGCATGGTTTTAGTGGAAGGCTTGGCCACAGCCAAGCAGCGCACTATCTTACAGCAATGTGCTAGTTGGCTAGGGTGTTCAAAAGCAGCATTTGCTCGCTATGAAGAACTGGCAAGACCGCTGCGCAGCAGTCCTCCACGCCAAGCGCTTAATGAGTTAGATGCAGCTTTGCAGTTGCTGGGAGTGCGACGCACGGATTCCTTGGCAGTCATTAAAACGGCTTATCGCCGCCAGCTCAGTCTCCATCATCCCGATAAAATGATTGGTGCAGGCGCTAAGCCTGCACAAGTCCAAGCGGCTACCGAGAAAACACGTGCTTTACACAATGCTTATGCGTTACTGCGTAAGCATCGGTAAACAGCGTTTAGATATCCAGTTCTTGGATATAGCTGGCCACTGAATTAATTTCATCATCCGTCATGTTCTCCGTAATAGACAACATGATAGAGGCGGCACGGCTAGGGTCTTTACTGCGGAAGTTTTTCAGCGTACGAGTGATGTATTCTGCAGGCTGGCCGGCCAGTCTTGGCATATCTTCTTTGCCTTCACCATTGACGCCATGGCAGCCCTGGCAAACCTGATTGAATTTAGCCTGACCTTTATCGCGTAGATTGGGCGACTCACTAGGAATAACCACAACTTTCTGTTGGCCGTAATACAGAGCGATATTGACACGGTCGTCGATGCTTAAATTTTTAGCTAATTTTGACATAACAAAATCAGTGCGTTCACCATTAGCGAATTTTTCAAAAGCATTAAACAAATAAATGGGATTCTGCTCAGCTAGATTGGGAATGTAATTACGCTTACTGTTACCGTCTTCACCGTGGCAATGTTTGCAAAATGTAATTCGCTCATGACCTGCTGCATAAGCCTGTTCTTGTGCTGAAGGATCGGTAAGCAGTGCATTTAGTTTCTGCATTGCATTTTGATCGGCGGCAGCAAGGCTGGTAAAACTGATGATTAAAAAAACAAATAAGGCACGCATAGAATATCCGTATTTAATAAAAGCGAGTGATGTTTGCTCTGCAGTATTCTGAGTAAGTAAAACACTTAAAATTACTGTTTATTGAGCCATCCTTTAACACGGCGAAACAGTTGCTCTTGCTCTAAGGATGGATGCACTGCAGGCAAACCAATTTGATGATAGTGCTCTAATCCAGCGCGCTTGCTTGCCTGTAAGCGCTGCTTGGCGGCTGCTTCTGTGACACGATCGTCCTTATAATAGAAGTCAGCGATAACGGGAGTATTGGCCCCGATCAATTTTTCGTATGAAAAGTATTCTTGTTTATTCGTACGAGGTGCAATCAAAGCAACTCGTGGTGCTGTCGCAAGAGGTTGCTGCGTCGCATACTTGAGAGCCCAATAAGCGCCTTCATGATGCCCTAGGATAATGATTTCAGCGGCTTGCATCTGTTTGGCATAGTCAAAAGCAGCATCAATAAAGCTACTGATCCGCTCAGGGTAGGTCAGCGGCGGTAACACTTCGATAACAGGCGCTGCTGGTTCAGCGTGTAAGTCTGTATCTGCCGGTTCTGTTATGACTTCGTCTGCAACTTCAGCTTGATCTTCTGGTTCTTCTTCGGTTGCACTTTCTTCAGGTATATCGGTTTCGACAAGCTCTTCAGTTTCTATTGGTGCTGCAGGAGCTGGAGGCTCAATAATGATTTGTTCAGCCACAGGGGCTGCAAAAATTGAGGGAATGTTGGCTTCTGCGTCTGGGGGCGATGGCAAGTTTAGACTTAACGTATGCCAGCCAGCATCAGGTAATTTGTTGCGTAGGGGTCCAATTGCAGTTGGCCAGTCAAACGATTCGCCTTCCCCAGGTAATAAAATGACTAAACCGTGTGGCTTAGCTTGGTTGGCTGCTAAAAAGAGTGCGGAAAAATGCTCTCGAGGTGTGCTTAAAGTGATCAGTTGTTGCGCGTCTAGACCAAGTTGAATGGCCTGAGCGGCTAAAATGTTTCGAGTCAGTATAGTGCTACGTGGATACTCTTGCTTGTCTGTAACGGGTTCTGTTATTTGTGCGTTTTCTGGCTCTTGTGCAAAGCAAAGATGCAAAAAAAGACTGCTGCTAATCAATAAAGTAATGCGATAAAGAGTTAGCATGATGATCTCCAGCCGCCCTTTTGGCGCAATTATTTATGGGGCGACGGTCGTGTCACTGAGTTGGAGTAAGTAGCTGCGGAAAATCTGCGCCAAGACTTGGTTCGCTATTTCGAGTTCATCACGCTGCATTTGCAAGGCAACTTGGTCTGCGCTGTCCAGCGCTTCATCGGAACCATTGATCGCTGACATTTTCAACACTATATACGCTTGGATGGTATTAGCTGGAACGCCTTCGCCACGATAAAACATGGTGCCTAAACGCAGCTGGGAGATGGCATGACCTTGTACAGAGGCTTGTTCAAACCATTTAAGTGCTTGTTGAAAATCACGCGGAGTTTGTTGGCCTTGATACCAGTACTCACCAAGAACAAATTGCGCATCAGCATAGCCGAGCTGAGCGAATGTTAAGCATTCTTCAAGAGCGAGTTTAGGTTCGCTGGCAATACGTTCTAAGCTGCACTGTTGTGCAGGAGAGATAATAAGCGAGTTATCCTCTGCGTGAATCATCATTGACGACATGCAAAAGCCGATGAGCAACATAAAACGGCTAAAACGGATCATTACAGTTATCGAGCTCCATGGACGAAAACGAAATGGCTATGTAAACATTTGCAAATGAGTAACAGTGCGCATTATGCGGCATCTACTTGGGTAAAGACCACCGTTTCGCTCTGATCTTGCTTGTTTTATATCAATACCCTGAACTGATGTTGATAACCGCGTTGTTATTGGGGTGCGGCATCGCGCGGCAGAACAGGTTAGACTTAGCTGCTTTGTTATCCTATAGAGAACACCAATATGGCTCTGCAAGCCACGCCTTATAAAGTTGAGCTGAACCTGACCGATATGGATCGCAATGTCTATGACAGCCTGCGCTTCAGTATGGCGCGTCATCCGTCCGAAACAGCCGAGCGTTTGTTGTCGCGCTTGCTGGCACGGGCGCTTTGGCATGCTGAACAGATTGAGTTTGGTCGCGGCTTGTCCAATGTTGACGAGCCTGCCGTGTGGGAGAAAAGTTTAGACGGGCGCATTCTGCATTGGATTGAAGTGGGCCAGCCCACTGCTGAGCGAATGACTTGGTGCTCGCGCCGTGCTGAACGCTTAAGTGTTTTAGCCTATGGCAGCTTGCGCACTTGGGTCAGCAAAGAGCTGGATCAGGTGCGCAGTTTGAAAAACTTAAATGTACTGGCCATCAGCCAAGAGTCTTTAACCAACCTAGCGGAAGACTTGCCACGCACGATTAACTGGAGCGTGATGATCAGTGATGGCGATGTGTTCATTACGGATGAACGTGGCCAGCACAGTATTGAGCTGGAATGGTTACACGGTGAGCGCGGAGAAGTGACAGCGTCCTAGTCACAACTTGTGGTTTTCGCCAAGAATAGATAAGAGAAATGTATTGTAATGCGTATCGAACAACGACCACTGCCCACTGTTCTGCCTGACTTAGGTGATCTGCCGCCGCTGTTAACCCGTATTTATGCCGCGCGTGGTGTTGCTAATGCTGCCGAACTGGAAAAAGGTTTGGCGCGCTTGCTACCGACTCATCTGCTCAAGGGAATGGATGCTGCGGTGCAGTTGTTGACTCAAGCCCTTGAGCAACGTCAGCGCATTTTGATTGTCGGTGACTTTGATGCCGATGGTGCGACGGCCAGCTGTGTCGGTGTTTTAGGTTTGCGTATGTTGGGTGCGGCGCATGTCGATTACTTAGTGCCCAATCGTTTTGACTATGGTTATGGGCTGACACCAGAAATTGTTGCCGTGGCGCTAGAGCGTCAGCCGGATTTGTTGGTGACGGTAGATAACGGTATTTCCAGTCTTGAGGGCGTTGCTGCGGCGCAAGCAGCCGGGCTTAAAGTATTGGTGACTGACCATCACTTGCCCGGCGCTGAATTGCCGACTGCTGATGCGATTGTCAATCCCAATCAGCCCGGATGTGAATTCCCCAGTAAAGCCTTAGCCGGTGTCGGCGTGATGTTTTATGTGTTGCTAGCGTTGCGTGCGCACTTGCGCAGCAATGGCTGGTTTGCCCAGCAGAACATTCAAGAGCCGAACTTAGCCGAGTTGTTAGACTTGGTAGCGCTTGGCAGCGTCGCCGATGTGGTGCCTTTGGATGCCAATAATCGTATTTTAGTCCATCAAGGTTTGGCGCGGATTCGCGCGGGACGTGCACGTCCCGGCTTGCAGGCGATCTTGGACGTGGCGCGGCGTGATCATCGCCGTTTAGTGTCAACGGATTTAGGCTTTATTGTCGGCCCGCGCCTGAATGCCGCCGGGCGTTTGGATGACATCAGTTTAGGTATAGAGTGTCTGCTCTGTGAAGATGCTGATGGCGCTTTGCAGCGCGCCCAACAGTTGGAGCAGCTCAATCAAGACCGTAAGCAAATCGAGCAAGGCATGCAGCGTGAAGCGTTGGTGCAGCTCAAAGACTTGCCGTTGGACAACTTACCTTTTGGCCTGTGTTTATTTGAGCCTGAATGGCATCAAGGCGTGATTGGCATTTTAGCCTCGCGGATGAAAGAGCGTTATCACCGCCCGGTGATTGCTTTTGCTGATGCAGGTGCAGGTCAATTAAAGGGTTCGGCGCGTTCAATTCCAGGTTTGCACATTCGTGATGCGCTGGATGCTGTAGCTGCGCGTTTTCCTGAGTTGATCAGCAAGTTTGGTGGGCATGCAATGGCGGCGGGTTTGACCTTGCAAGCCATCCATTATGAGGCTTTTGCTAAAGCCTTCGATGCTGAAGTGCGTCGTCAGCTCACGGCCGATGATTTAACCGGGCGCATTTATTCCGATGGCTGCTTGGCGGCCAACGAGTTTGATATGCAGTTGGCGCAACAGTTGCGTCATGCAGGGCCTTGGGGACAGCGTTTTCCTGAACCTTTGTTTCATGGTGATTTTAAAATCATCAGTCAAAGATTGGTCGGTGAAAAGCACCTCAAACTGGTCTTACAAAGCGCGCAAAATGCGCCGGCTCTGGATGCCATTGCGTTTAATATTGACTTGGATGTGTGGCCCAATCCCACTATTAGCCATGCCCAAGTCGCCTATACACTGGACATTAATGAGTTTCGCGGCAATGAAAGTCTGCAGTTGATGGTTTCCAGTATCAGCCCTCGCTAAACAAAAGCGCCTGCTGTACTGCTGAGCTGCGCACAGTGCGCATTTATTGGGGTATAATCTGCGTTTTTATGTTGTTCAATTAAGCGAGAATTGTCTGTTATGGAAGTTAATCCAATCCATCTAGCCATCAATGACTTAGCCGAGCGTACGCAAGTCATTCGGGGGTATCTTTGACTACGATACCAAGCACGAGCGTCTAACCGAAGTTAATCGCGAACTGGAAGATCCTGCGGTTTGGAATAACCCAGAGTATGCGCAAAACCTTGGTCGTGAGCGTTCATTGCTGGCGCAAGTTGTCGAAACTTTAGACAGCCTTGCAAGCGGTGTGACAGACGCAAAAGAACTGCTGGAAATGGCAGTTGAAGAAAATGATGAAGAGACCGTTGAAGAAGTTCGTGCAGAAGTGGCGCGTTTAGGCGAAGACCTTAGCAAGCTTGAGTTTCGTCGCATGTTTAGCGGTGAAATGGATGCCAATAACGCTTACCTGGATATTCAAGCCGGTTCTGGTGGTACTGAAGCACAGGATTGGGCCAATATTTTACTGCGTATGTATTTGCGCTGGGCGGATCATAACGGGTTTGAAGCAACCATTATGGAATTGTCCGCAGGTGATGTAGCCGGTATTAAAGGTGCCACCTTACATATTAAAGGCGACTACGCCTTTGGTTGGTTACGTACTGAGACCGGCGTGCACCGTTTAGTGCGCAAAAGTCCGTTTGACTCAGGTAACCGCCGTCACACTTCGTTTACCGCTGTGTTTGTCTCGCCTGAGATTGATGACAACATTGAAATTGATATTAATCCGGCTGACTTGCGTACCGACACCTATCGTTCCTCCGGTGCCGGTGGTCAGCACGTGAACACCACTGACTCGGCGGTGCGTATTACTCACGTGCCAACTAACACTGTGGTCTGCTGTCAGAACGAACGCTCGCAACATGCTAACCGTGATACCGCAATGAAAATGCTTCGCGCTAGATTGTATGAGCTGGAATTATCTAAGCGTAACGCCGCTTCGCAAGAGCTTGAAGACAGTAAGTCAGATATTGGTTGGGGGCATCAGATTCGTTCTTATGTGCTTGATCAGTCGCGGATTAAAGACTTACGCACCAACGTTGAAGAAAGTAACTGCGATGCTGTATTAGATGGCGACATCAATCAGTTTTTAGAGGCGAGTCTGAAACAAGGACTTTGATCGGCCGCGGCACGTCACCACGTGTCGACGCTGTAATCAGCACGCTATTGACGTGCCTATAATCGCTCAAGCAGCGATCTGAATAAATTAGTGGAATCCATCATGAGTGAACAAGCGCCATCCCAGCACGAGTTGCAAGACGAAGAAAATAAACTGATCGCCTTGCGTAAAGAAAAGCTAGCCAGCGAGCGTGCTAAGGGCAATGCCTTTCCGAATGATTTTCGTCGCGAGCATTACTGTGCTGATATCCAGAAAGCTTACGCAGATGACAGTAAAGAGCAGTTGGTCAGCGCCGCAATACCAGTAAAAGTGGCTGGCCGCATCATGCTCAACCGCGGCGCCTTTATGGTCATCCAAGACATGACTGGCCGCTTGCAGGCGTATGTGGATCGTAAAAGTCTCTCAGAAGAAAAACTTGCTGAGATTAAAAGCTGGGATTTGGGCGATATTATTGGCATTGAAGGCACTTTGTCGCGCTCTGGCAAAGGTGATCTTTATGTGCACATGGATCAGGTGCAGTTGCTGACCAAGTCATTACGCCCGTTGCCGGATAAGCATCATGGTTTAGTGGATACCGAGCAACGTTATCGTCAACGTTATGTCGATTTGATTGTTAACGAAGAAGTGCGTCATACCTTCCAAGTCCGTTCAAAAGTCATCGCGCATATTCGTAATTTCTTAACTGCGCGTGACTTCTTAGAAGTGGAAACGCCGATGCTGCAAACCATTCCCGGTGGCGCAGCGGCTAAGCCTTTTGAGACCCACCACAATGCGTTAGATTTGCCGATGTACTTGCGTATTGCCCCAGAGCTGTACTTAAAGCGTCTGGTGGTTGGTGGTTTTGAGCGCGTCTTTGAAATCAACCGTAACTTCCGTAATGAAGGTGTCTCAACCCGTCACAACCCAGAATTTACTATGTTGGAATTCTATCAAGCCTATGCTGATTATGAAGACAACATGGACCTGACCGAAGAGCTGTTCTGTGAGCTGGCGCAAGCGGTATTGGGTACAACTGATGTGCCGTATCAAGGCAAAGTATTCCACTTTGGTGAACCGTTCCAGCGCATATCTTTGTTTGATTCCATCTTAAAGTACAACCCAGAGATTACTGCAGCTGACCTAAATGATATCGACACAGCGCGCGCGTTGGCGAAAAAACACGGTGCTAAAGTGATGGGTTTTGAAGGCATTGGTAAGTTACAGACCATGATCTTTGAAGAGACGGTTGAACATCTGCTTGAGCAGCCTACTTTTATCACCCGCTATCCTTTTGAAGTGTCGCCGCTGGCGCGTCGTAACGACGATGATCAAAACGTCACTGACCGTTTTGAGCTATTTATTGGTGGTCGTGAAATTGCTAATGCGTATTCCGAGCTTAATGATGCTGAAGATCAGGCTGAGCGTTTCTTAGCGCAAGTGGCTGATAAAGATGCCGGTGATGATGAAGCCATGCACTACGATGCTGACTTTGTGCGTGCTTTGGAATACGGTATGCCACCAACCGCAGGTGAAGGGATTGGTATTGATCGCCTCGTCATGTTATTGACTGATTCTGCTTCAATTCGCGATGTGATTTTATTCCCGCACATGCGTCCAGAGCATTAATCGGCCTGTATGAGCGCGCAGTTTTGCATCAGTTTGAGATTGTGCCGCTCAGTCTATTTTCACCACTATTACGTCTGGAGACATTATGAGCGAGCGCGATTTTCGGCCATTGATTGCCACTGCTATTGCTAGCATGTTGGGTACTGTGGCGATTTTAAGTTATTACGGTTATCTGCATATGGCTAAACCTTCGGATGCATTGCTGTTGGCCGAGTACACCATGCTGAAAACTATTCCAGGCGAAGACTACAAAGCTTCGTTAAAACCTGCTGAGCAAATTGCTCAGTGTATGGATGGTATCGTGGTCTTGTTTGATACTAAGCAAAAAGGTTTAAGCGGTGTGTTAGTCGATGATAAAAAGCGTGCAGTACGCTGCGAGTTTAGCGCGCAGTAATATCCAAGTATCCCTTGCTCTTCATGAGGTTTGCTTGAGCTTCGAACACTAAAGTTTTCTTGCCAGATGCTGGATAACTCGGCAAGCTGAAACAAACCTTAGTGGAGAGCCAGCATGATTCCAATTGATTCACGTCTACGCGAGCATGTTCATTTATTAGGTGAGCTGCTTGGTTCAACCATGCGTGAGCAACGCGGCGAAGAGTTCTTAGAGAAAATCGAGCGCATTCGTAAAGGCGCAAAAGCCGCACGTAGCGGTTCAGATGACGGCCGTCAGCAATTGACCGACACCTTAGACCAGTTGTCTGAAGATGAATTGTTGCCAGTGGCGCGTGGTTTTAACCAATTTCTTAATCTTGCGAATATTGCTGATCAATACCACCTGATTCGCCGTCGCCAGAGCGATGAAGAGCCAGCTTTTGAAGAGCAGATGCTCGCATCGGTGCTTGAGCGGCTACAAGTGGCTGGTCACAATCCACAAGATTTATCGCAAACAGTGGCTAACTTAGATATTGAGTTGGTGCTGACAGCGCACCCTACCGAAGTATCACGTCGCACTTTGATCATGAAGTACGATGCCATTGCGCAGCAGCTAGCGGCACTGGACCATACCGATCTCACCACGGCCGAGCGTGAGAAAATCATCGCTAAATTACGCCGATTAATTGCCGAAGTCTGGCATACCACAGAAATTCGTAGTGCACAGCCAACTCCTGTGGATGAAGCGCGTTGGGGCTTTGCGGTGATTGAGCGTTCGCTCTGGCAAGCCATTCCGAATGTCCTGCGCCACATCGATACAACCTTGCAAGCGGCGGGCGGCGATAAACTACCAATCACCGCGACGCCGATTCGTTTTGCCACTTGGATGGGTGGTGATCGTGATGGCAACCCTAACGTCACCGCACGGGTGACCAAAACTGTTTTGTTATTGGCACGCTGGATTGCTGCAGACTTATTCCTGCGAGATATTTCACGTCTGACTGCTGAGTTATCAATGCAGGATGCCAGCGCAGAATTACTGGCGCTAGTCGGTGAGAGTGATGAGCCTTACCGCGTTTTAATGAAAAAATTGCGCGCCCGTTTGCGTAAAACTCGCGCTGAGTTGCAAGATGCGTTATCAAACGGCACAGCATTATCTGCTGATATTCTGCATGATACCGATGAACTGTTAGCGCCGTTATTGCTCTGCTATCGCTCGCTGCATGAGTGCGGTATGGGCCTGATTGCTGATGGCGACTTACTGGATACTATTCGTCGTACGACAACCTTTGGTTTGTCCTTAGGACGCCTCGATATTCGACAAGATGCTGCACGTCATAGCAGTGCTTTGAATGAAATCACCCAATGGCTCGGTGTGGGCGAGTATGCACAATGGAGTGAAGAGCAGCGTCAAACTTTTTTACTGGCCGAACTACACAGCCGCCGACCGCTGTTATCCAGCGCATTTGCCGCCAGTGCCGACACTCAAGAAGTGCTTGATACCTGTAAGGTAATTGCGCAAACCTCGGCTGATTCGCTGGGTTCTTATGTCATTTCCATGGCCTCGGCACCTTCTGATGTTTTGGCTGTGCAGTTACTGCTGAAAGAAGCAGGGCTTAATCGGTCCATGCGCATTGTGCCGCTGTTTGAAACTCAAGATGACTTACACAATGCTGCTGGCGTGATTGATCAGTTATTGAGCCTGACTGACTACCGTAATAGTTTGGCAGGGCCGCAAGAGGTGATGATTGGCTATTCTGACTCTGCCAAGGATGCAGGCACTACTGCTGCAGCATGGTCGCAATACCGAGCGCAAGAAGAGTTGGTTGCAGTTTGTGCGAAGCAAGGCGTCGAACTGATTTTATTCCATGGCCGCGGCGGTACTGTGGGTCGTGGCGGCGGACCTGCGCACGAAGCCATTTTGTCACAACCGCCAGGTTCGGTAGCAGGACGTTTTCGTACCACCGAGCAAGGTGAGGTGATTCGTTTCAAATACGGCTTGCCAAAAGTGGCAGCGCAGAATTTAAATTTATACATCGCCTCGGTACTGGAGGCGACCTTGCTACCGCCGCCAGTACCGAAAGATTCCTGGCGTGCGGTGATGGAGCGTTTAGCTGCAGATGGCCTACAGGCTTATCGAAAAACAGTGCGGGAGCACCCGCAATTTGTGGATTATTTCCGTCAGGCTACACCAGAGCAAGAGCTGGGACGTTTACCACTAGGCAGTCGTCCAGCGCGCCGACGTAGTGGAGGCATCGAAAGCTTACGTGCTATTCCTTGGATTTTTGCTTGGACGCAAACGCGGATGATGCTGCCGGCTTGGCTTGGTTGGGAGACAGCCTTGCAAAATGCGATCGCTCGCCAAGAAGAATCATTGCTGGCAGAAATGCGTGATCAATGGCCATTTTTTCGTGCGCGCATTGATATGTTGGAAATGGTGCTGCTCAAAGCCGACTCGGGTATTGCTCGTTTATACGATGAGCGTTTGGTTGCCGATGAATTACGTGGTTTTGGTGAACAGCTGTACCAGCACCTCAGTCAGGCGGTTGAGCAAGTGCTGCACTTAACCGGTGAAACGCATTTATTAGAGCGTCATCCACAAGTACGTGCTTCGATTAGCGTAAGAGACACTTACCTTGATCCGCTGCATTTGCTGCAAGTTGAACTGTTGGCGCGTTCAAGAGAGCAGGGTGAAGCAATTTGTCCAGCGATTGAGCAAGCTTTATTAGTGACTGTGGCGGGGATTGCCGCAGGACTGCGTAATACTGGCTAATTGCATGTGCTGATCAGCACACCCAAAGTGATGCTGATCAGCACATATAGCAGGGTTTATTGTCCGCTAAGCATTGCGCCGAGCATGCCGGTGATAATGCCGATTACAAATGCAGCGCCTATTACCGCAACCCAGATCCAAAACAGAACCTTTACCGCCTGGCTATTCTCAGGCGGTGGCGGTCCATACAGGTTGCTACCTTTAGTGCCTGGCATGACAAAGGTTATGATTTGGAAAATGCTACCAACGAGCGGAACCAAAGCAATTAATAGTAGCCAGCCTGACCAGCCAATATCGTGTAAACGTTTTACACTAATCTGAACACCAACGATCATTGCAGCAATCAATGCGACAACCGCTAATAAGCCGCCTAGCCATGTCGAAATGTTGAATGCCAAGGCACAGATCAGCGCTACTGGTAGAATGGCAAGGCTATAGACCATCGACCATGCCACATAACGCATACGCCCAATGCGTCCGTTTACGCCCCAAATATTAAGCTCACCGACTTCGTTGTCATCTTGCACAACCATCGCCAGCGGTGAAGCATAAGGGGATGCTGCGGTTGATGTGGTTGCTTGCTGGGCTTGCGCTTGGTAATGATTAAACTTAGCAATAACAATACCGCAGTTTGCACACATCTCACTGCGTGTTTGTTCAGTCTCGCATTTTGGGCAAGTCATCCGCTCACCGTTATCTGCGTCATGCTCGGATTCAATCGACTCCAAACTGAGATTGGCGGCAAGATCCAGTTCTTTGCGTGCAACAACACCGGCATTGAATAAAGCGTGTACATATTTATCAGCTTCTGCTTCGCTGATGCCTCGTTTAATAACGGTCGGGCCACCAGAAAACAGCTGCTTCACCGCACTGACATCCGTTTTGAAGAGTCGGGCAAAGTTATCTTGAGCAAACTCGAGTGTGACACCTGGTGCAAGACTGCCATCCATGGTGATTTTGTAATGCGTGTCAGTCATAAAGCTTCCTTATTGATGGAAGTGGTTGTTGTAAAGGCAAATTACCCATATACACAGCAGTGTAGTCGAATGTTTCATGCTCTTGCTGCACTGTCGTTAACACTTTCTTAAAATAACTTTAATGGCTTTAAAATAGCCAGCAACACAATTGCGATCAGGAATAATACCGGCAGTTCGTTAAACCAACGATAAAAAACATGACTTTTTGTATTCAGACCCTGCGCGAAACGTTTGTAGATCACCCCGAGTGAAAAATGATAGATGATTAGAATAAGCAGCAGAGTCAGCTTGATGTGCATCCAACCCATTTTTAGCAGTGCAGGATTCATGTACAACATGCCGATGCCCAGCGCTAAAGTGGCAATCAGCGATGGATGCATAATGCCTCGGTACAACTTACGCTCCATTATGCTGAAGCGTTCTTGGCTGATACTGTCAGTGCTCTGTGCGTGGTAAACAAATAAGCGCGGTAAGTAAAATAAACCCGCAAACCAACACACCACTGCGATAATATGAAAGGCTTTGATCCACAGATACGTCATAACAGACTCCAGCAAATAAGATTGCTCATGGTAGTACGCAGATAGCACTGTGTCATCTGTAGAGTGTTAGTTATGAAACATCGGGTTTGATTTAAAATTTACTTGAGTAAAGAGGGTGCAGGCATGATTAAGGTCGCAATTGTTGGTGGTACAGGCTACACGGGCGTTGAGTTATTGCGCTTACTTGCTCTGCACCCGCTGGCACAGGTTGAAATTATTACTTCACGGTCAGAAGAAGGCATGCGAGTTGCCGATATGTATCCCAATCTGCGTGAGTACTATCCTGACCTAACCTTTTCTGTGCCGGACCTTGAAACGTTAACCTCGTGCGATGTGGTGTTCTTTGCTACACCACATGGTGTTGCGCATGGCTTGGCGGGCGAAATTCTCCAAGCCGGTACACGAGTGATAGATTTATCTGCAGATTTTCGACTGCAAGATGCTGATGAGTGGGCTAAGTGGTACGGCCAAGCCCATGGTGCACCGCATCTGCTCGGCGAGGCTGTATATGGTTTGCCAGAAGTGAATCGTGAGGCGATTAAAACCGCGCGTCTGGTTGCAGTGCCAGGCTGCTATCCAACTTCAGTGCAGCTAGGTTTATTGCCGCTGATAGAGGCTGGGGTTGCTGATACGCAAACGCTGATTGCCAGTTGTGCATCGGGCGTCAGCGGTGCCGGCCGTGGAGCGAAAGTTGGTTCATTATTCTGCGAGTCAGGTGAAAATATGATGGCTTATGCGGTTAATGGCCATCGGCATCTTCCAGAAATTAAGCAGGGCTTAAGCCGGGCAGCGAATACAGCGGTCGGCTTAACCTTTGTGCCGCACTTAGTGCCGATGATTCGTGGTATTCACGCCACTCTTTACGCCACAGTGGTGGATCGCAGTATTGATTTGCAGACGCTTTTTGAACAACGCTATCAGAATGAACGTTTTGTTGATGTGCTGCCTGCCGGTATATTTCCGCAGACGCGCAGTGTCAAAGGCGCGAACATGTGCCGGATTGCTGTGCAACGCCCACAAAACGGTGATTTAGTGGTGGTGATGTCAGTGATAGATAATTTAGTTAAAGGTGCGTCAGGGCAGGCTGTACAGAATTTGAATATCATGTTCGGTCTTGCTGAGGATAGCGGTTTAGCTTCGGCGGCATTAATTCCTTAAGTTCGGTTAATAGTTGACCTTAATGGTCGGATAAGCCGATAATGCATCACAGAGTCATTTACAGCAGCATGCTGGGAGAAAGTAAAATGAGTGTTGAATCCTTCGTCCCTGCAGCAATGCAGTTTACCCAAGGGGCCGCTAATAAAGTAAAGGCTCTTGTGGAAGAAGAAGGCAATCCGCGTTTAAAGCTACGTGTGTTTGTGACTGGGGGCGGCTGTTCTGGCTTCCAGTACGGTTTCACCTTTGATGACGAATTAGCTGAAGATGACACGCTGATTGAGCGTGAGGGTGTGAGTCTTGTGGTTGACCCTATGAGTTTTCAGTACTTAGCTGGCGCTGAAGTTGATTACACCGAAGGTCTTGAAGGCTCTCGCTTCATTATCAATAATCCGAATGCCACTACAACTTGTGGCTGCGGATCATCATTCTCAGTTTAAGTCGTCGCTGATTAAGCCGGGTAGATGGCGCCGAGCACTCTTTGAGCTCTGGCGCCGGTCACCGCAGGGCGGTTACCTGGAATACGTTCTAGACAGCAGTGAGCCAGCCAAGCAAAGGCCATTGCTTCCATCCAGTCCGCAGACACACCAATCTCGTCAGTTGCCGCGACAGAGCAGTTCGCTAATGCTTGATCTAAGCGCTGTAATAAATCTGCATTATGCGCACCACCACCACATACCCATACTTCTTGAGTGTCTGGTTGAGCTTGAATGATCGCATCAGCAACAGTGACTGCTGTAAATTGCGCAAGTGTAGCCTGCACATCACGGTCTGCAATTGCCTCAAGTTGACTGAGCATGCGCTTGAGCCAGTTTAAATTAAACAGTTCGCGACCAGTGCTCTTTGGGCCTTGAGTATTGAAAAATGGTTCTTCAAGCATGTGTTCAAGCAACGCTTGGTTGACTTGACCGCTGGCAGCCCAGTCGCCATTTTTATCAAAAGCGACTTGTAGCTTGTCTTGAATCCATGCGTCTAGCAGAACATTTCCAGGACCACAGTCAAACCCACGGGTTTCTAGTCCTGCAGACAATAATGTGACATTACTGAAACCACCGATATTGAGGATGGCACAGCTTGTATTGCGCTGTTTGAATAGCATTTCATGGAAGGCAGGTACCAGTGGTGCGCCTTGGCCGCCAGCAGCCATGTCACGTCGTCGGAAATCACTGACGACGCAAATGTCAGTACGCTCTGCCAATAACGCAGGATTGCCAATTTGCACGGTAAAGCCAAGGCCCGGCTCATGGCGAATGGTTTGGCCATGGCTACCTATGGCGCGAATATCAGTAGGTTGTAAGTTGGTTTTTGCTAGAAGAGTGCTAATGCCCTGTGCAGTCAACTCAACCCATTGCTGCTCAGCTAGTGCTGCGCGAGCAATTTCATCGGATGAACTGCTGCATAGTGCCAGCAAATCTGCTTTGAGCTTGCTTGGCATCGGCATGTATTGACTGGCTATGAGTGAACATTGGTGATCAATGTTCACTACACAGATATCAATACCGTCAAGACTGGTGCCTGACATCACGCCTATATAAAGCATAGTTATTGCTTATTCAATGCCACTTGAGTGCTGCTATTAGAGTCAAGTTTAGCAATTAACGGTTGGCTGTACTGAGCAAAGCGTTGTTTTTCGGAGGCATGAATTGGATCAGAGATAGGCAGTTTTTGGCTTAGCGGATCAACGTGCACGCCATTAACTTGGAACTCATAATGCAAGTGCGGACCAGTAGATAAACCTGTGGTGCCAATATAACCAATGATTTGTCCTTGCTTCACATTGCTGCCGCTACGGATACCTTTGGCAAAGCCATTCATGTGTGCGTACAAGGTTTGATAGCGTTGCCCGTGTTTAATGACCACGGTATTGCCGTAACCACCTTTGCGTCCAGCTAAAGTCACTCGTCCATCACCTGCGGCTTTAATTGGCGTGCCGCGTGGAGCTGCGTAATCAACACCTTTGTGAGCACGAATTTTATTTAGGATTGGATGTTTACGACCGTTGGAAAAACGTGAGCTAATGCGTGCAAAATCAACTGGTGTGCGAATAAATGCTTTGCGTAAGCTCGAGCCGTCAGCGCTGTAGTAGCTGGTGTTACCGTTTTTGTCGGTGTAACGCACGGCGGTGTAAATTTTGCCGCGATTGGTGAAGCGAGCGGTTAAAATATTACCAGTGCCGACAGCTTTGCCATCTAGGGTTTTTTCTTCATAAAGGATTTCAAATTTATCGCCCTTGCGGATGTCTTGAGCGAAATCGATGTCATAGCCGAAAATGTTTGCCATATCTAATGCTAAGCCATAAGGCACGCCAGCTTTTTTAGTCGCGGCAAAAAGAGCGCCCTCAATATTTCCTTGAGCATATTTCTCGTGGGTCTGAGTTTGTGCGACGGTTTTTCTAAATGCGAAATTTTCGCTATCAGCTTTCTTCTCTAGATGAATGCTCTCGAGAGTGCTGATTTGGCTGCTAAGGCTTTTAAGCTCTTTGTTTTCATCAAACTCAAAAGAAAGAGTTTGGCCTACCTTAAGTTGTGTGAAGCGTTTTGCTTCTTTGTCGCTGCTTAACATACTGTGCAATAAGCTGTTACCTAAGCCAGCGCGTTCGAACAACACTGATAAGGTTTCGCCATTTTTCACGGTCAGGTCTTTTTTGTACTCAAAAGAATCGATTTCTGGTTTGTTTGCAGTTGTACTGAGTGTCTGAGCGTCAACTGATTCTGAATTCGTGAGAGGTTCTGTGACTTCTTCTAGAGACTGGGCTTCTAGTTCAATATTGATGAATGTTTTTTTAGCTTCTACTTCGCGCGAAGGATAAACAAGCAAAGTCAAACAGAGTAAGGCAGCAATTCCGCTTGCCGCAAGCAGATGGCGTTTTGGATACATCTGCTGTGTCGGAGTGTTTTTTGGCGTCATGGTCTTGTTGGTCTGCTGTGAGCGATCCGATAAAGTATAAGTAAAACCTCCAGACTGCAAGTAAATAGAGCCTGTAACTTGCGCTGAGTCAGGTTTTTTGTCGTCTGGTGCACGGTAATAGGCTGCTGCGGTGACGGCTTTCTGATGCGTTAATTTGTTTTTAGTTCCTTATCTAGTATTCTGTCCTGCTATCTATCCTTGAAAATGTGGTGCTGTTGAAATGAAAGCCGTTGAAGAGCAATTAGCCATAATCAAACGAGGCGCTGATGGCGTCATAGTCGAGAAAGAGCTGATTGAGAAGTTAAAACGCAATCAACCATTATGTGTGAAAGCAGGTTTTGACCCTACGGCGCCTGATCTTCATCTTGGGCATGCGGTGCTCCTTAATAAGCTGCGTATGCTGCAAGACTTAGGTCACCAGGTGGTTTTCCTGATTGGTGATTTCACAGGGATGATTGGTGATCCCAGTGGTAAAAGCGCAACAAGACCACCATTGACGCGTGAGCAAGTGCTGGCGAACGCCGAAACCTATAAGCAGCAAGTATTCAAAATTCTGGATGAAAGCAAAACTAAGGTGGTATTCAACTCGGAATGGCTTGAGTTGCTGACGCCTGCTGACTTTATCCGTCTAGCATCACATTATACGGTTGCGCGCATGCTGGAGCGTGAGGACTTCAGTAATCGTTATACAACCAATCAGCCGATTGCTATCCATGAGTTTTTGTATCCGTTAATCCAAGGTTACGACTCTGTTGCATTGCGCGCTGATATTGAGATTGGCGGTACAGATCAGACCTTTAACCTGTTGATGGGTCGAGAGCTGCAGCGAGCTTACGATCAAGAGCCCCAGTGTATTGTGACAATGCCTTTGCTTGAGGGTTTGGATGGCGTTAAAAAGATGTCTAAGTCATTAGGCAATTATGTGGGCATTCAGGAAGCGCCAGGTGCAATGTATGGCAAGCTTCTGTCTATGCCTGATGAATTGATTTGGAGATACTTTGAGCTTTTAAGTTTTCGACCAGCTGCCGAGATTGAACAGCTTAAAGCTAAAGTTGCGCAGGGTACGAATCCGCGAGATATTAAAATTGAGTTGGCGCATGAGTTAATTGCACGCTTTCATGGCGAAGAAGCAGCTGCAAGTGCACATAAGTCGGCAGGCAATCGCATGCAGCAAGGCGAGCTTCCGGAAGATCTGCCTAGCATAGTTGTCGAGGCGGAGGCTGACTTACCGATTGCAGCTGTTTTGAATAAAGCGGGATTGGTTAAAAATGCTGCTGGCGCAAGAGATATGCTTTCTGCTGGCAGTGTTCGCGTAGATGGCGAGGTTGTCACTCGAGACTTCATCTTTAAACTGGGTGCTGAACATGTATGCCAAGCTGGTAAAAAAAGCTTTGCACGCATTAGGCTACTTGCTCAATAAAATAAGTTTTTTAAAGGTTGGCTATTGTGCTTTTTTTAAAAGACTGTACTATGGGCGTTCTTGAGGAGCACAAGCAGTGTGAATCAGGTAACAAGTTGATTTTTAAGGATATAAGTTAAAAATTAAGCTTGACAGTTACTTTGGAGAGTGTAGAATACGCCTCCTCGCTGAAGCCGAAAGACTTCATCGAAACGTTCTTTAACAATTTGAATCAAGCAATTCGTGTGGGTGCTTGTGTTAGATGATTGATAGTCAGCAAGATTATCAGCACCACAAGTTATTCCGCGAATGTAAATTTGTAGAATTATTTTTGTCTTTTTTAGTTTATTAATAAAAGATATTTGCGATTGCTGAGCCAAGTTTAGGATTTTCTCAAAATCCGATCAGTATATAACTGAAGAGTTTGATCATGGCTCAGATTGAACGCTGGCGGCAGGCTTAACACATGCAAGTCGAGCGGTAACAGGGAGTAGTTTGCTTTTTTGCTGACGAGCGGCGGACGGGTGAGTAATGCCTAGGAATCTGCCTAGTAGTGGGGGATAACTTGCCGAAAGGTAAGCTAATACCGCATACGTCCTACGGGAGAAAGGAGGGGACTCTTCGGAGCCTTTCGCTATTAGATGAGCCTAGGTCGGATTAGTTAGTTGGTGAGGTAATGGCTCACCAAGACCGCGATCCGTAACTGGTCTGAGAGGATGATCAGTCACACTGGAACTGAGACACGGTCCAGACTCCTACGGGAGGCAGCAGTGGGGAATATTGGACAATGGGGGAAACCCTGATCCAGCCATGCCGCGTGTGTGAAGAAGGTCTTAGGATTG
>NZ_ATXQ01000009.1 GCF_000421765.1 Denitrificimonas caeni DSM 24390 | reverse complement strand
CACAGGTCAGCCGCTTTGCTGGCCTTGATGTGCGCTTAACGCAATCAGGAACAAGCATTAACAAACCTGGTCGCTTAAGCAAAGCAGGTAACTCTTATTTGCGCACAGCGCTGTTTATGCCAGCTTTGTCTGCAGCGACTCACGACGCTAATGTGCGCGCTTTTTATCAGTCGCTGATTCAACGTGGCAAGAAAAAGATGCAAGCACTGTGCGCAGTGATGCGTAAAATGCTGACAGGAATCTGGGCGTGCTTAAAATTAAACACGCCCTTTGATTCATCAAAATTATTCAGCGAAGAGCATAAAAAAGCTTGTGCTTAAACAGAGTATCTACGGGTGGTGCAGATTGCGGTGTGGGTTGTGGTGCGGATTGTGTAGGTCGGTCTTTAGGCCGACAAAAGGTGTAGCGCGGCGGGACTTGGGTCGCGCCGCGGCTGGCTTAGGGGCTTATAGGTTTTTGTGGGTGATGCGGCCGTTGAGTAGGGTGTAGCGCACAAGGCCGGGCAGGTGGTGGCCAATAAATGGGCAGTTGCTGCCTTTGGAGAGCCAGTTTTCACCAGCGAGGGTTTGTGCGTTGGGGTCAAACAAAACGATATCCGCTGCAGCTCCGATGGCTAAGCGGCCGGCGTTGATCTGCATTGCTGCAGCTGGTCCGGTGGTTAGGCGCGCTAAAGCGGTTGGCAGATCGAGTACACCTTCTTCGACTAGGCTCATGGCTAATGGCAGCAACAGTTCAATGCTGCTGATGCCTGGCTCGGTGGCGGCAAAGGGTGCAAGTTTGGCGTCAGCTTCGTGCGGCTGGTGATGACTGGCAATCGCACTGATCACGCCAGTTCTAACCGCTTCACGCAAACCTTCGCGGTCTTCTAGAGAGCGCAATGGTGGCAATACATGATAGAAGCTGGAGAAGTCCATTAATGCTTCGTCAGTCAGAATCAGTTGATACATCGCCACATCAGCGGTGACCGGCAGGCCGCGTGCTTGCGCTTTGGCAATCAGACGAGCACCGCGTGCAGTGGTGATTTGGCTAAAATGCGCACGTACACCGCTTTGCTCAACCAGTAATAAATCACGCGAGAGCGCGACTGTTTCTGCTGATTCTGGAATACCGGTTAAACCGCGAAAGGTTGCGGTTGGTCCTTCATGGGCTAAACCGCCCTCAGCCAATGAGGCGTCTTGTGGCTGGAAAATTACTGTCAGATCAAAGGTTGCTGCGTATTCAAGCGCACGACCTAAAATGCGGTTACTGGCAAAGGGCACTAAACCGTTAGTGAAAGCAATGCAGCCAGCGTCGCGTAAAGTGACTAACTCAGCTAATTGCTCGCCGGCAAGACCTTGGCTAAACGCGCCCAAAGGATAGACTTTGCACGAGCCTTCATCGCGGGCTTTATCGAGGATTAACTCAACCACCGCTGGAGTATCTAAAATAGGTTTAGTTTGCGGCGTGCAGCACACAGAGGTGACGCCACCAGCTGCCCCAGCGCGGGTTTCCGTGGCAATTGTGCCCTTGCGGCCATAGCCAGGTTCGCGCAATGAAGTAGAAATGTCGACCAAGCCGGGCGCGGCAATTAAACCGTTCGCATCAATCATTTGCTCAGCGACAAACTCGCGTGGCATGTCACCAATGGCGACAATTTTGCCGTCACGGATAAAAATATCAGCCTGCTGATCCATGCCGCTCGCCGGATCAATGATACGAGCGCCATTAATTTGTATGCGCATTAGATTGACTCCTGCTTTTCTGCATCCAGTTGGCGTTGTTCATTCTGACCGCTCATGGTCATCGACAGTACGGCCATGCGTATGGCGATGCCGTAGGTGACTTGATTAAGAATCATCGAGCGTGGGCAATCCGCCACTAAGGAATCAATTTCGACGCCACGGTTAATTGGACCGGGGTGCATGATGATGGCTTCCGGGTGCGCCAGAGCTAAACGTTGTTCGCTTAAACCATACAGACGATAAAACTCGCCTTCACTAGGCAGCAAACCACCTTGCATGCGTTCGCGTTGCAAGCGCAGCATGATGATTACATCGACATCTTTTAAGCCTTCGGTGATATCGGTGTAAACGTTCACGCCGTATTGCTCAAGACCTACTGGCAACAAGGTTTTTGGCGCAATCACGCGAATATCAGGACAACCGAGGGTTTTTAACGCGAGCATGTTCGAACGCGCGACCCGTGAGTGCAAAATATCGCCGACGATAGCTACTTTTAGCTTGGTGAAATCGCCTTTATGCCGACGGATGGTCAGCATATCCAGCATGCCTTGCGTCGGATGCGAATGACGACCATCACCACCGTTAATAATCGCCACATTGGGGCTAACGTGTTCGGCAATAAAGTGGGCGGCACCGGAATCGGCATGGCGCACCACAAACATATCGGCGGCCATGGCTTCGAGGGTGCGCAGGGTATCGGTGAGGGTTTCACCTTTACTGGTTGAAGAGGTGGAAACGTTGAGGGTGATGACGTCTGCGGATAAACGTTTGGCAGCCAGTTCAAAGGTGGTGCGGGTGCGCGTGGAGTTTTCAAAAAACACGTTGCAGACAGTCATGCCGCGCATTAACGGTACTTTTTTCACCGCGCGCGCGCCGACTTCTAAAAACGAGTCGGCGGTGTCGAGGATTTCTGTCAGCATTTCACGCGGGAGGCCATCGAGCGATAAAAAATGGCGCAGACGACCTTGGTCGTTTAATTGCAGCGGGCACTTAGGGGCGAGGGGCGTCATTGCGAAAATCTCATAGATGGTCGAGGGTTTTCAGTTGGATGGCCAACGGTTCAGGTCCAACTAATTTTACCCGCTGCATTGCATCAAGGGAAAGTGTTGCACCGACAATATCAGGGCGGATTGGCAGTTCGCGGGCATTTAAATCCAACAAGCAGACGAGGGTAACGCTGGCCGGACGGCCATAATCAAACAGCTCATTGAGTGCGGCGCGGATGGTGCGGCCACTCATCAATACATCATCAATTAACACCAAATGCTGATCGCTGATATCAAAAGGTAGCTGCGATGGACGAACTTGTGGATGCAAGCCGCTGCGACTGAAATCATCACGATAAAACGACACATTTAAAATGCCCAGCGGCTCTTCACTTTTGAGTTCTTTGAGCAAGGCATTGGCGACCCAAACACCACCGGTGTGGATGCCGACAAAACGTGGATTATCAATATTGTGGGCTTGTAGATGGGCTTTGAGCTCATCGGCAATGGCAGTAATTAAGACAGCAGGATCAGGTAGGCTCATTTAAGTACGACTCCATGCATCAGTTGAGGTCAGCTGTTGTTGTATTGCTCCAGCCATCCTTGCAGTAGTAAAGCGGCGGCTAAGGCGTCGACAGGTTGCTCGCGATAGCTGCCACGTTGTTGTCCTTGCGATAAGCGTTGGCCTTTGGCTTCAAAGGTAGTCAAGCGTTCATCGTGGGTGTGGACGGGTAAGTTAAAGCGGCCATTGAGGCGCCGAGCAAACTTTTCTGCACGCACGCACATGTCGCTGGGTGTGCCGTCCATGTTTAGCGGTAATCCTACAACAAGTGCATCGGGCTGCCACTCTTTAATCAGTGCTTCGATCTGCTCCCAGCGCGGGATGCCATCTTGCGCTTTCAAATTGCACAGTTCGCGCGCTTGGCGAGTGATCATTTGTCCAACCGCAACGCCAATTTGTTTGGTGCCGTAGTCAAAACCTAAGAGCAGTTTGGGTGCTTCAGCAGTTTGGCTCATGCATGGCCTACTTGATGGCTGAGACGCTCAAGGTCAACACCTAGCAGAGCGGCTGCGGCACTGCGACGTTGTTCAATTGGTGTGCTGAAAATCACATTCGGATCGGCTGGGCAAGACAGCCAAGCGTTGTCACGCAGTTCTTCTTCCAGTTGTCCGGCACCCCAACCGGCGTGGCCCAGAGCAATTAAGTTTTGCTGAGGTCCTTGGCCTTGGGCGATGGCTGCTAAAGCATCTTGCGAGGAGGTCAGTGACAAACTGCCGAAATTCATCGTGCCTTGAAATTGCGGGCCGATATTGTGCAGGACAAAACCTAATTCAGATTGCACTGGGCCACCGAGAAACACGTCTTGATCGTCACTGTCGCTGAGCGTGGCATGCTCCGGTTGCAGTTGTTCGAGCACGTCAGCCAAAGTCAGGCCGCTAGGACGGTTAATAATGATGCCGAGCGCGCCTTGCTCGTCGTGGGTGAGAATATAGACCACCGATTCGGCAAAATGCGGATCGCTCATGAGTGGCATGGCAATTAAAAAATGCCCAGCTAATGAAGGAAAGGTAGCAGTCATGGTGATTCAATCATCCCCGTCAAAACGCGATAAAATAGCTGCTCAATGTCAGCCCAATGATTATCGCAGATTATTGACTGGAAAGACGATCGCCACGCTCAAAGCGCCAAGTTCGAATGATTTCAACCTGGTCGTAGTTGGCAGCTAGCTCACCGGTAAAAGGCGCAAAGGGTGCGGCTGTGCGCACAATGTTTAATGCCGCGCGGTCAAGTACTGGATGGCCAGAGGATTCTAAAATCCGCATGTTTTCTAGCGATCCATCACTTTTAATGATGACCAGCACGCGCAAACTGCCGTAAATGCCTTGGCGACGTGCTTCGTCAGGGTAATTAAGGTTACCGACGCGCTCGACTTTTTTACGCCAATCCTCGCGGTACCACGCACTGATATCACGCTTGGTTGCAGCAGTGTTTTGTCGACTCACCCGTGGTCTTTTGGCGTAGTTTTGTTGATCCATTGACAGCTCTGCTTCGAGACTAGCAATTTCAGCAGAAAGTTGCTCGCGATCTATGACAGGGCGCGGTTTGGTGGGTTGAGGTTTGGGTTGTACTTGTGCTGCGCTTTGCACTTTTTGCTTTTGTGGGGTCGGTGTGCTGACCACTTGTTTTTTTGCTTGGACAACCGGTGTCGGCTCTTCGCTGCTTTCTACTTGCACCTTATTGACTTTGGTGTCTTGGAAGGTGGCTTTTTCGGTGGTGCTTGGTGTCGCAGCTTCTTCTAATGTACCGCTGCCTTGCTGATTGTCCTGGGCAATAAAATCAGCTTTTTCAGGTTCTTTTTCACTGCTGAAAGTCGCTAAAGTGACGTCTAGGCTTTTGCTTAATTCAGGTAAATCAGCAACGGTAAAACCCACCCCGAGGATGATAGCTAAGTGCAGAAGACCGGCGATAAGCAACGTGAAGCCTAAGCGGTCAGCCGCATCAACTTTAGGTTTCGGTTCGGCAAAAGGATTGGTAGCAGCGTTTTTCATAAGTGTTTTGGTTTCTCGACAGAGGCGGCAGTCTGCCGAGAAGTCATCAAAAAGTCCATGAACTGGCTTGCACATTCAATGATTAATGGCTGTGCAAGCCGATTATATTAGCAGCGCTCCGTCAATTTACGGGCAATTGCATCCATCAGTTGGTCGCCGATTTTAGTATCAAAGGCATTATCAATTTCGCGAATACAGGTTGGGCTGGTGACGTTAATCTCGGTCAGGTGTTCGCCTATCACATCTAAGCCAACGAACAGCAAGCCACGTTTGCGTAATTCAGGACCGACTTGTTCAGCGATCCAACGATCCTTGTCGGTGAGAGGACGTGCTTCACCACGACCACCGGCCGCTAAATTACCGCGTGTTTCGCCAGCCGCTGGAATGCGCGCTAAGCAATAAGGTACCGGTTCGCCATCAATCATTAGAATGCGCTTATCGCCATCTTTAATCGCTGGCAAATATTGCTGCGCCATAATTTGCTGAGTGCCGTGCGCGGTGAGCGTTTCTAAAATCACCGATAAGTTCGGATCGTCTTCGCGATGACGGAATATCGACGATCCGCCCATACCATCGAGTGGTTTGAGAATGATGTCACGTTGTTGCTTGGCAAATTCCCGCAGAATGTCGGGTCGTCGGCTCACTAGGGTGGCTGGCGTGCACTGTGGGAACATAGTTGCAAAGAGTTTTTCGTTACAGTCGCGCAAACTTTGTGGGCTGTTGACCACTAAACTGCCAGCTGCTTCCGCTTGCTCAAGTAAATAAGTGCTATAAACAAACTCGTTATCAAATGGAGGGTCTTTGCGCATTAAAATGACAGTTAAATCAGAGAGCGGTTCGTCAAGTTCATCGCCCAGTTCAAACCAGTGCTGTGGATTGTCGAACACTTGCAGTGAGCGCATACGTGCTCGTGCTTGACCCGCTAGTTGATAGAGGTCTTGCTGTTCCATATAAAACAACGACCAGCCGCGTGATTGGGCTGACAAAAGCATGGCCAGAGAACTGTCTTTTTTGAATGAAATACGATCAATAGGATCCATGACAATCCCAAGACGAACATGCATGATAAGGTCTCCGATAAAATAGTAAGCAGTCAATAATGCACTTTGGATTGGCTGAATAATAGTATTAAATTGATCTAAAGCTATAAGCGAGGTCAATAAATAACCCTGTAAATGCCGGGTTAATGGATTGCAGCAAAATAGTATGCTAAAAAGGCACGACGATTGAGTCGCCGCGTGCTGTATAATTAAGCAGCATAGCATCAATACTGCAAAAAAATAACGACTCACCGACGATGGTAGGGCGAAGATGGAACAGAAATCTGAAGGCTTAAAGGTCATGGTTATCGACGATTCGAAGACGATTCGTCGGACTGCAGAAACCTTGCTGAAAAAAGTTGGTTGTGAAGTGATCACTGCTGTTGACGGTTTTGATGCGTTGGCTAAGATTGCGGATACACATCCTGATATTATCTTTGTTGATATTATGATGCCGCGTTTGGATGGCTATCAAACCTGTGCGCTGATCAAAAATAATACTGCTTTTCGATCAACACCAGTGATTATGCTTTCTTCGAAAGATGGGTTGTTTGATAAAGCCAAGGGCCGCATTGTTGGTTCTGACCAGTATTTAACAAAACCGTTCAGCAAAGAAGAGCTGATTGGTGCAATTAAAACGCATGTGCCAGCCTTTACTCCTGTAGAGAGCGCTTCTTAAATTTGCTTAAGAAGTAAGACAGGTGCTGGCTGTATTGTTTATGTATGGGGAAGATCATGGCTCGTATTTTAATTGTTGATGATTCGCCAACTGAGATGTATAAGTTGGCAGCAATGCTAGAAAAGAATGGGCATCAAGTGTACAAAGCTGAGAATGGTGCAGATGGTGTTGCCCTAGCGAAGCAAGAGAAACCTGATGTCGTCTTAATGGATATTGTGATGCCTGGTTTAAATGGCTTTCAAGCCACGCGCCAGTTGACTAAAAGTCCAGAAACACAAAATATCCCAGTCATTATTGTGACAACCAAGGATCAGGAGACTGATCGGGTGTGGGGCAAACGTCAAGGGGCTAAGGATTACTTAACTAAGCCTGTTGATGAAGCAACATTGATTAAAACCCTTAATGCAGTTTTAGCGGGCTAAGCGCTATTGTATTTTATAAAACTAATAATAATAGGGTTGCTAGATGACAGACAGACAAACTCCCTATGAGTTACTTTTAGGTTTAGATGCACTGTGTCGTGGACAGGCAGATGGTTTGCCTGCCCAGCAGGAAGTTGCACAAACCTGGAGTGGTATTGGTTTTCGTATTGGCGAGCAGCATTTTGTTGCACCAATGGGCGAAGTCGATGAAGTGCTGCATGAGCCACGCTATACAATGCTGCCTGGTGTGAAAAGCTGGGTTAGAGGTGTTGCGAACGTGCGTGGGCGCTTACTGCCTGTTATGGATCTTTGTGGTTTTTTCGGCACGGAGTTGTCTGGTTCGAAAAAATTACGACGGTTGCTGGTGGTTGAGTATGGCGATGTGTTTGCTGGGCTGACTGTTGATGCCGTATTTGGTATGCAGCATTTTGCAGTTGACTCTTTTACTGAAGTGTTGCCAAAAATTAGCGCCGATATTGTGCCTTTTGTGCATGGTGTTTTTGTGCGTGACGAAGAAACATGGTTGGTTTTTAGTCCGCATGCTTTAGCGCAAGATAATGATTTTTTAGATGTGGTGGCTTAGTGCATTAAGCGAAAGCTTGCAGCGCTACAGTTACCATTTTCGGTTGGGTCAGTTAAAACTGGCTCTTGAGTGTTATTGGACACATTAAGTTCTACGGGTCCAGGCGGGGGCCAAATAATGAAAAAACAAAGTGGGATTCACTTTCTCTCCGGTTTACGCAGTAACGTACTGATTGGCGCGCTCTTTGCGATTCTGGTCGTATCAGTTGTGCTGCTGTTCGTAAACTTTGCGTACATTAATACTCAGTCAAACTATGACAAAGAGTACATCACTCAAGCTGGTGAGCTACGCGTACTGTCGCAGCGTATTGCGAAAAACGCTACGGAAGCCGCCGCGGGTAAAGCAGAGGCTTTCGCCTTACTCAAAGATGCCCGTAATGACTTTGAAACCCGCTGGGGATACTTGGTTGATGGTGATGTTGAAAATGATGTCCCGCCAGCACCAGAAAGCTTATCGGCTGAAATGAGTGCAGTGGCTGAAGACTGGAACAGCCTGCGCGAAAACGCTGGTGCGATTATTGATAGTGAGCAAACGGTACTGTCTCTGCACGAAGTTGCTGCGACTTTGGCCGAAACGATTCCGCAGTTACAGGTTGAGTATGAAGAGGTTGTAGATATTCTTCTGCAAAGTGGTGCCCCTGCAGCCCAGGTTTCTGTTGCTCAGCGTCAATCATTGCTGGCAGAGCGAATCATTGGTTCGGCTAACAAAGTACTAGTCGGTGATGAGGACTCGGTACTGGCTGCTGACATGTTTGGCCGAGACGCAAGTCTGTTTGGTCGTGTTCTAACTGCAATGCTGGAAGGTAACGCAGCAATGGAAATCAGTCAGGTGACTGACGAAGAAGCGTTAGAGCGTTTGACTGAAATCGCTGAGTTATTTGAGTTTGTTTCTGGTTCTGTTGATGAGATCTTGGAAACTTCACCAGAGTTGTTCCAGGTGCGTGAGGCCGCTAACGGTATCTTTACTGTTTCGCAGACTCTCTTAGACAAAGCATCGGTACTGGCCGCAGGTTTTGAACAGCGCGCTACGGGGCGTGTAATCAATACATTGATTGGTTATGTGTTGGGTGCTTTGGCACTGGCTTCAATTATTTTGATTGGTTTAGTGAGCATGCGTGAAACGCGTATTCGTCTTGCTGAAACTGCGGAAAAGAACGAGCGTAACCAAACCGCTATTTTACGCTTACTTGATGAAATTGGTGACTTAGCAGACGGTGACTTGACTGCAGAAGCAACAGTAACCGAAGACTTTACCGGTGCGATTGCTGACTCCATTAACTACACCATTGACCAACTCCGTGAGCTGGTTGGAACTATTAACGCCACTGCCGTACAGGTATCTGCAGCTGCCCAAGAAACGCAGTCAACTGCGATGCACTTGGCGGAAGCATCTGAGCACCAAGCACAAGAAATTGCTGGAGCATCAGCGGCGATTAACGAAATGGCTGTGTCGATTGACCAAGTATCTGCTAACGCCGCCGAATCATCTGCGGTTGCTGAGCGGTCGGTATCGATCGCTAACAAAGGTAACGAAGTTGTACACAATACTATTACTGGTATGGACAGCATTCGTGAGCAGATTCAAGACACTTCGAAACGTATTAAGCGTCTCGGTGAGTCATCGCAAGAGATTGGTGACATCGTAAGTTTGATTAACGATATTGCTGACCAAACTAACATTCTGGCTCTTAACGCTGCGATTCAGGCTTCGATGGCTGGTGACGCAGGTCGAGGCTTCGCCGTGGTTGCCGATGAGGTTCAGCGTCTGGCTGAGCGTTCATCATCAGCAACTAAGCAGATTGAAGCACTGGTTAAAACGATTCAGGCGGATACCAACGAAGCGGTTATTTCGATGGAACAAACCACCACAGAGGTTGTACGTGGTGCGCGTCTGGCACAGGATGCGGGTGTCTCGCTGGAAGAAATTGAGAAAGTATCAAAATCCCTCGCGGCTTTGATTCAGAACATTTCCAACGCTGCACGCCAGCAAGCATCGTCAGCCGGTCATATTTCCAGCACGATGAACGTTATTCAAGAGATTACTTCGCAAACATCTGCGGGTACGACAGCAACAGCACAAAGCATTGGTACTTTGGCGAAGATGGCCAGTGAGATGCGTGAGTCTGTGTCTGGCTTTACCTTGCCAGATGGCAATCAAGAGCAAGCCTAACGAGATCGGGCAGTTATTTATAGGTAACTGCCCCCGTCAGAATAATTAGAAAAGGGCACATCATGCAATCTGGCAGCGCTTGGGCTTTACAGCCTTTAGCAGAAATGACAGAAGATGAGTTCAATGACTGGCAAAGCTTGCTAGAAACTCGCTCAGGAATGGTTGTGAGCGAGCAACGGCGAATGTTTTTGCAAGTTAATCTAACAGCGCGGATGCGTGAATTAGGTGTGTCTGATTATTCAAGTTACTACCAGAAAGTAACCGATGGTGCCTGTGGCGCTGTTGAATGGGTAGTGCTGCTGGATCGTTTAGCCGTTCAAGAAACACAGTTCTTTAGACATGCGGCATCTTTCGAAGTAGTGACCGATTTCCTTGTCAACAAAATCGCAAATGACCAAACTGGTAAACCTTTATCCTTGTGGAGTGTTGGCTGCTCAAGCGGTGAGGAAGTCTGGTCATTAGCGATTTGTGCCGCTGAAGCCATTCGTACAGCGAATAAGAATAAGTCTGTTGAGTTTGGTGTAATTGCAACGGATATCAGTCATAGCGCTTTACGCAAAGGCCGCCAGGCTAAATATGATCCGAAACGCTTGGATCGTGTACCTGTTGAACTGCTTGAACGATACTTTACGATGCAGTCGGATGGATTATATCGAGTAGTAGATCGACTAGTGAAACGCTCATGTTTTACTAGATTAAATATGCTGGATTTGGCGCATGCGCCCATTTTTGGTATGGACGTTATTTTTTGTCAAAACGTGTTGATCTATTTCCGCCGCTGGCAGCGACGCGAAATACTTAATCGTTTAGTGGCTCGGTTAGCGCCGGGCGGAATGTTGGTCATAGGTGTGGGTGAAGTTGCTGGATGGCAGCACCCTGATTTAGAGCCTGTTGCCGATGAACGCGTTTTGGCTTTTACCCGTAAGGGGTAGCATGGATATGAGCGGAGTAGTTATGGGTGATCGGCACGATTATGTCGCCCTGGAATGGGTTAAAGGCGAAATTGCAGAAACCCTAAAACAGGCGCGTCACGCACTGGAAGAGTTTGTGGAGAATCCTGAGGATTCAACACGACTGCGTTTTTGCTTAACCTATGTGCACCAGGTCCACGGCACCTTGCAAATGGTTGAGTTCTTTGGCGCAGCTTTGCTTGCTGAAGAAATGGAGCAGTTGGCGCAAGCTTTGTTGGAGAATCGCGTCAATAACTTAGCAGAGTCACTCGAAGTGATGATGCAGGCTATTTTGCAGCTGCCTTTGTATTTAGATCGCATTCAAACTGCGCGTCGTGATTTACCCATGGTTGTTTTACCGCTACTCAATGATTTGCGTGCGGCGCGCGGTGAGAAGCTGCTTTCTGAAACGAGTTTGTTTACTCCAACGTTTCAGGCTAAAGCAGAGCCGCTGAGCGCTGCGCGTTTGCAAGAGTTGAGTGTGCCAGCACTGCCTTTGTTGCTAAGAAAGCTGCGCCAAATGCTTCAGGTTGCGCTAGTTGGTGTGCTGCGTGGGCAAGATTTACCAACGAACTTAGGCTACATGGCTCGCGTATTTGCGCGCCTTGAAACGCTGAGTAAAGATGCACCGCTAGAAACGTTGTGGCAAGTATCTGCTGGCTTGGTTGATGGCTTGGCTAACGGCAGTGTTGAAGCCGGTGCATCGGTGCGTACATTATTACGCCAAGTTGATCGTGAGCTGCGGCGTTTAGTGGCTGAACAAGCTCCTGGGCTCAATCAGCCGGCGTCGATCGAACTGATTAAAAATATTCTTTTTTATGTCGCTAAAGCACAAGCGAACTCTGAACGTTTGCAGCGTTTGCATGAACAGTACCGTCTCGATGAAGCGTTACCCAATGAGTTGTTACTGGACGAAGAACGTGCTCGTATGGCCGGTCCAGATCGGGGAGCAATGCGCTCTGTGGTCGCTGCTTTATGTGAAGAGTTGGTGCGCATTAAAGATAATTTAGATTTATTTGTGCGCAGTGATCGTAGCAAGCTCGATGAACTGAGCGCCCTACAAATTCCACTGAAACAAATTGCCGATACTTTAGCAGTGCTCGGTTTTGCCCAGCCACGTAAAGTGGTATTAGATCAAATCGAAGTGGTTGCCTCGCTAGTAAATGGCAGCACAGAACCGTCAGAAGCGGTATTGATGGATGTCGCTGGCGCACTTTTGTATATCGAAGCTACGCTAACGGGTATGGCTGGCTCATCAGATGATATAAAAAATGAACAGAATCTGATGCCAACCACCGATGTTAGGCAGATTCATCGTCTGGTTATTAAAGAAGCGCGTACCGGTTTAGAGCATGCCAAAGATGGCATTATCGAATTTATTGCTTCGCAATGGAATCACGAGCATTTAGCTAAAGTGCCATACTTGTTAAATCAAGTGCGTGGCGGTTTAGTTATGATTCCATTGGAACGCGCTGCTGCTTTAGTTGAAACCTGCCGGCGTTATATCGAAGAGCAGTTGTTTGAACAAAAAATGATCCCCAACTGGCAGAATCTCGATACTCTGGCCGATGCGATTACCAGTGTTGAGTATTATTTAGAGCGTCTGGTTGAAGACCATGCCAGTCAAGGTGAGACAATTCTTGATGTTGCTGAAGAGAGCTTAACCAGTCTTGGCTATTCTCCGTATTTGCCGTTAACTGTTGCAAGCGATGATGTGCTAGAGCTCGAATCAGAGCAGGATGTTGCTGATACGCTTGAAGTCGAGACCGCTGAGCATGAGCCGTTAGCAGAGACAGACTGGAGTACTATTGCTCTGGATACCGAGGCAGATAGCATTGCTCATCAGGCTGTTGAAACTGAAGCATTACCGACATTTGCCAGTGATAGTTTTATTGCTAGTGGTGATGCTGTTGATCTACCAGCGTTTGTGGATGATATTGAACTCGAAATTGTAGAGAATGATTTTGTCCCTGTAGAACCGTTATTTACGACTGAAGACGTTCACTTGCTTGCCACTGAGGCGACAACTGATGCGGAGGCTGATTTTGTTATCGATCTGGCTCCAGAGATTAATGCAGTAGAGATTTCTGCAGAGGCAGAGTTAGAGTTAAGCGAGTCGAAAGAGTCAGAGCCAGCTTTGCCTGCTAGTCAGCCGCAAACGCTTGATCTCTCTGATATCCCAGATGTTGAACTACCGCAGATTATTATTGCTGAGGCTAGCGAACATGAGCCAGCGGAGCTATCGTTGCAAGACGTCATGTCAAGCTCTGTTGCGCGGGTGAACCCTCCAGCAACCGATGTTCCACCAAGTATTTTGCCGCCACCTGCAGACGAAGAACCGATTGATGAAGAGTTACAAGAGGTTTTCGTTGAGGAAGCAGAAGAGGTTTTAGAAACGCTGAATGAGTTTTATCCGAAATGGCGTGCCAATCAGGATGATCAAGAAGCGTTGACCGAAGTCCGTCGGGCCTTCCATACGCTCAAAGGCAGTGGCCGTATGGTGCGCGCGCTAGTAGCAGGGGAACTGGCTTGGTCGATCGAAAATATGCTCAACCGTGTGATTGAAGGCAGCGTTGAAGTTAGCGAACCTTTGCTGCAGGTGATTGCCGATGTTATTACCTTGTTCCCAGAGTTGGTCGTCGAATACGCTGAGCAACAGCAGCGTCAACGTGATGATGTTGATCAGCTCGCTGCAATAGCCCATGCGTTAGCCCGTAAAGAGCCCCTACCTAATTTTTCTACTGCAACTGCAGTCTCTGATATACCTGATTGGGATGCTAGCGACGATTTTAGCGATTTGGCAGAAGAAGACGCACTTGAGATAAACCTTGAGTTACCTGAACAGGACGTTGCTGCCGAGGCAGATGTTTTGCTCTCTGTAGAAATGCTTGAGAATAATGAAAGTATTGATCCGGTGTTATTGGATATCTTTCACAATGAAGCTCAAGCTCACTTGCAGACACTGGTAGGCTTCTTAGCAGATTGCGCGCAACAGTTGCCAAAAACTATCAGCGATGATTTGCAGCGTGCACTGCATACCCTGAAAGGCAGTGCCTTTATGGCAGGTATTTTGCCGATTGCGCATATCGCTAGTGTGTTGGAAAAGCTCGCCAAAGAATACCAAGCAAATTTATTGGCTGTTGAGTTCAATGAGGCTTTATTGCTCAGCGAAGCAGAACAGCTACTGCGCATCGGTATTGATCAACTAACAACTACACCGTTAAAAGAGATTGAGGGCTCAGCAGCATTTATTGAGAAGCTGGAGCAGGTCATGCATGCGCGTTTAGCTCATGCGGAAGATCTTAAAAATGGTGATCCAAAAGGTGCCCGTGATCCGAAAATTATCTCTACTTTCCTTTCTGAAGGTATGGATATTTTGCTGGATATGGACGAGCAATTGCAGGATTGGCAAAAGCATCCAACTCAGCGTCAGGAGCTTGCAGCACTGCTGGATGAGTTAGTGCGACTTGGCCACAGTGCTGAGCAGGCAGAATTGCCGCAAGTTGAAGATATTTGCAACGCTTTATTAGAGATGTACCAAGCGGTTGAAAACGGTCGCTTATTAACAGAAGAGCGCTTTTTTGCCCAAGCTAAAAAAGCCCATGATGCACTGATTAATATGATGGATCAGGTTGCTGCTGGCCTACAAGTTGAGCCGCAGCAAGAGTGCATTGATGCTCTGTATGAGTTAATGGCTGAGGAACTGCAGTCCTCCGAATTGCCTGATACTTTGGTATTTGAGCCGGTCATTGCCGACGCTAATGACAGCATTTCTACAGTGTTAGAAACTGATTTGGAACCTTTGTTTGACGAAGATTTTGAATCCGATGCTGATCTTGCATTAGAGTTTTCTGGTGTTGAGTCTACACCGCAAGAGCCAGTTGAGTTTGAGTCAGATACAGCTAAAACCAACGAGACTGAAGAAATTTTAACAGTCCTTGAAACTGTGCCAGAACCTTCAGCGGATGAGGTTTTTAGTGTTTCTTGTTTAGATGAAGAGATGGTTGAAATCTTCCTCGAAGAGGCTATGGACTTATTAGAAAGTGCTGGTGAGTCTTTGGAGGCATGGCTTGCATCTCCACAAAGTAATGTGATGTCTGCTTTATTGCGTGACTTACACACCCTCAAGGGTGGTGCGCGAATGGCTGAGATTAAGCCAATCGGTGACTTAGCCCATGAGATAGAGTCATTGTACGAAGGCTTATTAGACGGTCGTTATTCGCATAGTGATGAGCTTGGCGATATGTTGTTGCGCGGCCATGATCGTCTTGCAGTATTACTTGATCAGCTTCAAGCACGTCAGCCAATGCAGCAGCCCGTAGCTTTGATTGAGAGCATGAAAGCTTTTCGCCGAGGAGAAACTGCGCCGCTCATCCAGACAGTTGATACGCTTGAATACCAAGCAGATATAGAGATTTCTGAGGCTACGGGTCAGGACATTAGTGCTACCAAACTTGAAACTGCTGTTCCTGCGAATACAGCTTGGGATGTGGTTGAGTTAGAAAAAGAACTGAATGACGAGAGTGTTGAGAGTGATTTTCCTCGTGCTGCTGCAGAGAATACAGAGTCTTTTACACTTGATAACTTCGATGATGAGCTTGAAGAAAGCTTAGTGCTGCCTGATGCAGAGTCAGTGGAGCCGCAAGTTTCTAGCATAGAAGATGAGCCTGAGTCTGAGACAGTCATTTCAACGCATGATTTACGTGATCCTGAACTCGTCGAAATTTTCCTAGAGGAAGGTTTTGAAATAATTGAGAGCGCGACAGCGGCTTTATTGCGCTGGGTTAAGCAGACTGATAATACTTTAGAGTTGGAAACCTTGCAGCGCGACTTGCATACACTTAAAGGTGGTGCGCGTATGGCAGAAATTCCTGAGATTGGGGATTTAGCCCATGAACTTGAGTTTTTGTACGAAGATTTAAGTGCTGGTAAGTTCAACGTTGGCAGTCCGATCTTTAACCTGTTGCAAGACAGTCACGATGCACTCGCTATCATGCTAGAAGCTGTGCGTGATTATAAAGAGTTACCCGATGGGCAAGCGCTGATTATTCAGATCAAAAACATGCGCACTAATAAAAGTGAGCAGCTTGAAGTGCCGACTAGCCTTCAGGTGCAGGCAGCTCACGAGAGCGCACAAGAAAAAAACGACGAAGTGTCAAGCATCTTCATTATTGAAGCGGATGAGCTTTTAACTGAGTTAAGCACAGCGCTGACTGCTTTTGATAACGCTCCACAATCTGAACAAGCGGTTAAAGATGCGTTGCGTGTTTTGAACACATTAAAAGGCGGAGCTCGTTTAGCTGAAGCGCAAAATATTGGTAACATTAGCCATGAGTTAGAAAGCGAGCTCTTAGCTGCTTCACAGCAAGGTCAGCCATGGCCTGAAAATTTGCGCAGTCATTTCCACACTGCTTACCAACAGCTGCTGGCTGAAGTAGCAAAAATCCGCCAAACATTGCCAGAGCATTTACTGGCACAACTGCTTGTTCAGCCTGAGCAAACAGAGATTGAAGAAAGCAAAGCTCTACAGCTTGCTCAGCCGATCGTTGCAATCAGCGAAGTAGGTCGCAAAACGGTTGATAATAAAGTACTGCCTTTTGTTGAAAAAGCGCAATTACAGGCGGCGGAGAGTAGTGCTCAGCGCGCACCGCAAGAGCAAGTGCGAGTGCCGGCTGAATTACTGGAAGGTCTGGTTAACTTAGCCGGTGAAACTTCTATTTTCCGTGGTCGAGTTGAACAGCAAGTCAGTGACTTTGGTTTTACGTTAGGTGAGATGGAGGCGACGATTGATCGTGTCCGTGATCAGTTACGTCGTCTCGACACTGAGACCCAAGCGCAAATTTTAAGCCGCTACCAAGCTGAAACAGAGAAAGCAGGTTACGAAGATTTTGACCCGCTGGAAATGGATCGCTATTCACAGCTGCAGCAATTATCGCGCGCTCTATTTGAATCTTCTTCGGATTTATTGGACCTCAAAGAAACCTTGGCGGTGCGTAACCGTGATGCAGAGACATTATTACTGCAGCAGGCGCGTGTTAACACTGAACTGCAAGAAGGTCTTATGCGCACGCGGATGGTGCCCTTCGACCGTTTATTACCGCGTTTACGTCGTGTAGTACGCCAAGTATCTGGTGAGTTAGGAAAAAAGGTCGAGTTTGTTGTTGCTAACGCCGAGGGCGAGGTTGACCGTACTGTGCTTGAGCGCATGTTGGCGCCACTTGAGCATATGCTGCGTAACGCCGTTGACCATGGTATTGAGTCAGCAGAACAACGCCAAGCACTGGACAAACCTGCCACAGGTACGATTCGTTTAGAGCTGACTCGTGAAGGTGCTGATATTTTACTGGTACTGTCTGATGATGGTGCAGGTATCAATCTAGACGCGGTACGCAATAAAGCTATCGAACGCGGTTTAATGACCAGTGATGCGTCGTTGACTGATCAAGAGATTATGCAGTTTATTTTGCATGCAGGTTTTTCAACTGCAGGCCAGGTTACGCAGATTTCTGGACGTGGCGTCGGCATGGATGTTGTGAGTGCTGAGATTAAGAAAATCGGTGGCTCGATCAGCATTGATTCGACGCTAGATAAGGGGACTACGTTCTATATTCGTCTACCCTTTACCGTATCGGTTAACCGCGCACTGATGGTAATGGCAGGTGAAGATTCCTATGCGATTCCATTGAATACCATTGAAGGGATCGTACGTATTTCACCTTATGAGCTTGAAGCACTGTATGAGCAAGAGCGTGATGAAGGTAAGCCAGCAAGCTTTGAATATGCAGGACAAAGCTACGAACTGAAATACGTCGGAGACCTGCTCAATAATGGCCAGCATCCAAAGTTGGTCGGACAGACGCTGCCTCTGCCCGTTATTTTAGTCCGTTCGAACGAATACGCGGTTGCTGTGCAAGTCGATGTGCTCGCCGGTTCGCGTGAGATCGTGGTAAAAAGCATGGGACCACAATTTGCCAACGTACATGGTATTTCTGGGGCTACCATTCTCGGAGATGGTCGCGTAGTTGTTATTCTCGACTTATTGGCAATGATTCGTACCGATTACACTCGTAAGGGTGTGAAAGGCGCATCCGATATGACCCTTCTGTCAGCAGTGGAGTCTGACAAGCGTGTGGCTACCTTAGTGATGGTGGTGGATGATTCTGTGACAGTGCGCAAGGTGACAACACGTCTGCTTGAACGCCACGGTATGAACGTGCTGACCGCTAAAGACGGAATGGATGCGATTGCGCAGCTGCAAGAAACTAAACCAGACATTATGTTGCTCGATATTGAGATGCCGCGCATGGATGGTTTTGAGGTTGCAACTCTGGTACGTCATGATGAGTTCTTGAAAGATTTACCAATCATCATGATTACTTCGCGTACCGGTGAAAAACACCGTGAGCGTGCAATGGCAATTGGAGTTAACGACTACCTAGGAAAGCCTTATCAAGAGACTGTCTTGCTTGAAGCAATTCATAAATTGATTAAGAGCGATGACTAACTTTGCAGTGATTCGAGTTGCTGTTGTAGCGGATACCTCGCTGCAACGGCATATTTTGCAACAGTTTTTACTAAAACAAGGTTATCAAGTTGTTCTCAATAGTGATCCGCAACACTTAGATCTTGATGTATTACAGACCTGCGAAACTGATTTATGGCTGTATGGTATGGCCTCTGCAAACGACGATGACTGCATTGTCTTGGATTATTTTTTAGGCGAGGCAACCGTTCCAGTATTGTTTGGCGAAGGCTCTGCTCCTGAGCGTAGCTCTGAAGAATATCCGCGTTGGGAGCGGAGTTTACTGAATAAAATCATGCATTTAACTCGGCACTTGGGTGTCGTGCAAGCTATCAATGAAGTGCCGCTAGTCGCTATGAAAAACGCTATAGCAGAACAGCCGATTGAGTTGCCGCAATGTTTTGCAAACAATTCTGCAGTGCCCGGGCAGCAAGCTAAATATGTTTGGCTATTAGCTGCATCGATGGGTGGCCCGCAAGCGATAAAAGCATTTTTAGATGTGCTGCCAAAGGGTTTACCTTTAGGTTTTATCTATGCACAGCATATTGATCCACACTTTGAGAGCAGTTTACCCCAAGCTGTCGGTCGCCATAGTGAATGGTCAGTGCGGCTCTTCAGCGAACATCCTTGTGTCCGTGAAGGGGAGGTGGTTATTGCGCCGATTCAGCATGAGTTAAAATTTTCTACTGATGGCAGTATGCAAGCCCTCGAAACACCCTGGGAGGGGCCTTATAGTCCTTCTATCGAGCAAATGATGTGTAACTTAGCGCAGCATTATGGCAAGAACTGCGGTGTGATTATTTTTAGTGGGATGGGTAGTGACGGTAGTTTTGCAGCTGAATATGTACAGCAACAAGGTGCGCCCGTGTGGACGCAAAATGCTGATAGTTGTGCTTGTTCGAGTATGCCAGATAGCATTCGAAGCGCAGGTTTTAGCTCTTTGAGCGCCACACCAAAGGGCTTAGCTCAAGCATTAGTACAATATGTTTCAAACCAGCATTCTCAACATAATGATGACATTGAAAGGAAAATATTATGACGCAAGCAGTTGCTACAGAACAGACAGTTGCCCAAATCACTGGTTTACTGCTGACGTTGAGTGATCGATTACTGTTGCTGCCTAACACTGCAGTTGCAGAGTTGGTGGCCTATCGGAATGTGCAGCCTGCTGAAAACTCACCAAATTGGTTGCTTGGCCAGATTGCTTGGCGTGATCTAAGCTTGCCGCTCTTATCATTTGAAGCGGCTGCAAGTGACGTACCTGCCAACTTAGATAATGCGCGAGTTGTTATCATTAATGCGATTGGAGGGCGCCCGAAGTTTCGTTTTTTTGCGCTTCTGATTAAAGGTATTCCGCGCTCGGTGCGTATTGATCACAGTCTGCAACGCTTAGCCGATGAGCCGTTACAAGCTTTAGAGCTAGATGCGGTAAGTATTGATGGTGAAGTTGCAAAAATTCCAGACTTGGCAGGGCTTGAGCAAAAATTAGCAGATCTTGATTTGATTTAACTCCTATTTCTATGAGCGCCAAAGCTAAGTCAAATCAGCGGCTTAATCTTGGTTTTTTAGCTCAGATACAATGATGGTATTGCGTCCGGCTTTTTTGGCTGCATACAATGCTTGGTCAATGCGTTCAAACGCATCTTCGAGACTTTCTTGTGGAGATATTTTCCCGACTCCTGCAGAAAAGGTAATGGTGACTGGCTCTCCTCTAAAGTGGAAAGGGCAGGCTTCAATGACTAAACGTAATTTCTCGATCAGTTTTTTACCTTCTGCCAGCGGAGTTTCCGGCAGTAATATGACGTATTCTTCACCGCCAAAGCGAGCGATGAAATCAGTTTTTCTTAAACGCTTACTTAACTCTTGAGCAATGATTTTTAGAACTTTATCACCGGCCAAGTGACCATAGTCGTCATTGATACGTTTGAAATGGTCAATATCAATAATGGTTAATAAAAGTGAGCTGTCATTGCGTTTAATGCGTGCGTATTCTAGTTCCGAGCGCTCATTCAAAGCTGCTCTGTTGGCTATTCCTGTCAAGGGATCCAGTAAGGCTTTTTGACGTTGCTCTTCAAGTTTGATCGACAACTGTTGTGCTTCATGCTCCATTTGTTGTGAATGTTGAACCAAGGCTTGAAAGCGCGCAAGAATGTCAGACTCGCTGTGTGTTCTCTTTTCTTGATAGGTTTGCAAACTAACAATAAAACTATCGAGTCGTGTTTCAACAAGCGTTTTTAAATCATTTAAATCGTTTGATGTCTGTACATCGCTATGAATATTACTGACATGCTTGCGTAAATCTTCATTGAGGGCTTGCGCGTCAGCTGCCGAAGCTTGGTAACCAGCAGAAGTGGCCTGTAGGTTCTCATGAAATGCCGCTAAACGATTATTGAGCTGCAGCAGATACTGTTCTAATTCATTCTTGCCGCCATTAGCAATGTCTAAAATAATAATAGACAGTTCATCTAATAATGGGGCGAGTTCGTACCAATTTAGTCCGCCATCAATTCGTGATCGTAGCTCTAAGACTTGCTGCTCATGTTGGCTGGTGAAAGGTAAGTCATTCATCAACGAAATGAGTGTGTCATGGATATGCTGGGCTACTGAGCTATAAGTGGGCTCAAGCATTTGCGGCAAAGAAAACAGATCATTGTCTTCTGTGCTGGCGACTATGTTTTTCTCTAGTGGCTGTAAAGACGATAATTGTTCGTCCTCTACAGTGTCTATAGTTGAACTGAGTGTCTCGGTATGTTTTTCAACAAGATCTTTAGGATGCTCTGAGACTGGCTCTTCTACATCAAGGTTCACTGTCTGCTCTCTAATCTTGAACAAACGTGCTAAAAATCCTTGTGGTGCTGGAGATGTTAACGTGTTATTCGTAGCAGCTTCTAACGTTTTCTGTTGAAGTTCTTTTAGTTCAGCAAGCAAAGGATAAAGGCTGTAAGGCTGGGCGAGTTTTGAGTTTAGATTTTTCTCAAATGCCTTTAAAGCACGTTGAACTTCTTTAGGAGGCTGCAGAGCTTGCAGCTGTTCAGAAAAACTAACTAGGACTGTGCTAATTGCGATTTTACGTTGATTGATTTTTTCTTCAGATTTTAAAACTGCTTTTTCCAGTAGTTCAACCTGCGCTTCTAATTCAGCATTACCGGCTTCTTTGCGCAGCAACCGGCGTAACACTTGTAGATGATCGTCAAGTTGCTGATCGTTGCCTTCTGCGGCCAAACTACTACGAATCAGCCCGCGTTTAAGCAGATCAACTTGCGCGTTATAGAGCACTTCATTCTTTTCTTGCTTGTCTAACAGCTCAAGATATTTTTTTTTCCATGGCAACGCATCGTTTGACATATCGAGTCCATTTTATTGCTTGAGTAGCTGACAAGTTTATATTGTATTGAGATTTGGCAGTATTATATCCATTGCTACCGGTAAATGGTCAGAAATAGGTATAGGCAAGACTGCCATATTAGCAATTTCAAGCTCTGAACTGATTAGAATGTGATCTAGACAGCGTTGTGGTTTCCAACTTGGAAAGGTTGCCGCGGCTTGTGGTGCGCGTAAGTCAAGCGAACTTAAAGGAGAGTTGCTGAGTAACTCATGTGCATGAGTGTTCATGTCACCCATTAAAACCACATGCTGATAATCACTGACAATCTCACGGACATAGTCTAATTGGAGATTACGTGCTCGTGTGCCGAGTGCAAGGTGCATGGACACTACTGCGATGGCGTCCGCACCGTCACCGATTTTCGCCAAGATTGCACCGCGTCCAGCAGGCCCTGGCAGTGGGTGATCTTCCAGTTTGTTGGGCTGCAAGCGGCTCAGTAAACCATTGCTGTGCTGGGCAAAAGGACCCAAGTTGCGGTTACGTTGCTGGTACCAGTACGGAAAATTACCGAGCTGCGCCAGTTGTTGTACTTGGTTAATGTAGCCTGAGCGGAGACTGCCGCCATCGGCTTCTTGTAAGGCAACTATGTCAAAATCGTTGAGTAAAAAGCCGATTTTTTCCAGATTGCGGTAGCGTTCTTGGTGCGGAATTAAGTGTTTCCAGCTGCGCGTAACGTAGTGACGATACGCGCTGGTGCTAATGCCAACTTGAATATTAAAACTCAATAAACGAATACGCTGCTCGTTGCGTGGTAACGCATCGGGTACGCATAGCGCATTATGGTTGGCATCACATAAAACAATTGGACGATCTTTGCTAAAGCGACGAGGCATCAGCACGGCATTATCCTATTTTGATTGACGTTCTTTTTGTATCAAAGCATCAGCTACATCGACAGTTTCTTGTAAACCACCAGCCATACCGATATCAAAACGGTATTTACCGTTCACAACAATCGCTGGAACACCACTAATTTGGTAAGCCAGAGCGTGTTTCTTGGCTTTTTCCATTTGGCTTTTAACACTAAAAGAGTTCCAGGTTTTGCTGAACTGCTCTTTATCAACACCTTGGCTGACAACGAAATCAGTAATATCGCTTACTGTTGATAACTTACGACCTGAGTTGTGTAATGCATCAAAAATGCTGTCATGGATTTTGTCTTCGGCTTTCATTGCTTCTAAGGTTAAAAACAGCTGACCATGAACATTCCAAATACCACCGAACATGGCTGGGATGCGTACAAAGTTAACATCTTCAGGCAGTGCTGCAGCCCAAGGATTAATGGTCGACTCTAATTGGTAACAATGCGGGCAGCCATACCAGAACAGCTCCACCACTTCGATTTTTTCTGGCTGTGCAGTTGGCACTGGGCTGGCTAAAGTGATGAAGTTACGACCTTCAACCAACTCTTGCGCAAACACGGTTGAGCCTAATAGGCTGGCGCCTACCAATAAAAAAGACATAACTAAATTGCGCATTCTCAAACTCCAATAAAAAATTAAGCGGTCAGTGATCTTAACTGCATAGTAATAGACCGTTGGGCAGTACGCCAGTTCAGCGTATAAGCACGGTGTGCCATCATCTCGCTATCGGCAGACTCGATCAAACTGAGCTGCATTATAACGAACCTTGCAAGCTGGCGGGTTGAACAATTGTCAGCATGTTATACACGATTGCTTGAGCTTTGCTCAGTCGGCAACAATGATTCGGTTACGGCCTTGGCCTTTGGCCATGTACAACGCATCATCGGCGCGGTTTACCAGTTTCTGTGGATCAGGGTGGCCGCTGTATTGCGCCAGCCCAATACTGATAGTGATTTTTAGTACCAAACCATGGGGCAGGCGAAACTCCTCTTTTTCTATCAAGAGGCGCAATTTTTCCGCTACTTTGGCTGCTTTTTCTGCAGTGATGTCGACCAGCAGCATTAGGAACTCTTCACCGCCTTGGCGGAACACGTAGTCACCGCTACGACAGCCATTACTCAGTAAAACCGCCAGTTGTTGCAAAACAATATCGCCGACTTCATGGCCGTGGCTGTCATTAATGTTCTTAAAGTTATCAACGTCGATCACTAAAATACAAAAATGACGCTTATGCTGACGCGCATAGTTGATTTCCTTACTCAGGACGACCGGTAAAAATTTACGATTGAGCAGGTGGGTGAGCACATCACGACCGCTTTCAAGTTCGTTGACTTGCGCAAACAAAGTGTCCAAGTGGTAGGCAATACTGCGAGCCTGCTCGTGCAGACTACGCAGCAATTGTTGGTGTTGCTCAGGTTGTTGTTGTGCGAGTTTAAACATGGGCAAAATAACCGTATCGATTTGATCAATACTGGCACTGATTAAGCCTGTTTCATCTGCACCTTCAAAGGCATGTGAGCCTTTGTGGCGAAACCATAAGCCAAACTCGGAAGCAGCCAAGGTGCTCAATTGATTAAACTGCAGTCCCATGGCAATGTCGAACATCACTTGGTTTTCCCAATCGAGCAGAGCTGCACGCTGGCGATCTTTTTCATGCGCGGAGTTTTGCGCAATAGAAAATAAACGATAAGACTCTTCTGCGCGGGAGTTTTTATCATTGGATGCCGAGTAAGCTTGGCTCATAACCTCCATCGCCATATCGATCAGCGCAGAAGTAAAAATTAAGCATTCGGCTTGCTCAGCGTGGCCATTTAATAGACGCGCTACGGTTTCTTTTAATACCCGTGCGCCGCGCAAAACCAGATGCACAGGAATATCAATGCGCGCATGCACGTCACCGATATGTTTTTGTTGGGCAATCACCGGGCGTAAATCCTCATCAGCAGTCAAGCTGAACAGAGTGATGATCCAGTTTTGCATCGAGCCACTGAGCCGTTCTTGTACTTGCTCGTTGGATAAAAACTGTGCCGCGTGCGGGTCTTCCAACATGTGCTTGTAGAAGCTTTCGGCGAGCTGTGGAGCATGCTGCTGCGCTAACTGTTGAGCGCAGTGGTAAATGCTCTTTGGCGTGCTCTCAAGCAACACTTGCCATTCTTTAATCAGTTGTTCAGTTGAGATCTGCGTCATAATCGTGAATCTAGTATGATTTTGCCTATGTTCGCAGACTCTGATGCAGATTGGCCAGAATTCTGCGCAATTTAATCCCAGTAAACTAAAAGTTTGCTGCAGTACAGATGGGTTTAAGCGGTTATGGATATAGAACTTGCTCGCACATTTTTAGTGATTGTTCGTTGCGGTAGTTTTATTGCTGCAGCTGAGCAATTGTGTGTGACTCAGACCACAGTCACCGCGCGAGTTAAAAACCTTGAAGCGCAGCTTAATTGTCCACTGTTTGTACGTAACCGCGCCGGCGCTAGCTTGACTGTGCACGGAGAGCACTTTGTCCATTACGCCCATCAACTGCTGCAGACTTGGGAGGCTGCGCGTAACGCTTTGCCTTTTCCCGAGAGCTTACAAGTGCAGGTGCGCTTGGCGGCAGAAACCAGTTTGTGGAATCCGTTACTGAAAGACTGGTTTATGCAGCTGTCTAAACAGCAGACCAGTTATGCAGTGAATGCTAGTGTTTATGATGTCGACACTCTTTGTAAAAAACTAGAAAGCGCTGAGTTGGATGCTGTGCTGATGCATCAGCCGCATTATTGGCCAGGTTTGCAGGTTGAGCAGATCCTTGAAGAGAAGCTGGTGCAAGTGCAATCGGTGCAACAGCCAGATCCTTACATCTATGTCGACTGGGGAGAGTTGTTTCGCCAGCAACATGATGCGGTGCTGCCGGAGCACGCGCACAGTGCTTTGCGTTGTAATCTAGGGCCACTGGCTTTGCATACAATTTTGCAAGAAGGTGGTCGTGGTTATTTTAGAACCCGGGTCGTGGAGCAGCATATTGCTGAAGGCACCTTACAGCGCGTGGCGCATGCGCCAGAATTTTCTTGGCCTGTTTACATTGTCTATGCTGAGTCGCAACCCAGTGAGCCTCTGCAACATGCATTAAGCGTGTTAAAGCAATTAATGCATGAAGATGTTAACTGGCTGCAAACCCAAGATCGCTTGCTCTATTGAACCTGGGAGAGCCAGCCTCGGTAAAGCGCGGCAATTAAATCGGTTTGAGTAATAATCCCAGCCAATTGGCGGTGCTCATCAATCACTGGCATATAGTGTAGGCCGCGATCAGTTAACAAGCTCACCAGTTCCACCAATGGTGTATCAAAATTCACGCTAATTACCGGGGTAGTCATAATGTGTTTAAGACGCTTGTTGCGTAAATAGCGCAGGCGGTGGAAACGGCTGATTGGCGCATCCAGTTCAAAATATTTGAGTAGATCGACCAAGGTGATAATCCCGACTAAACGCCGGTGTTGATCGACCACAGGTAAGGCTTTTAAACGGTGTTCTTTCAAGCGAATCCATGCTTCTTCAATGGGCATTTCCGGATGTCCGGTGCGCAAATCACGGGACATAATCGACACGGCGGTTAAATGCTCAGTGCGACGCTTAAAGGTGTGCTGTTCGGTCAGGCGTAACAAGTCTTCTAAGTCTTCACGGCGCACATCCACGTAGGTACCAAACTCATTCAGGGCTTTATCTAAGTCCTCTTCGTTAAAACCAGTACGCGCAATCGGCAACGGATCAGCAGTGTTATGGATGTTTTTTGGCGCAGGAGTGGCTAAACGCGGATAGGCGGTTCCGGTCAAGTTATTAAAGCCTAGGGCAACACACAGCAATACTAATGTTTGGCTGACCACTGGAATCAGTACGGCAAAACCTAATGCATGCAGATTAGGATTGAGTGTGACTACTAAAGCGACGGCGCAACTGGGCGGGTGCAAGCAGCGTAATGCCAGCATGCTGATAATCGCTAAACTGACAGCGGCTGCTGCTCTAAACCCGGTTTCTTCAAGGTATAAAGCACAGAACACACCAATGACCGCTGATAGAAGATTACCGGCCAAGATCGACCAAGGGTGCGCTAAAGGTGTGGCCGAGGTGACAAACAGCAAGACCGCCGATGCGCCAATGGGTGCGGCCAAGCTCATCGCAATCTGACTACCAAAGAAAAAATGGCTGCATAACACCGATGCCAGTACGCCAAGAAAAGCACCGCTGGCGGCGCGTAACCATTGTTTCGGAGGGATGTTAAGGGACAGCGGGGTAAAGGCTTTAATCCATTGAGCGCGCACGTGCAAGGTTCCAAATAATAGAGCTGATATACAAAAACAACGGCACATAAGGTGCCGTTGTTGAAGGGTTAAGGGGTATGTGAGTAATCCGTTATTACTAGGCCTGCAAAGCAATTTGCTGGGCTAAGTGCTCAGGCAGACAGGCGCGCCCGGTTTCTTGCTCAACACGTTTTGCCGCTTCTGGATCATCGGCAAAAGGCAGCATGGCAGCTTGCTCCATGTCCAACAGACTCATGTGCTTGAAACTCCAGTAGCCTGCCGCGATAAGAACAATGCTTAAGAGAATAGGCATCAGTTACACCTCCGCAGTTTGTGCTTCATTGAGATGCTGTTGGACGGACTGCTGTGCAGGTCGACGCAAGGTCAGCCAGGTATTTACCACCATCAACAGCATGCCGAGAACAAATAATGAGCCGCCAATTAAGCGTGCGATATAGCCGGCATGGGAGGCTTCGAGCACTTCAACAAAGGAGTAAGACAGCGTGCCGTCATCGTTAATCGCACGCCACATTAAACCTTGAGTCAGACCGTTGACCCACATCGCCGCGATGTAAATTACTGTACCTGCGGTAGCCAACCAGAAGTGCACGTTAATCAAACGGGTGCTGTACATTTCAGCATGGTCCCAGAGTTTTGGAATCATGTGATAGAGGCTGCCGAAACTGATCATCGCCACCCAGCCTAAAGCGCCGGCATGCACGTGACCAATGGTCCAGTCGGTGTAGTGCGAGAGAGAGTTGACGGTTTTGATCGCCATCATCGGACCTTCAAAAGTCGACATACCGTAAAAAGCCAGAGCCACGACTAAGAAGCGTAAGATTGGATCGCTGCGTAATTTATGCCAAGCGCCAGACAGGGTCATCATGCCGTTAATCATCCCACCCCAGCTTGGTGCTAGGAGGATAATTGACATCGCCATACCGAGGCTTTGTGCCCAGTCTGGCAGTGCGGTGTAATGCAAATGGTGCGGGCCGGCCCAGATATAGATCGAGATAATCGCCCAGAAGTGCACGATGGATAAACGATAAGAATAAATCGGACGATTGACCTGTTTCGGTACGAAGTAATACATCATACCGAGGAAGCCGACTGACAGAATAAAACCGACTACGCTGTGACCAAACCACCATTGCACCATGGCGTCAGTAGCGCCAGAGTACAGCGGATAGGATTTGAGCAGAGTTACCGGAATCGCTGCGTGGTTAATGATATGCACCATCGCAGTGACAATAATAAACGCCCCATAAAACCAGTTGGCGACATAAATATGTGAGGTTTTACGCTGCAAGATGGTGCCAAAAAACAGCCAGGCATAAGTAACCCAGAGGACCGTCAAGGCAATCGCGAAAGGCCATTCCATCTCTGCATATTCTTTAGTGGTGGTGTAGCCGAGCGCATAACTGATCACTGTGGCAATGAGCATCGCTTGCCAGCCCCAAAAAAACAGGCTAGCGGCAGTGTCAGAGGGCAGACGTGCATAACAGCTGCGCTGGACAATATAAAAAGAAGTGGAGATCAGTGCGCAACCACCAAAAGCGAAAATCACCAAGTTGGTGTGAATCGGACGGATGCGACCAAAACTGGTCCAAGGAAGATTAAAGTTCAGTTCTGGCCAGACCAGTTGGGCGGCGATAAACGCGCCCATACTCATGCCTATCAGCCCCCAAATTAAGGTGGCAATGGTGAATTGGCGAACGACTTTATAGTTGTAGGCTTGAGCCTGCTGAGTTGCAGTGTTCATAATACGTTTAGCGCAGGTGCTCGTGCATTAAGCAAAGAGCTTGAACAGCAACGAGCAACGCCATCCTCCTTAAGTGTTGAAGATGTCTGCTGTGATGAGGCCACAATGATGTGACGCAGCACTCGGCAGTTGACTTAAATCAATAAGTCTATGCTAGGGCGCTGCTTGTTGGTAATCAAATGAATATTATTGAATGTTAATATCATTATTTTTGTATTGGTGGGTTGTTAAAATAAGATTCACGTAGGATTTAAGACGCGATAGCAATCAGTTGACTGGTATCGCTATGTGGTTTGTCAGTTAATAAGCCATCCATACGCCCTTATTTTGTTTTTCGCAGGCAGGCTTAAGGTACCTAGCATCCGTTTCGATGCCGTAATAATGAATATCTTGCTGGTAAGGTACGCCAACAGATTGGGAGTTTCGACAGACACCGAATGCACCTATTGGACATTGCTCAACAAAAGTGACTGTGGTTTTCTGACCTTTTAATTGCGGCTGACAGAAGCCTGTCTTGAATAGCTGTTCAGGAATACTGCGATTTTGCTGGCAGATTTTTATTTGAATGCGTTCGTCTTCTGACTCAATAATGCAGGCTTGAGCAAAAATATTTTGACTGATCAGTAGTAGCAAAAGGGCATAGCAAGCACGCATCGAAAACTCCAAAAGATGTGAAGACACTCTGCCATCTTAACCAAGAGGTCAGGTGGCGTGAAGTGTTACGCATGCTTAATACATTTTTGTTAAGGTGACGCATTCTTTTAGCATTTCCCGAGTGAGTCTTGGCTATGTTGCAGCATATTCCTACCCATGTGATTTCAGGTACTTTGGGCGCAGGTAAAACCAGTGTTTTGCGCAGTTTGCTGGCGCAGCGTCCAGAGCATGAACGCTGGGCTGTATTAATCAATGAGTTTGGTGAGATTGGTCTGGATAGCGCGTTACTCGATGGTGAGCAAGAGGGTGTCAGTTTTACTGAAGTGGCCGGCGGCTGTGTCTGCTGCGTCAATGGCGTGCCGTTTCAAGTGGCTTTGGTGCAACTGCTGCGTAAGGCCAAGCCTGATCGTTTGTTTATTGAGCCATCGGGCTTGGGGCATCCGTTGCAGTTAGTTGAGCAGTTACGCGATGTGCCATGGTTGGATGTGTTGGCGGTACAGCCGTTAGTGCTAGTGCTGGATGGCCAGAAAGTTGCCAGCGATAGCGCATTGGCTAGCATTGAGCCTAACTTGTTGGCGCAAACCGGCTTATTGCTGGTGAATAAGTGCGATGGCATGACTGCTGAGCAAGAGCAACTTTGGCAGCAAGCCGCTGCGCCACTGCCAGTGCTCTGTACGCGTCAAGGTCAGCTTGCTTATCAGATGTTACCAGGCCATCAGCAGCAAGCAGGACAGCCTGCAGTGGATGGTTTTGCGCCAAGTCGTGCCGCTACGGGTGTGCTTTGGAGTGATCCGCAGCAACCGATCTGTTCAGTTAATGCGCAAGCAGATGGCTGGAGCATTGGCTGGCGCTGGCATCCCTCACAACAATTTGAGTTAATGCGCGTACAAATGTGGTTGCTGCAGATGCCTTGGCGGCGAGCTAAGTGCGTGTTACACACGAATGCCGGATGGCTATCGGGGAATGCCTTGGATGGACAAAGTATCCATTGGCAAAACAGTGAATGGCGTAAAGACTCGCGCTTGGAGTTGATTTTTACTGCAGCGCAAGATCAACAGCGTCTAAGCGCCGAGCTAGCCGCTTGCCGTGTGATCCTGTAATTTACCCTGAAAATAATTAGGAACAACTCCCGCATGAACTTACAACCATGGGCATATACCACCTCAGCACAGATCACGTTACGCGGCTGGCACAGTATTCCTTCAGGTAAGCCAGTCTTGCATTTTTTGCATGGTAATGGCCTATGTGGGCGTGTGTATGAGCCGATGCTAGAGCGCTTAAGTGCAGATTTTGATTTATGGCTGTGTGATATTCAAGGGCATGGCGACAGTGATGCCGGTGCGCGTTTTCTGGGTTGGAATCGTAATGCTGAGTTGGCTGTGGAGGCTTTTCAAGCGCAGCGCAGCCAATTTGGCAATGCCTCTGTGTATGCAGTGGGACATAGCTTTGGCGGCGTGTTAACCAGCCTGATTATGGCGCAGCATCCGCAGTTGTTTAAGTGTGCGGTGCTGCTGGATCCGGTGATTTTTACCCCAGGTTTACAAATCTTTATCAAAACCACTGAGCGCCTGCGCTTTAATGGATTTAATGCTCTTGCAAAGAAAACCGCAGTGCGTCGCATGCATTGGCCTGATCGACAGTCTGCTTATGCCAGCTTAACCGGTCGTGGTGCTTTTAAAGGTTGGACAGCAGAAGCGCTGACAGCTTTTGTTGATCATGCTCTGCGCATCGGTGATCAAGATGGCGTACAGTTAAAATGCTCGCCGCAGTTGGAAGCGACTATTTTCAGTTCCGCGCCCAATGCTTTGTGGCGCTCTTTGCGGCAGGTGCAAGCGCCAGTATTGATGATGTATGGCGCGGACACTTTTCCTTTTGTGATTAAGTCCGCCGCGCTGTGGCGCAAGAGCAATAGCAACCTGCTGACTGAACAGGTGGATGGCGGCCATTGTTTTATGCAACAACACCCAGAATCTGCTGCAGCCAGCGTACGAGCGTTCTTACTTACTCAGGATTGATTAAATTGCGCGACTAAATTGCGTAAAGCTTGTTCAGCTTCGAGTACACGCTGTAAAGCCAGTTGCGCTTTATCTGGGCTGAGCCCTAGGCGCTCATACAATGCATCAGGAATAGTATTGTTTGCGATTCTACCAATGTTGTTTTGCGCTAATAACAGTTGTGCCAAACAGGTGAGATTTGCATAGGTAGCGTGTTGCCCCTGATACATAGGGTCGTCTTGATAGCGTAATGCATAGACCAATTCATCAGGGATATTCCAGCACTGCATCAGCCATGCGCCCATCTGTTCGCGAGTAATACCTAGCAAGTGATACTCGACAACGCTATGGCTTAAATGTGAGTTGGCCTCAATCGAGCGGCATACCAATGAAAAATGCGGTGGAAAGACGTGCGCCAATAACGCAAAGCCAAAGTTATGCAGTAAGCCAGCAAGATACGCTAAACCGCTTTCGGGTTTTTTTCCTGCAGGCATCAGGCGCACTAAACCTTCAATGAGCGCTGCTGTATAAATCGCTTGTTGCCAATAGGGCGTGCAATATTGAGGTTTATCTGTTGGTAAAGCTAAGTTTTTCCCCAGTGATAAGCCTAGAGCTAAGTTGATCACTAAATCAAAACCTAAAACTCGGGTAATGGCATCTTCAACTGAGCGTATTTTACCTGGCGCAGCATAATACGGAGATGCGGCCCAACTGATCACCTGGGCGGCCAATGGTGGATCGGTTTCCACGATAGCCGCTAATTCATCAATGTCAGCGAGTGGATCAGTGCGTAAACGTAATACTTTTTTTGCAGTGCTACTCAAGAGCGGTATCTCTAGAGTTTCTTCGAGGCGTTTATGAATCCGACGTTTAGTAAGTGCGATGACTGCCTGTTCAATACCCTGTGCGTCTGCCGCTGCTGGACTGTGGTTAGGATGCTGTAAAGCTACTACCTGACTGCACTCAATTGCTTCTGCTGTTGCGAAGAGTGTTCGTAGTGCGCAAGGTGACAAACCAATAAGTAGATCGACAACACCTGATTCAATATAAGTCATGCTGTTTGATAACAGTTCACTTGCATACAAGCATGGAATATTAAATAGCGTTGGTATTGCGGGTAATGCCTCTAAACTGTAATGACTTAACCAAGGCGACTGAGTGCTGTTGATTAGCGCCTGCCAGTGACCACCGGTTCGTGCATTTAGTTTGGCTAAGTCGAGGATATGATGACGCGGAATGACAACTAAATATTGTTGATTGAGATGTTGCAACACAATGGCATGTGCACGCAACTGTGCATCAACGGAATGGCTTGCGTGGAGACTAAAAGTAATCCCCGCAGACTCTAGTGTGTGAGTAACTGCGCTCGGGATTGGCTCGCGAGCGGTTATAGAATGAGCAGAAAGCATGGCAGTTATCTAAATGGCTCTAATGTGTGGATGAGTATAGCGCTCTTTTAAAAGCTGTTTAAACTTGACCATATTGCTGACCCTGTTTCAGCCAACGCTCTAACAGTGGACTGACATGGTTTGGCCATTGCTCGAGTAACTGGCAAGCAGCATCGCGTACCGCCGGCAACAGTGGTGCGTCACGCATCAAATCTGCCACTTTAAATTGCAGTAAACCAGTTTGCCGGGTGCCAAGCATTTCGCCGGGACCGCGCAGCTCTAAATCTTTTTCAGCAATAATAAAGCCGTCATTGGTTTCACGCATAATCGCCAAACGTTCGCGGCCAATTTGCGACAGCGGTGCATGATAAAGCAGTACGCAGTGACTGGCGGTGCTACCGCGACCCACGCGGCCACGCAGTTGGTGCAATTGCGCGAGACCTAAGCGTTCTGGGTTCTCGATAATCATTAAACTGGCATTGGGCACATCAACGCCCACTTCAATTACCGTGGTGGCAACCAACAGCTGCAATTCGCCACGCTTAAAGCTATCCATCACTGCAGCTTTCTCGGCGGGTTTCATCCGGCCATGAATCAGACCGACTTTTTGTCCGACAAGGGCTAAGGTTAGATCTTCAAAGGTGCTTTCTGCAGCTTGGCAGGTTAGCTCTTCAGACTCTTCAATTAGGGTGCAAACCCAATACGCTTGGCGACCTTCTAAGCAAGCTGCCCGGACCCGTTCAATCACTTCCGGGCGGCGCGTATCACTGAGCACCAAGGTATTGACTGGCGTGCGTCCAGGTGGCAGTTCATCCAGCACTGAAGTGTCGAGATCAGCGTACGCACTCATGGCTAAAGTGCGCGGAATCGGCGTGGCAGTCATAATCAATTGATGCGGACTGTAAACACCATCAACACCTTTCTTGCGTAAAGCTAGACGCTGCTGCACACCAAAGCGGTGCTGCTCATCAATAATCGCCAAAGCCAAGTTGTGGAACTGCACTTCATCTTGAAATAAAGCGTGAGTGCCGACCACCATCGGTACGCCGCTGGCAATCTGCGCTAAAGCACTGGTGCGCGCTTTGCCTTTGAGTTTGCCGGCCAACCAAGCCACTTCAATATTTAGCGGCGCGAGCCATTTGCTGAAGTTGATAAAATGCTGTTCGGCAAGAATTTCTGTCGGTGCCATCAAAGCGACTTGATAACCAGCTTCCAGTGCTTGCAAAGCGGCGAGTGCGGCGACTACGGTTTTACCAGCACCGACATCACCTTGTACCAACCGCAACATGGGTGCGTTTTGGCTCAGATCCCAAGCGATTTCAGCGCCAACCCGTTGCTGCGCGCCGGTTGGGGTAAAGCCCAGATTCTGTAAAAACAGTTGTGGCAGTTTAGTGGCGGGGGGCAATTGGGGAGCGCGCTGCTGACGCAGACTTTCCCGTACACGCTGAATGGACAGTTGGTGGGTAAGCATTTCTTCAAAGGCCAAACGTTGTTGTGCCCAATGTACGCCTTCAGCCAGCTCTTCGAGGTCGGCATCCGGTGGCGGTTGATGCAAATAACGAATCGCCTGATCCAGTGCGCCGAGCTGATATTCGGCAATCATTTCAGGCGGCAACCAATCCGGTAAGCTGCGCGCGTTTAAGTAGCCTAGAGCTTGCACGCACAGATCACGTAAACGTTGTTGGGTCAGGCCTTCGGTGGTTGGGTAAATGGCTGTAAGAGTGGCTTGTAGTGGCTGCTCCTCATTAGGATTGTGTACGCGGTACTCTGGGTGATAAATCTCCAGACCGGTTGCGCCAGGCCGCACTTCGCCATAACAACGCACCTGCACACCTTTTTCTAGGGCGTTTTTTTGCGCCATACTGAAATGGAAAAAACGTAAAGTTAGACCACCGCTACCATCTTGAATCCGCACCAACAAACTACGACGTTTGCCCATCACCACATTAGCCGCCATGACTACGCCTGCCACTACCGCATCTTGGCCGGGACGCAGTGCACCAATTGGCGTGATACGGGTGCGATCTTGATAGCGTGATGGCAAGTGAAACAGCACATCTTGTAAGTTTTCTAAACCGACTTTGGCCAGTTTTTCCGCAACCGCTGGGCCGACACCTTTAAGTACGGTGATCGGGGTGTGCACCAGTAAATCTGTCATGTTTACTGCTCGTCTTGGACTTGTGCAGCATCGCACTGACGAATGGCATCCATCAGTACATCAATGGCTTTAGGGCGCGGAAAGGTGGCGCGCCAAGCAATGGCGACAGTGCGCGTTGGAGCTGGCGCAGTAAAGGGACGTACCGCAATCACGCCTTCAGCATAACGGTGATTGTCCACCGCCGATAATGGCAAGACCGAAACTCCAAGACCCGATGCAACCATGTGACGAATGGTTTCTAAGGAGCTGGCTTCTACCGTGGTGTAACGGTTTTCTGGATTGCCCACCTGCGTGGTTGGACACGCTTCTAAAACTTGATCACGGAAGCAATGGCCCTCGCCTAAGAGCAGTAAGCTTTTATCGTTGAGCATGTTGCTATCGATGCTGTCGCGTTGCGTCCATGGGTGTTCAGCAGGCAACAAGACGCAAAAGGGCTCTTCGTAGGCGATTTTAGTCAGTACATCGGCATCCTGATAAGGCAACGCAATAATGATCACATCCAACTCACCATTGCGCAGTTTGTCGCGCAAAACATGGGTGAAGTTTTCTTCAATGTACAGCGGCATTTCGGGGGCACTGCGGTGCAGTAGTGGAATCATCTGCGGGAATAAATAGGGTCCCACGGTGTAAATGGCACCGACCCGCAAAGGTGCGGTCAGTTGATTCTTGCCGGCTTGAGCTAACTCACGAATGGTTTGTGCTTGCTCCAGCACACGCTGTGCTTGCGCAACAATCGCCTCACCAACTGGCGTGACCCGTACCGCACTTTTGCTGCGCTCAAAAATCAGTACACCTAAATCTTCTTCGAGGTTTTTTACCCCCACTGAAAGTGTTGGCTGGCTGATATGACAGCGTTCAGCTGCGCGACCAAAATGCTGAGTTTGTGCTAAAGCGACGATGTAGCGTAATTCGGTGAGGGTCATAGCCATATTCCATTAGGATTGCCGTTAGCATAGCTGCTACATTAAATTGTGACCAATAATTCTCATGCTTAGCTTAATTTTGGAGTCAATCGGAATGCACAAAGACTTGCGAGTGGTGATGGTCGGCTGCGGTGATATTGGCAGTCGTGTGGCTTTGTTACTTTATCAACAAGGTTGCACAGTGCATGGTTTACGCCGTAATCCGAGCAAATTGCCTGCTGCTATTGTGCCGATTGCCGCCGATCTAAGCGATCCACAATGCCCAGCTGACTGGCCGCAGCAGCCAATTGATTATGTGGTTTATGTGATGGCGGCGCAGAGTATGACCGAGGCCGGCTATCAGCAGGCTTATGTGCAAGGTCAGCAGCATGTGTACAGCTGGCTGGCGCAAAATCAGCAGCAACCCAAGCGGGTGATTTTTGTTTCCAGCACCAGTGTCTATGGTCAGAGCGATGACAGCTGGGTTGATGAGCAATCGCCGACTGAGCCTAAGCGTTGGTCAGGGCAGATTATGCTAGACGCTGAGCAGTACGCGCTGAGTAGCGGCTATCCGGCCACGGTGGTGCGCTTAAGCGGTATTTATGGTCCTGATCGTAATATGCTGATTCGCCAAGTGCGCGATGGCTATCACGCGCCAGACTTGCATCACTTCACCAACCGTATTCATGCCGATGATGCGGCGTCTTTGATTGCTACTGTGGTGCTGGCTGATGCGCAAGGGCAAGCGGTCGAGTCAGTCTATGTTGGTGTGGATGATGCGCCGGTGGAATTAGCCGAAGTGGTGACTTGGTTGCAGCAACAGTTACAGGTCAGCAGTGTGGCTGGCTTAGCGTTGCAGCGCCGCGCGGGCAGCAAGCGTTGCAGTAATGCGCGGGCGCGCGCCTTAGGTTGGACGCCGCAATACAGCAGTTTTCGCGAAGGGTATGCGCTGCAACTGGCCAACCTACAAGATTAGACGCTGCAGCGCGCAGCAAGGCTTAACCTAAATACAATACCGCATCCATTTCCACGCAAGAGTTGCGTGGTAATGAAGCGACACCCACCGCCGCGCGGGCAGGATAAGGCGCGCTAAAGTAACGGCCCATAACTTCGTTGAGTGCGGCAAAGTTGTCCAAGTCAGTTAAAAAAATATTCAGCTTAACGATGTCATTTAATGAGCCACCGGCCGCTTCAGCCACTGCTTTTAAGTTCTCAAACACTTGTACGGTTTGCTGTTCAAAGCCTTCAACCATTTCCATGGTGGTCGGGTTCAGCGGAATCTGCCCAGACAGGTACACAGTGTTTTCAACACGTACTGCTTGTGAGTAAGTGCCAATCGCGGCAGGGGCGTTTTCAGTGCTGATAATGGTCTTGCTCATAAGGTACTCCGTTATTTAGAAAGCCCGCACGCCAGGCCACCACAGCAGCCCAAAGGCGTACGCTATAAAATGGGTTAAGCGCGCATGCGGGTAATACGAGAGACACCAGCAAGGCCGCGTAACTTACGAATAATTCGGGCTAAATGCACGCGATCACGCACGCTAATACCCAGTTGAATGACGCTAATGCGGCCGTCACGCTCATCAACATTGATCTTATCAATGTTGGCATCGGCTTCACTGATGGTGCCAGCCAGTAGGGCGATTAGCCCACGCTGATGGGCCAACTCAATGCGCAGTTCAACATTGAATTCGCTATCAATGTCTTTGGCCCAGGTCAGCGGGATGCATTTTTCAGGGTTGTTGCGCAATTCACTGATATTTTTACAACTGTCACGGTGCACCACCATGCCTTTACCGGCAGATAAATGGCCGACAATTAAGTCGCCAGGAATTGGTGTGCAACAGCGCGCATAGTTGAGGACCAAACCTTCGGTGCCGCGAATCACCAGTGGACCGTCAGTGGCCAATGGATTGGCGGCTGATTCTTCGGTCGACAATAAGCGTCGGGCAATCACGTGAGCGGTACGGTTACCTAGACCAATTTCTTCAAGTAAATCATCGCGCTCGTCTTGATGGTTTTCTTTGAGTAGCGCTTGTAAACGCGCTTCAGAAATATCTTCATAGCGTACGCCAAGATTATCCAAAGCCTTGCTCAGTAAGCGCGCGCCTAAACTGACCGACTCTTCACGGCGTTGTTGTTTCAAAGCATGGCGAATATGGGTGCGTGCTTTACCGGTGACGACAAAATTCAGCCAATTGGGATTAGGCTGGGTATTGGGCGCGCTAATGATTTCAACCGTGGCGCCACTTTCCAGTGCTTGCGAAAGCGGCGCAAGGCGTCGATTCACTCGGCAAGCAATGCAGGTATTGCCCACATCCGTGTGCACGGCATAGGCAAAGTCGACCGGCGTTGAGCCTTTTGGTAGCTCCATGATGCGGCCTTTGGGGGTGAACACATAGACTTCATCAGGGAATAAATCGATTTTTACGTTTTCAATAAATTCCAGCGAGTTACCGGCGTTTTGCTGCAACTCTAATAAGCCTTTAACCCATTGACGCGCGCGCGCGTGGTTATTGCGACGGCCATCTTCTTCGGTTTTGTACAACCAATGCGCAGCAATGCCGTTATTGGCCAGTTCTTCCATTTCTTTGGTGCGGATTTGAATCTCAATCGGCACACCGTGCATACCAAACAAAGTGGTGTGCAGGGATTGGTAACCATTGGCTTTGGGAATCGCAATGTAGTCTTTAAAACGGCCAGGAAAAGGCTTGTAGAGATTATGCACAGCGCCCAATACGCGGTAGCAGGTGTCGACTTTATCGACGACGATGCGAAACGCGTAGACATCCATGATCTCGGCGAACGCTTTGCGCTTGCCACGCATCTTTTGATAAATGCTGTACAGGTGTTTTTCGCGGCCGCTGACTTCCCCAGGTAATCCTTCGCGCTCTAAACAATGAGCGATGGATTCTTGGATCTTTTGCACGATTTCTTTGCGATTGCCCCGTGAGTTTTTAACCGCAGACTGGATGCGTGCAGCACGCATCGGGTACATGGCTTTAAAGCCAAGGTCTTCGAACTCAGCATAAATGCGATTCATCCCCAAGCGATTGGCGATGGGTGCATAAATCTCTAGGGTTTCTTTGGCAATGCGACGGCGTTTTTCTGCATTCAGCGCGCCGAGGGTGCGCATGTTGTGTAAGCGGTCGGCCAACTTCACCAAAATCACGCGAATATCGCGAGCCATGGCCATGGCCATTTTTTGGAAGTTTTCTGCTTGCGCTTCGGCTTTGGTGCCGAACTTCATTTGCGTTAGCTTGCTGACTCCGTCGACCAATTCGGCAACGCTGTCACCAAATTGTGCGACGAGAGCTTCTTTGGGAATACCGGTATCTTCAATGACATCGTGCAACATGGCCGCCATCAAGCTTTGATGGTCCATGTGCATGTCTGCCAAGATGGTGGCTACCGCCAGCGGGTGAGTCACATAATGCTCACCGCTACTACGCAATTGACCATCGTGGGCTTGCTCGGCGTAATAATACGCACGGCGCACCGCATTGACCTGGTCGCTGCTCAGATATGTTGATAATTGCCCAGATAGGCGATCTAAAGCAGGCATCGCTCACCCCCTAATAGCAATTGATCCTTCTTCGTGCAGCAAGCGACCTGCAAACCCATTAGCGAGCGTCGTTGGCGTTGTCGTCAAAAGCTGCAAATAAAGGTTCTTCAACACTGATCGCTTCTTCTGCCGCAATCGTTGTATCTGAGACTAGACCAGCGGCAATTTCCCGTAAGGCCAGAACAGTCGGCTTATCATTTTCCACAGGCACTTTAGGCTCTTTACCACCGGTCGCTAATTGACGCGAACGCTTGGTGGCCAGCATAACTAAAGCAAAACGGTTTTCAACGTTTTCTAGGCAATCTTCAACAGTAACGCGAGCCATGGTATTCCTCACAGAAAAAAACAGCGCCGTAAGTGGCGCATAAACAAATACAGTTTAAAAAATAACCCATAACAAATAAAGCTATAGGCTTAACTAACTGACACAGATGTTCCTATCGTAGCAGGTCGCAGAGGAGTTGTGTGTGACGTTTTTGTTGGCTTTCAAGCCGCAATTGGTTGGCGCGGAAAATCGCTTTTAAATCGTCTAGGGCAGTGGCGAACTGATCGTTGATCACAATGTAGTCATATTCAACGTAATGACTCATTTCAGCGATGGCTTGCTGCATGCGTAAATCGATCACATCGTCAGCATCTTGGCCACGATTATGTAAGCGCTGGCGCAGGTCTTTATGGGTTGGCGGTAAGATAAAAATGGACTTAGCGTCGGGCACCAGCTTGCGTACTTGCTGTGCACCCTGCCAGTCAATTTCCAAAATCAGGTCATAGCCTTTAGCTAAGGTCTGTTTTACCCATGAATGCGAAGTACCGTAGAGGTTGCCAAACACTTCTGCATGCTCGAGAAAATCGCCTTGCTTGAGCATCTCGACAAAATCTTCGCGCGCAGTGAAGTGGTAGTTGACCCCATCAACTTCGCCGGGACGCATTGCACGGGTGGTATATGACACGGAAACCCGCACTTGCGCCATGGTATCGATCAGAGCTTTAACTAAGCTTGTTTTTCCCGCACCGGAAGGGGCAGAGACAATATAAAGCGTGCCAGTAGTGGTCATGCAGTACCTATAAAAAGTCAAAATGCCGCTGCGACAGATCTTGCTGATGCTGCAGAGGTTTCCCTACAGCTCGGCAATTCTGCATGCTAAAGAAGCGACACATCACAAATGAATGCATCTATTCTAACAGTAATTAGCGTGCCGCTTCATCTGCAATTGTTTGACTGTGCGCAGCTCTACTTTTGTCTTACTGCTTGAGCACTATGGCTTGAGTTTTTAACGCTGCTCTCGGCCTGCTCTGCATGCTCAACAAAAATCAGTTGGTCGCGAGCAAATCCCAGCTCTGTGATGCGTTTGAGCAGACGCTGTTGTTGTGCTGCATCAATCTGTGGGGTTCTTGCGAGTAACCACAAATAGGATTTGTTGCTGCTGGTAATCAGCGAGTACTGATAGTTTTCGTCTAAATCAAAAATAATATAGGCGGCATAGAAAGGGCCAAAGAACGATACTTTTAAATAAGCAGTGTGCTGGTTTTCAACAAAATAGGCTTTACCTTCGGCTTCTGCCCATTCTTGTTCGGCTTCTTTAAAGCCACGGTTGATAACCTTGATGCCGCCATCGTCACGCAGGCTGTATTCTGCAGTCACCTGCTGCATGCCACGCTCAAAAGAATGGTCAAGGCGTGCAATTTCGTACCAAGTACCGAGATAACGCTCTGCCTGAAAGTTTTTAACTGGCTCAATGCCTTCAGGAATCGAGACGCAGCCAGATAACAGCAGGATAAAACCGATAAGAAAATAGCGCATGGGTTGGACTCCTCGTCCTGCGGTCTGCAGAACTTTATCTATTTGCTTGATAATAGTTATACAAAAATATCTAGCGTACAAGAATAAATCTATGCATGATGGCTGTGTGTATAAGTATTTGCGCAGTTGTTGACCTTTATTTGGCTGTTTGTACCGTTTAACTGTTAGATCAGACCATGAAAAAAGCCCATTTGCCGGAAAAGACCTGTCCTGTTTGTCTGCGCTCTTTTACCTGGCGCAAAAAGTGGGAAAAAGCATGGCCCGAGGTTAAGTATTGTTCTAAACGCTGTGCAGGACAGCGCTCATTATTAGGTATGCAGCATGACTAAAAGCTATCAGCGCTTACGTTTGATTCTTGGTGATCAACTCAATGCCAGCCACTCTTGGTTCAAAGATAAAGATCCTGACACGCTGTATTTAATTGCCGAATTACAGCAAGAAACCAATTACGTTGTACACCATGTACAAAAAATCTGTGCTTTTTTTGCTGCGATGCAGCAGTTTGCGCAAGCGCTGAACAATGCAGATTTTAATGTTGTGCATTTGACCTTAGATGACACGCAAAGCTTTGTAGACTTACCGAGCCTGCTTGAGCATTTTATTGCACAGCATCAGATTCAGCAGTTTGAGTACCAACTGCCGGACGAATACCGTTTGCGTCAACAGCTGGCTGACTTTACTGCTCAGCTCAGCATTCATAGCCAGAGCTACAGTACTGAGCATTTTTATTTAACTGAGCAAGAGCTGCACAAAAACTTCAGCGCCGGCAAACCACATCGTATGGAAGCGTTTTATCGCAAGATGCGTAAAAACCTGCATATCCTCATGGACGCTGAAGGCAACCCAGAAGGCGGGCAGTGGAATTACGATGCTGATAATCGTAATAAACTAAAAGCCAGTGACTTAGCCTGCGTGCCGCAGCCGTTGCTGTTTAGCAATGATGTCAGCGAGATTCTCGCGCGTCTTGAGCGGCATCAGATCAAAACCATGGGTCGTGCTGCGACATCTTTGCTCTGGCCGGTGAATCGCCAGCAAGCCAAAGAGTTGCTGGATTATTTTTGCCGTTATGGCTTGCCACGCTTTGGTCAGTTTCAAGATGCGATGACCTGTCAGCTCAACCAGCTGGAAGGTGACAATCAGTGGAGTTTGTACCATTCGCGTCTATCCTTTGCGCTCAACAGTAAAATCATCAGCCCTAAATTAGTGGTGGATAAGGTCATCGCGCATTACCGCGCGCAACAACAGCAATTACTCAGCGCCGAGCCACAGATTAATCTGGTTCAGGTAGAAGGCTTTATTCGACAGATTCTCGGTTGGCGTGAGTTTGTCCGCGGGATTTATTGGGCCAATATGCCGGAATACGCAAGCCGCAACGCTTTGTCGGCAACGCGCTCGCTGCCTTCATGGTTCTGGACAGGCACAACCCAAATGAACTGTATGAAGCATGCCATTGAGCAATCCTTGGACTATGCCTACGCCCATCATATTCAGCGTTTAATGATTACCGGTAATTTTTGCTTACTGGCTGGAATTGATCCTGATGAGGTTGATGCTTGGTATTTAGGTGTATATATCGATGCGCTAGAGTGGGTAGAGATGCCCAATACGCGCGGTATGAGCCAGTTTGCTGACGGCGGTATTGTTGGCTCAAAAGCCTATGCTGCCAGCGGTAATTATGTGAAAAAGATGAGTGACTATTGTGGTTCTTGTCACTACCAAGTGGCGAAAACCACTGAAGCGGATGCTTGCCCACTCAATTCGCTGTATTGGCGCTTTATTCATCAACAGCAACAGCTGCTGGGTAATAACCCAAGGAATGCCATGGTGTACGCCAATTGGCAGAAAAAGACCGCTGAGCAACAGCAGGCTATTTTGACTCGAGCAGAGCTGTATTTAAACGCCATTGAACAACTGTAAATGGCCAGTTAACGAGGTAGCGGTTCATCGCTCGAGGGAATGTGAATGCACTCCGGGGTGTCATCGTGTTTGAGGCGACGGCGTAAATAGGCGCCTTCCTTGGTGGCGACTAAGCGTTTAGCTTCAGGCACAAGGATTTGCGCGACAGTGACGTTGTTGATCTGATGATGTTTGATGGTGACTCGCAAAGCAGGCGAGGTGTTGTCGGCAACCAACTGAGTGAGCTGGACACTATCTTGGTGACGGGGATGTAAACCACTGGCGCTGCCATCGTCTTCGACCCCAAGCCACAGTTCTCCACCTTGTGTATTGGCGAGACAGGTCAAAGCTTCAATCAGTTCGCGATCAGGGTAGCCGTTGCGATCGCTTTTAAATTCTACAGTCATGCTTTCTGTTGAGGGAAGAATGATTGGCACGGCATCAACCTTATCTGTCATTGATTGCAGAGAGTGGTTCTAACAGCGGCCAGCTTAGCAAAAACCTAAGCTCGATTGCAGGTGTTGCTGCAAGGCAGTTTTATGTTGCGGCTGCTGTAGGGTATTGGACAGTTTATAAATAATGGTGTGAGGAGCGTGCTGTGAATCAAATTAACCCTAAAAAACTACTGCACAGTAAGTGGACGGCGGTGCATCCAGTCAATAAAGAAAAACACTTCTTGGTCACCGAAATGGAGTTTGATGAAGAGGGCAATGTTATCCATTGCTTGCTGGAGGCGGTGATCTCTAATCGTCAAGCAGCGATTGATTGGCAGGACTTAAAAAACACCGAACACTGGCGTCAAGGTTGGTTGTAGCTTAAGCATTGCAACAGACTGCGCGTCAGAATTGCCATGCTAGTCGCTTGAGTGCAGCCGAGTAATTGGCGATACCGCAAGTCATCGCCCAATGATTGGCTTATTGCGCGGTTAAACCGCCATCGACAATAAACTCTGAGCCTGTCGAGTAGCTGGAGTCATCCGACGCTAAGTAGAGCACGAGACGGCTGACTTCTTCCGGTTGCGCCACACGTCTCAGCGGAATGCTTTTAGCAAAAGCTTCCACCGCCGCCTTAGTGTCGCCTTGCATAATCATGGGTGTAGCAATCACACCTGGGTGCACAGAGTTCACGCGAATACCAAAAGGTGCGCACTCTAAAGCAGCCGCTTTAGTCATCCCACGTACAGCAAATTTAGAATCGGTATAGCCAATCGCACCACCGACCAAACCGTTAATTGATGAAATGTTAATAATTGAACCTTGCTTACTGGCTTGCATCGATGGGATGACCGCCTTCATGCCTAAAAACACTGAGACTTGGTTGATCTCAAGAATACGGCGGTAATCATCTAAAGATGTTTCTAGGATCGATTTGGATTGAGTAATCCCGGCGTTATTAACGAGCACATTGATTGTGCCGAAATACGCTTGCGTGGCGGCAATCACTTGCGTCCAATCGTCTTCGCTGGTGACGTTGTGTTGGATAAATAACGCTTGGTTACCTAACTCTGCGGCGAGGGCTTGGCCTTTTTCGGTGTTGATATCGGTTAACACAACCTTGGCGCCGGCCTCGATGCACATACGTGCATGGGTTGCGCCCATACCTTGTGCTGCGCCGGTGATGATAATAACTTTATCTTGTAAACGAGCCATGAGAACGCCTCTGCGGATATTGGATAACTAGGAGCATAGCAGAGCAGTCATTGGTAAGTAGGAGTAGCTTGCCTAAGATCGCGCTCGTTTAAAAACAATTTATATAGGCGCATGCCGTACCTTGTTCATCCTGCTTTTCCCTCAACGGATCATCCTGGCCCGATTCGGGCGCTGCGCCATCCATGGCTGCGCTGGTCGCAGCACGAACAAGGCACTTATTGATCAATGATGTTGTTGGCGGTTTTTTAAGTACGCCTCCAAAAGTACAAGCCAGACATGCAGGAGCCTGCTTTTACTTGCTTTGATTAAACTGCAATAGTGCCAACAGTAAAAATGATCAACGAGTACTTCGGGGTTGGTGTGATGAGCGAGCCATGGATGGCGTAGCGCCGGAGTTGAACCCTGGATGGGTTCATCGACGGATAAACACCTGCCCCGAAGTACGACATGTACAAAACTTATGTGTCAGCTCTAGCAAAAAGTAAAGTAGCAGAGACGCTATGCGCATGCCGTCCCTAGTGGGTATCGCTATTCCCTCAACGAGGCATCCTGCCTCGATTCGGGCGCTTCGTCATCCATGACTCGCTCGTCGCGACACCCACTAGGTACTCATTGAACCGCGGTGTTGCCTGCAAGTTTGGCGCATGACGCTTTTAAAGCAAATAGTTCGTTATGTGCAGCGGACTGAAACTGCAATAGTGCGAACACTACACATGGTCAATGAGTACTTCGGGGTGAGTGTGGTGAGCGAGCCAAGGATGGCGAGCGCCGGAGTTGAACCCTGGATGGGTTCATCGACGGATGAACACTTACCCCGAAGTACGATATGCACAAAACGTATTTGTCAGTTTCAGCAACAAGCAAAATATCCAGAACGTTATGCGCATGCCGTCCCTTGTGGGTGTCGCTTATCCCTCAACGGGTCCTCCTGACCCGATTCGGGGCTACGCCATCCCTGGTTGCGCTTGTCGCCGCATGAACAAGGCACTCATTGATCAGTGATGTTGTTTGCGAATGGTTAGCACGATTCTAAAGACACAAGCCAAGCATGCAGAAGACTGCTATTGCTCGTCTTTAGCTCGTGACACAATACCTGTAGGCTGATTGCTAATAGAGTTCGCTTGAATGATGAATAAAAGAGGTTGCTATGAAATTAACTGATGCATTAAACCGTCGCTATGCCACTAAGGCCTTTGATGCGACTAAAAAACTACCTGAGGCTGTGGTTGAGCAGTTGTTTGCTCTGCTGCGCTTGAGCCCGTCGAGCACCAATATCCAACCCTGGCATTTTATTGTCGCCAGCACTGAACAAGGCAAAGCGCGCTTAGCCAAAGGCGCTGGTGGTAGCTACAGTTATAACGAAAGTAAGATTCTCAATGCATCGCATGTGGTGCTGTTTTGTGCGCGGACACAAGTGGATGAGGCGCATCTACAAAACGTCCTCGCAGCGGAAGAGCGCGATGGCCGTTTTACCGCCAAGCCAGAAGTAAAAATCGCTGCGCATAACACTCGTTTAGCTTATTTAAATGAACATAAATACATTAAAAAAGACGTGCCGCACTGGTTGGAAAAACAAGTGTATTTGAACATGGGCAGCTTCTTGTTGGGTGCCGCGCTGTTGGAGATTGATGCTGTGCCGCTAGAAGGTCTTGACCAAGCCATTTTGGATGCAGAGTTTGATTTAAACTCATTTGATTTGACTGCGGTGACTGCGGTCGCCTTAGGTTATCGGGCTGACAGCGACTTTAATGCCGGCTTACCGAAGTCGCGTTTAGCGGTCGATGATATTTTTACCCTGATTTAACCAATGCGCATACTCAAAGCACCACAGAGTTACCAAGAAGAGATTCGCAAGAGTCGTTTTCTGGCGCAAGCAGTGCTATTGCCCAGTGCCGAGCAGGCTACAGAGTTGATTGCACAGTTGAGTACGCCCAGTGCATCGCATAATTGTTGGGCCTGGCGCTGTGCTCAGCAGCAGCGCTTTAGCGATGATGGTGAACCTGGCGGCACTGCTGGACGGCCGATCTTAGCCGCAATTGAAAACCAAGAGTTTGATCAAGTGTTGATCGTGGTGACACGTTGGTATGGCGGTATTCAATTGGGTACTGGCGGTTTAGCTCGAGCTTATGGTGGTTGCGCTACACAAGTGTTGCAGTTGGCCGCCAGTGAAGTGTTGGTGCCGCGCATCACTGTAACGGGGCATTGTCCCTACAGTTATTTAGATATTTTCAAAGTGCGGATTGCTGAAGCTGGCGCGCTACTTAACAGTGAAGACTTTGATGCCGAAGGCGCTTGGCTCAATCTGGCGGTACCGGATGCCGAGTTGGCTGGGCTGCTGGAAGCCTTGAGTGAGGCCACCCGCGGCGTCAGCGTTTTGCAAGTATTTGACCCATCCTAGAAACAACAAACCGCCCTAAAGGCGGTTTGTTGTGATCGCTATTGAGCGCTTAACGCCAGCCCGCACGGTCCATTAAGCGAATTGCTTCAGCTTGACGCTTGCCCGCCACTTCGACTGGGATGGTGTCAGCTTTGAACTCGCCCCAAGCCGCCACTTCTTCAGAAGGTGCCACGCCTGGGTTAGCTGGGAACTCTTGGTTTACTCCAGCAAAGATGCTCTGTGCTTCGTCAGTCGTCATCCATTCTAAAAGCTTGCGCGCCTCGTCGGCATGCGGTGCGTATTTGGTAATACCAGCGCCTGACAAGTTGACGTGTACGCCGCGGTCGTCTTGGTTAGGCCAGAACAGTTTTACTTTTAAATCGGGGTTTTGTTTGTGTAAACGACCGAAGTAATAGGTATTGACGATACCCACATCACACTGGCCGGCATTGATCGCTTCGAGCAGCGCGGTGTCATCAGAGAACACATCAGTGGCTAAGTTATTGATCCAGCCTTTAACCAGTTTTTCAGTCTTCTCTGCACCGTGTGTTTCGATCAAGGTTGCAGTCAGTGATTGGTTGTAGACTTTTTTACTGGTACGCAAGCATAGGCGACCGTCCCAGTTTTCATCTGCTAAGGCTTCGTAGGTGCTTAACTCTTTGGGCTCAACACGATCGGTTGAGTAAACAATGGTACGTGCGCGTAACGATAAACCGGTCCAGCCATCGGTGCTCGAACGGTATTGCGCAGGAATGTTAGCTTTAATTTTTTCAGAGTTGAGCGGTTGTAAAATACCCATTTGCTCTGCTTGCCAAAGGTTACCGGCGTCCACGGTGATCAGGATATCCGCTGGAGTGTTAGCGCCTTCAGCCTTTAGACGCGCCATTAGTGGTGCTTCTTTATCAGTAATAAACTTGATGTTTACGCCAGTTTTTGCCGTGTACTTATCAAAAACGGGTTTGATTAATTCGTCGATGCGTGAAGAGTAAACAACGATATCGTCTGCTGCTTGAACATGGCCAGCAACAACGCTGAGTGCGAGCGCGGCAAGAATAGGTTTACGAATCGACATGGCGACCTCTAATTTGTGAAATTATGTAAATGATAGTTACTTGCATTTAGTTTATCAACCAAAATAACTACAGCGCTTGCGACGGATTGTCGCCAAGGCAAGATTAATGCGCATAAGAAAGGGTTGTTGTCGATGTGCGTGAAGACTGTGCAGCAGGCGTTAGATTGCCGCTGCACAGGGTTGTTAAGCTTTGGCGAGGTCGGGTAGGTCGATGCCTAAGCCGAGGGCTTGGCGAATAAACAACGCTTTGGCTTCGCTGAGATTATTGACCGCATTGAGACCGCTATTGCGCAGCCAGCGCAGCGGTAAAGCATCGGCTTGGAATAAATGCTGAAAGCCTTCCATTGCCGCCATCATGGCTAAGTTGTGTGGCATGCGGCGACGCTCAAAGCGGCTGAGGACGCGCTCGCTGGCAATGTTCTCACCGCGTTTTAACGCACTGAGCAATACTTCGGCTAGCACAGCAGCATCTAAGAAGCCGAGGTTGACCCCTTGTCCGGCCAGCGGATGAATGGTGTGTGCAGCATCACCAATCAAGGCAAGTCCAGGTTCGACATAACGTTTGGCATGACGCTGGCGCAAAGCAATGCTGTAGCGAGGATCAGCATGTTCGATATTCCCCAGACGTTGTTCGCAGGCTTGCCCTAGCGCGGTGCAAAAGTCGTTATCGTCGAGCGCCATGATCTGTTCTGCCTGCTCTGCAGGAACTGACCAAACAATCGAGCACCAGTTTTTGCCATCGTTATGCTGTAAGGGTAGCAAGGCTAGAGGGCCTTCATCGGTGAAACGTTGCCAAGCAGTGTATTGATGAGGCTTTTCACAGCGTACACTGGTGACAATTGCATGGTGCAGATAATCCCATTCGCGGGTGGCGCAGCCGGCCAGTCGGCGTACTGCAGAGTTGGCACCATCGGCAGCAATCAGAAGAGGACTGCGTAACTCACTGCCGTCTTCCAGTTGTACCAACCAGCCATCACCGGAGCGGCGTAGCTGTTCAACTTTGGAGTGGGCGAGTAAACCGATTTCCGATTCGTGCAGTTGCTCCAGTAACGCATCTTGGACGATACGGTTTTCGACAATATGGCCGAGTGTATCGGCATGCACACTGCTGGCCGAGAAATGTATTTTACCGGTGCCAGAACCATCCCACACATGCATGTCACGGTAAGGGCTGGTGCGGCGCTTAAGAATGCTAGGCCAAGCATTAACGCGTTCTAAAATACGCTGACTGGCAATTGATAAAGCACTGACTCGAGGCTCGAAACCTTGCTCGCGATTAAATGGCGCAACACTGAGCGGGCTGCCATCAATTAAGAGGATATTCAAGCCGCTGTCTTTCAAGGCTAAAGCGAGGGTGCTGCCGACCATACCGGCACCAACGATGATTAAATCTGCGTGCATATTGAGATCCTAGGCTGGGGTTTTGTCAGCAAGCTGGGCTTGAGGTTTGCGGCGGATATACAAGGTTTTGTCCACCAATGCGACTAAGGTGCCGTGATCATCGCGCACTTCCACTTTATATTTTGGTAAGTACTTCTCGCCTGAAGCAGTATGCTCGCGAATTGTATCGAGCATCATTTGGTCTATTTTAAACTCAGCATGCACCGTGCCTTTACCTGGACTGACAAACTCAATGTGCGAAGCTTTATCCCAAACCACATAGTCACGGCCGAGGTTTTCCATCAGCATCAACATATAGAAAGGGTCAGTCATCGAGTACAACGAGCCACCAAACTGGGTGCGAACATAATTGCGGTTGTACCAAGTTAAACCCATGCTGACCTGCACTTCGCGAAAGTCTGGGCTGATATTTCGCACTTTGACCCCAGCGCCTAAATAAGGCGGGTAAAGATTCATCAGCCAGCGTAAAGAGCGAGCTTTGCGTGCCAGTTTTTTATTTTGCATGACTAAACTTTATCCTGTGTGCCGCGTATGCCGAGGCCCATGGCTTGACGAGCAAACCAGCGTTTGGCCGGTGGTAAGAGATCGAGACCGAGTAAGCCCAAGTTACGCCCACTGGCCAGCAAGGGTTGGCCTGTTGAAAATAAGCGGGTGACGCGATCAGAAAAGCCAATGGTCAGCTCTTGATCGAGTTGTTGGTTGCTTTGAAAACGCTGCAAAGTGGCTAAATCGCCGGGCGTTTCAGGGCCGGCTAATAAACATTCAGCCAAGGCCATACTGTCGCGCAGCGAGAGGTTGTAACCTTGTCCAGCAATGGGGTGCAAGCTGTGTGCAGCATTGCCCAGTACCACTAAGTTAGCGCGCACTTGCTCGCTACTTTCTATCAAGCTTAATGGGTACAAATGGCGGCTGCCAACCTGCTCGATTGCACCTAAACGGTAGCCAAAGCAGGTTTGCAGCTCTTCTAAGAATTCCTTGTCTGGTAGCGCATACAAGCGCTGCGCTTCAGCTGGTTCACGTGTCCAAATCAGCACGCAACGGTTATCCGGCAAAGGCAGTAAAGCCAGCGGGCCATCGTCGGTAAAGCGCTCAAAGGCTAAACCTTGGTGCGGCAGTGCAGTGCTGATATTGCTGATTAAGGCGTTTTGTCCGTAAGGTGTGCTTTGCGCGTGAATGCCCAGTTGCTCACGCAGACCTGAGCGTCCACCGTCGGCTAAAATAGCTAAGTCGCAATCAAGACTGCTGCCGTCATCAAGCTGCAGACGGTAGCCGTCGTTGAGGGTTTGCATCTGTTCAACGCTGGCAGGGCAACGCCACTCGACGACATCGCTGTCTAAGGCAGCCCATAAACAATGCCCCAGCCATGCATTTTCTACGACATAACCTAATGCTGGTACGCCTTCATCGGCAGCACTGATGCGTGCTGCGGCAAAGCGTCCACGGTCAGAAATGTGAATGTTTTTAATCGCTTCAGCGCGCGGTGCGATCGACGGCCACAGCCCTAAGCGCTGATAAATTTGTTGACTGCCATAAGACAAAGCCGAAGCGCGTGCATCGTAGCTAGGCTGATAGCTGTCGCCAGGAGCATAGGGTTCGATGAGTACAATCTTCCATTGCCGTTCCCGTGCACCTGCTTGTAACGCTAAAGCGAGGCTGGCGCCAACTAAGCCGCCACCAATGATCGCGATCTGCACTCGGCTCATGGCTTAAGCTCCTGTTTGCTGCGCAGCGGCCATCAGTTGCTCAATGGCTTCGACGGTTTTCGGCACAGCGTTGGTCAGAACCTGGCAGCCATTGTCGGTAACGACCACGTCATCTTCAATGCGCACACCAATGCCGCGCCATTGTGCCGGTACAGTGTGGTTATCGACGGCAATATAGATACCTGGCTCAACGGTCATGGTCATGCCCACTTCGAGCATGCGCCATTCGCCATGCACTTTATAATCGCCAACATCATGTACATCTAAACCGAGCCAGTGTCCAGCACGATGCATGTAAAAAGGTTTGTAGGCTTCGCTGGCAATCAGCTCATCGAGCTCACCTTGCAGCAAACCAAGGGCTAATAAGCCTGCAGTAATCACTCGCACTGTAGCGTCATGGGCATCATTCCAGCGGTGCTGAGGCGAGATATAGTTCATCGCCTCGAGGTTCGCTTGCAGAACGATTTCATAAATAGCTTTTTGCTCAGGGCTGAAACGGCCATTGACCGGGAAGGTGCGGGTGATATCGCTGGCATAGCAGTCGATTTCGCAACCAGCATCAATCAGTACTAAATCACCATCCTGCAGCGGCGCATTGTTTTCTGTGTAATGCAAAATACAGGCGTTGTGACCGCTAGCAACAATCGATGAATAGGCTGGTAGTCGGGCGCCGCCTTTACGAAACTCATAATCCAGTTCGGCTTCCAAGTGGTATTCGTGAAGACCAGGCTTAGACGCTTGCATCGCGCGGATATGGGCGCGGCAAGAAATGTCAGCGGCTTGTTGCATGGTGGCGATTTCAGCAGAGCTTTTGTACAGGCGCGCATCGTGCAGTAGGTGATCCAGCACCACAAACTCTTCCGGTGGCTGTGCGCCCATCCGCGCTTTACTGCGAATGCTATTGAGCCATTCCATCATTTGTTGATCAAATTCTGGATTGTTACCGATTGAGTAATAGACGCGATCACGACCTTCAATCAGACCGGGCAAAATGTCATCAATATCGTTGATCGGGAACGCATCATCGGCTTGATAATCGGCAATCACACCCTCTTGACCCGCGCGCAGACCATCCCATAGCTCACGTTCAGGATTACGCTCCCGGCAAAAGACAATGAACTCACCATGTTCACGCTTGGGAATTAACACCAGTACTGCTTCTGGCTCAGCAAAACCAGATAAGTAGAAAAAGTCACTGTGTTGCCGATACGGGTATTCAACGCTGCTGTTACGGGTACTTATGGCAGCTGCCGGCAAGATCGCAATGCTGTTGGGCGTCATGCGTTGCATCAATTGTTGGCGGCGTTGGGCGTATTCAGACGTGCTGATTGAGCGCATGTACTGTGGCTCCTTAATTAGTGTACGGCAGGTGTTGCGTCGTCAGTGCTGGGTGCAATGTAATTGGCGCACTCGGTGAAAATGAACAGTGGAGCAACGCGCAAGTACTCGTTGATTTCCATATAGGCCACTTCGCCGTCTTCATCTTCTTCGTCGTCGGCTTGAATTTGCGCAATGGAAATCAAGTCTTCAAGAATTTCACGCACATCTTTAGACAGCTCAGTGTTACCGATATTGCCACCAAAGCCGCTTAAAAAACCTTGTGCCCACTGGCCAACGGCAATAGTGCGCTCGGCTAACGGATCATCATCATTAGGTAACAATAAGGTTAAAGAGACGCTGCTCTGTGCGATAAGCTCTGCTTTGACCATTTCTTGTAAGCCCAGTAATGCAGCATGTAGGCTGCTGGGTATTTCGCTGTCGAATAAATCTTGTGCTTCTTCGAGCCAGCCAGGTCCTGCAAAACCTGCGCCAGCGCAGCAGCGGCCGAGCAGTAAACCTTGCAGTTCGGCGGGTGAGACAGGATGGCCGCTGGTGTTGAGTAAAGCAGCAAATGAGGTATAAGCAGATTGAGATTGAGGCATGAAAAATCCGAAGTAATGGAACTGGTAAGTGGCTTTAGTGGTCGGTAGTGCTATGAGTGCAAGTATATCGCGTTGTTCAGTATGCTGCTAAACAGTGATATTTGCAGCCCGTCGATAACTTTTCTTACCCATAAGTGCTCGGTAGCGCAGCGCTTTATGCTAAATGCTACTGTATAAATTTATTTCTTAGATGTGCCTTATAGCACTGTGCGCTACGGCAGGCGAGCGCTAGAATGACAAGTATAGTGGCTGTCTGATATGACTGAAGAGTGCCTGGAGGGCTGGTGAAAAGTACTGATTTGCAAGCCTTAGTGCAGGTCGTTGAGCAACTGATTCAACGTAACGCTGAACTTAAAACGCAAAATAAAGCATTGCGTGTAGAGCGTGGGCAGCTCATAGAAAAAAATGAAATAGCTCGGCAAAAAGTCGAAGCTATGATTTCTCGACTCAAAGCATTGGAGCAGGATTCATGACTCAATCGCAGACGGTAACTGTGCGCATTTTAGATAAGGATTATCATATTGCTTGTCCGGTTGCCGAAAGTACTAACCTCGAGCGGGCAGCCGAGTACTTAGATAAAAAAATGCGTGAAATTCGCCGCGCTGGCAAAGTCATTGGTGCTGAGCGAATTGCGGTGATGGCGGCGTTAAATATCACCCATGAACTGCACAATCAGCAGCGCAATGATCTGTTTTCCACAGATGATACCGCGCAAATTCAGCAGTTGGTCAATCGTGTCCAAGAAACTTTAGATGCCAGCGAATGAAGCGTGCTTGAGCCTCGCAAAGATCCGTGTATACTAAAAGCGTCTCCCTAGAGTGTGCGCCAGTGGACTGCGTCCCTGAGCCGATTCACACCAACCCGGAGATTACATTTTTAGATTGGTGAGCATGTCCGCTTGCGGAAAGCCTAAAGATCTGACGTAATCTCCACCTTGAACTTTCGGGTTCAAGGGCTATGTCGACAGCGACACATCCGGGGAGTCTTTTTTTGATGGATGGCAACACTTCTTTGAATCGAGTCCAGCTACGCAAATTATTACGTAGCAAGCGACGCAGTTTATCTTCCTCTGAGCAAACTCAAGCGGCGCAGCAGTTGTATCAACAATTGGCTCAGCATCCGCTCTTTCGTCGTGCGCAACATATTGCTTTCTATATTGCCAGTGATGGTGAGATTGATCCGCTTTTGCTAATGCGCGAGGCTTGGCGGCGCGGTAAGCATGTGTATTTGCCCGTTTTAGCGCGTTGGCCAAAAACCGCAATGGTATTTCAGCGCGTGCGTGCGCGTGATCAGCAATGGCAGAAGAATCGTTTTGGTATTTTGCAGCCGCGTTGGTGTGCAGCAGATCAGCGCTCGGTATGGGCTTTGGATGCGGTTTTCTTGCCGCTGGTGGGCTTTGATCAGCATGGCGGACGGCTAGGTATGGGTGGTGGCTTTTATGATCGCTGTTTTGCTGAGTTGCATCAGCGTAATCACTTAACTACGCCGCAGCGCATTGGTTTAGCGCATGCGTGTCAGCAGGTTGAGCAATTGCCAGTAGCGTCTTGGGATGTGCCGTTGAATGCAGTGGTTACTGATCAGCGTTGGTCTGTGGTAGCAAACTAATATGCATTTGATAAGAGGCGGGAGTTGTATAGCTGGCTGAACGCTCCCATAGGCTTTGTGTGTATCCGGTGGTAATCACACCAAGGCCAAATATAATCGCTAAAATCCACAGTAAATCAGGTTTTCTCTTCATCGCTGCCGTCCTTTCGGCAAACTGTTTGGCAAGACTCGCTGTGTTGCGAGTGTTTTGGCACAGTTTTATTGATGTGAATTAGTTAAGTATAGCTCCAGCTCAACAAGCACAGATTATTACTTTTAACTAAAGTTCAATTTTATTTTATATTTTCTCTAAAACTGTATTAAGACTGTCTAGATCAATATTTCTACAGCTGATTAAGACGGTAGTGTCTGGACGCCTGCAGTGCAGAGGGTACAATAGTCTTATGCTTAATGGGTATTGCAGAAACTGGGATAGTGGTTGGGTAACCAACTGCAGATTGCAGTTTTGATTCATTTTATAAGTAATGCAGCGCAGATACCGCGAGTTGTATTATTTCCACTTGCTAGGAGCAAGCATGTCTACGCATAAAAGTCCTTCTCGTTTATTTATTGCACCCTTGTTGCTGGCTTTAGTGGCGGCGGGTGGTTTTGGCTATTGGAAGTCGTTACAAGATCGTCTGCCTGAGGGGATTTACGAAGCGAACGGTCGTTTAGAAGCAACAGAAGTGCAGGTAGCGACTAAGCATCCGGGTCGTTTAGCGGAAGTGCTGGTGGCCGAAGGCGACCGTGTGAGTGCAGGACAGTTACTCGCACGTGTGGATACACGTACGTTAGAAGCGCAGCGTAATCAAGCGCAGTCAGAAGTGTTGCGTGCCCGTGAAAATGTCGCTGCAGCTCAGGCAACAGTGCATTTGCGCGAGAGTGAGCGCCGTTTAGCTCAGCAAGATCTCAAACGTTTTCGTGAGTTATTTGAACGTGGCCATGCCAGCGGCCAGCAAATTGATCAGCAGCAAGCGCGTTTTGATACCTCTTCGGCAGCCTTAGAGGCATCGAAAGCACAGGTGCAGGCGGCGCAAGCGTCGATTACTGCAGCTGAAGCGATGGTCGCGCAACTGACCAGTGAGATTGATGACAGCAGTTTGCGTGCGCCAATGGACGGTATTGTGCAATTGCGTTTGGCTGAGCCGGGTGAAGTACTCGGTGCCGGTGGTCGGGTGTTTTTATTGATCGATCCGTCTGACCAATACATGAATGTCTATTTACCGTCTGCTTTAGCCGGGCGTTTAGCTGCTGGTGATGAAGCGCGGATTGTTTTAGACGCATTACGTGAGCAGCCATTGCCTGCCCAAGTGGCTTTTGTTGCCGCCAAAGCACAGTTCACACCCAAAGAAGTAGAAACCCGCGATGAGCGCCAGAAATTAGTGTTTCGGGTGAAGCTGCGCCTCACCGATCCTGCTGCTGTGCCGCAGGCTAAGCCAGGCATGCCGGGCTCTGCCTACGTGCGCCATGCTGCTGATGTCAGTTGGCCTGAGTCGATACAGTAAGTCTGCTTCGCTGTGCTGAGCGTGTTGGCCGGCGAGTCATGCATTTAAGCGACAGTGCCCAGCGTTAATAGAGCACTGTCGTCGACGAAAACGGATTGGGGCGTTAGGTAAAAGATGAGCACAGAAGCAATCAATGCGGTCAATATTTCGCACCGCTATGGCAAGCAGCAGGCGCTGGAAGATGTCAGCTTTAGTTTGCCAGTGGGCAGTCGCTGCGGCTTGATTGGACCTGATGGTGCCGGCAAATCGAGCTTACTTGGCTTGATATCTGGAGTGAAAATCCTCCAGCAAGGTGAGTTGCAGGTCTTAGATGGCCCGATTGATCAGCGTCGTCATCGCTCAACCTTGTACCAGCGGATTGCTTTTATGCCGCAAGGTTTAGGGCATAACCTTTATCCTGATTTGTCGATCAAAGAAAATATCCGTTTTTTTGCCACCTTGTTTGGCTTGCGTCGAGCTGAGCATGAAGTGCGCATGGCCAGTCTTTTAGCGGCAACCGATTTGGCTGATTTTGCCGATCGCCCCGCCGGTAAGCTGTCGGGCGGCATGAAGCAAAAACTGGGTTTGTGTTGCGCGCTGATTCATGACCCCGATTTATTGATTCTTGATGAGCCAACCACTGGTGTTGACCCCTTAGCGCGTCGACACTTTTGGGACTTGATTGAGACGGTGCGCGCTGATCGCCCACATTTAACCTTGTTGGTTGCTACTGCTTATATGGAAGAAGCTGAGCAGTTTGAACAATGCTTGATGATGGATCGCGGTCGCTTGATTGCCTCAGGTTTAACTCAAGAGTTAGCAGCCGTAACCCCTAGCGGTAAGCTTGATAATGCTTTTACCCACTACCAAGGGGCTGGTGCAGTTAAGGTTGAGCCGCTACAGATCACCCCGTTTGCCCCAGATAAGCATGAGATCGTGATTAAAGCCACTGATCTAACCTTACGTTTTGGCGATTTTACTGCGGTCAATAACGTTAGCTTTGAGATTAAGCGTGGCGAGATTTTTGGTTTTTTAGGCTCCAATGGTTGTGGCAAAACCACCACTATGAAGGTGTTGACCGGATTGCTGCCAGCCACAGAAGGTGAGGCTTGGCTGCTCGGTAAACCTGTGGATGCCAATGATTTAGCCACGCGCAAACGTGTTGGCTTTATGTCGCAAAGTTTCTCCCTGTATGGCGAGCTGACAGTACTGCAAAACCTTGAACTGCATGCACACTTATTTGATATCCCTAAAGCAGTGGGTGCTGAGCGCGCGCAAGCCTTGATTAAACGCTTTGAATTAGGCAGCTACACCAACGAGCAAGCGGGTGCCTTGCCATTAGGTTTGCGCCAGCGTCTATCTTTAGCCGTGGCAGTGATTCATGAGCCGGAAGTGTTAATCCTTGATGAGCCCACTTCAGGCGTTGACCCGGCTGCGCGTGATGATTTTTGGCGACTGTTATTTGAGTTATCGCGCGAACAAGGGGTGACGATTTTCTTATCCACCCACTTTATGAATGAAGCCGAACGTTGTGACCGTATTTCTTTGATGCATGCGGCCAAAGTATTGGCGGTGGGCACGCCTGCCGAGTTACAACAGCAGTATGCTGGCGAGACCCTTGAAGATGCCTTTGTGGCCTGTTTGCAAGAGGCGCAAGGATTCAGCGCTGAGCAGCATGAGCCACAAAGCACTGCCACCGAAGCGCTAACCAGTATTCCGCGACGAGGCTTTAGTTTGAAGCGCACTCAAGCTTTGGCTGTGCGCGAAAGTAAAGAGTTGCTGCGTGACCGTGTGCGTCTAGCCTTTGCCTTGCTTGGCGCAGTCTTCATGATGATTATTTTTGGCTTTGGTATTTCTTTAGATGTTGAAGACTTAGCCTTTGCCACCCTTGATCAGGACCAAAGTCCGCAGAGTCGAGCTTATTTAGAGGCGTTTCGTGGATCACGCTATTTTGCCGAACGTGAACCTTTAGAGAATATGCAGGACTTACATGCGCGCTTACAGCGTGCTGACATTAAATTGGCGATTGAAATCCCCGCAGGATTTGGCCGCGACTTGTATGCGGGACGACAACCTGAAGTGGGTATTTGGCTGGACGGTGGCATGCCGTTTCGCGCGGAAACTAGCCGTGGCTATGTCGAAGCTGTGCACCAAGAAAGCTTGCAGCGATTGCGTGATGAAGGCAGTGCTGCAGTTTCGTCTTTAGCGCAGCCCGCGCGTTTAGAAACACGTTTTCGCTACAACCAAGATGTGATCAGTGTGAATGCCATTGGCCCTGGTGTGATGGCGCTGATTTTAGTGTTTATTCCATCGATGTTGACCGCTTTGGGCGTGGTGCGTGAAAAAGAGCTTGGCTCTATCACCAACTTTTATGCCACGCCTTTGACCCGCTTAGAGTTTTTATTGGGTAAACAAATACCTTACTTGTTGGTTAGCCTGCTTAATCTTACCTTGCTGGTGGCAATTAACCGTTGGCTGTTTGATGTGCCACTGAAAGGCAGTGGTTTTGCTTTAGCTGTGGGTGGCGTGCTCTATGTGTTAGCGACGACCAGCTTTGGTTTATTGGTATCCACTGTGACTAAAACTCAAATTGCAGCGATTTTAGGCACGATGATTTTGACCACTTTACCGACCATTCAGTTTTCTGGGCTGATCACGCCACGCTCTTCGCTGGATGGTGGTGCGGCGCTGATGGGGGTGTTATTCCCTGCGGGCTATTTCTTGGATATTGCAGTGGGTACCTTCACTAAGGCTTTGAATTTACGCGATCTGTGGCCACAGTGTTTAGCCTTGTTCGGGTTTTTCTTAGGCTTTACCGGCTTGAGTCTGGTTCTTTTGAAAAAGCAGGAGGCCTAAGTCGTGCATAAGTTATCTCACATCTTCCGCTTAGGCATCAAAGAGCTGATCAGTCTGCGTTATGACTCAGTGTTGCTGCTATTTATGCTGTATGCCTTTAGTGCGGCGATTTATATGCCGGCTTCTGGCTCCTCGATTGGCGTACACAATGCCAGCGTGGCGATTGTCGACGAAGATAACAGTCGTCTGTCACGCCAGCTCGCTGAAGTATTACGGCCGCCACAGTTTCAAACGCCAGTGCTTATACCTTATGCGCAAATTGATGAAGTGCTCGACAGTGGGCGCTACACCTTCGTAATTAATGTGCCGGTGGATTTTCAAGCAGACCTAATGGCTGGTAAGCAGCCTGAACTGCAAGTCAATGTGGATGCCACGGCGATGAGCCAAGCCTTTATGGGTGCTGGCTATATGGGGCGTATTTTTCAGCGCGAGCTGCAGCAATTAAGTGGCGCAGCCAGCGAGCCGCCGATTAAGCTGACAACCCGAGCCTTGTTCAATAGCAATATGCAAAGCGGCTGGTTTTTAGCAATTATTCAGATCATCAATAACGTCACTATTCTCGCTATTTTATTGACTGGTACGGCGCTGTTACGTGAGCGTGAGCACGGTACCTTGGAGCACTTGCTAGTGCTGCCGTTAACGGCTTTTGAAATCATGCTGGCGAAAGTCTGGACTAGCGTTTTGGTGGTGGTGTTTTGTACCTGGCTGTCGCTTGAGTTGATTGTCAAAAAAGCTCTAGGTGTGCCGTTGGCTGGCTCAATGCTGTTGTATCTGTTTGTTACTGGACTGTATTTATTTGCCAGTACTGCACTGGCGGTGTTCTTAACCACGATGGCGCGCTCGATTCCACAGTTTGGTCTGTTAGCGATTCCGGTAGTGATGCCAATGCTGCTGCTATCTGGCGGTAGTACACCACTCGATAGCATGCCAGAGTGGTTACAGATGGTGATGCAGTTTTCTCCGACCACGCACTTTGTCAGCTTGTCGACGGCGATTTTGTTTAGAGGAGCAGGGGTTGGCTTGGTTTGGCCGGAAATGCTGGCGTTGGCAGCGATAGGTACAGTGTTCTTCTTAGTGGCCTTGGCGCGTTTCCGTCGCAGCTTAACGGCATAGATAGCGTTAAGCCTATTCAGCTCAGGTTGACGTGAATATGGCTTAATGTCTGAGCGTTAGTCTTAATCTCGGCAAAACTTCAGCCCTGCACCTGAACTGGTGATGCGCATAATTTCCATTTTTAAGATGGGGGCTTCAATCGGCAAGCCTTGCACCTGTCCAGTAACAATGTCACCTTTTTTAAGCTTGATCATATCAGCGTGTTTAATAAATACCCCTTCATCGGATAAGTCTTCGGTGGTTGCGAAAATTTCTCCAAATGATGGGTGGCAGATCTTGATCTGGCAATTCATGCTGGTGCGAATGCTTTGGCGCAAATGTGATGACATAGACAGATACTCATTTAAAAATACTGTAGGGCTCAACTGTAAGCTGCTTTGCCTCGCAAGATCAATACTGTTATTGATAGTAAAGTTAGTACCAGCGTTTCTCGCCTTCAGGGCGCTTTTTAAAGCGCTTCATGGTCCACATGTACTGATCAGGCCAGCGCTGCACATAACTGGCCAGTACGCGACTCATGGCGCTGACTGCTGTGTAAGTATCAGTGCTGTACATATCATCGGGCGCCGCTTCCAGAACGACTTTAAAACCGCTGCCGTCTTCTAGGCGAATGGCATGTAAAAAGACTGCGCTGACTTTATCTTGTTTGCCGCCGAGCATGCCAGCGACAAACTTGCTGGTTAATGCTGTAGTACCAAGAAAAGGGACGAACTCGCCAGAGCTAAGGCTCGGTTCTGGATCTGCAGGAATACCCACCGAGCCACCATTGCGCACTTCTTTAATCACGCTAATGATGCCTTCACGGGTTGAGGGTGCGACGCGGTTACCTTGTTGCACACGCTGAGTTTTCAGCAGTTCATCGAGTGCTTTTAATTTCGGCGGACGGTAAAAAATAATTGGCTTACATTGCGCGCAATAAAAGTGGTTGAGTACTTCCCAATTGCCAAGGTGGCTGGTGATGCCCACGACACCTTTGCCGCTGGCCAATGCTTCTTGCAGCACTTCTAAGCCTTCGACTTCGCGGACATATTCTAGGGTTTTAGCCGGTGGCCAGATCCATGCACAGGCGCTCTCAGTGAAGGATTTGCCGATGCCTTTAAGACTGCGTCCGGTCAACTGGTCAATCTCTTCAGCGTTTAACTCTGGAAAACAGTGGCTAAGGTTAATCCGTGCGACCTCGCGTGAGCGGTTAGGAATTTTCCACATCAGCCAGCCGAATACACGGCCAAAATTTTGCACACCACGCCACGGTAATGCCGCAATTAGTTTTAAGGCACCCACTGCCAGCTTGCCTTTCAAAGCTTCCACGCATCACCCCGATGGCACTATTAAAAAAGACTAAGTTACTGGATTTGCTTGATTAAGTCAGCAAGCAAGGTTCAAGAGACTTTTTGCCAGAGCGCGTAATGCACTTGTCCTGTGTGCTTTTCACGGTGCAAACGCCAGCTGCTAGGCACACCTAGACTGGACGGTGCTTGCTCGCTTTCGGTGTAAATCCAAGCATCTTTATTGAGCCAGTTGTTGTCTTCTAACAGCTGGCAGGCGCTTAACAGTAAGTCTTGGTGAAACGGCGGATCAAGTAAAACAATATCAAAGCCTTGCTCGGTCTTGTTGCTCAAATATTGCAAGCTATCCACGCGTAACACTTCAGCATCATCGCATTGCAATACCGCTAGATTACGGCGCAGATTGTTGACGGCGTTAGTGCTTGCATCGATTGCCACGCCAGTGCTGGCACCGCGCGACAATGCCTCAAGAAACAGCGCGCCACTGCCGGTAAAAGCATCGAGTACGCGCGCCCCTTGGATTGTCGGTGCGAGCCAGTTAAATAGCGTTTCACGCACGCGATCAGGTGTTGGTCGTAAACCTGGTGCATCAGGTACTGTCAGTTTGCGTGAGCGCCATTCTCCACCAATGATCCGTATGGAGCTGGCGCGTGCGCTTTGTGTAGGTTTCTTAGCCATTAGTGTTGGCGTCCTGCAGGTGCGCTGGCTGCTGAGCGATCAACCGGCTCAGGCAAAGGTAATTGCTCAACCGTAGGGCCAGCCGTCACAATTACTAACTGCTCAGGATTCAAATGACGCTGAAAGGCTGCATGCACCTGCTCAACAGTCAGCGCTTGCACATCTTGCATAAAATCACTCATCCAGCTCAGTGGCATATCGTAGAAGCCGATGGCCGCCAATTGCCCAACAATCGCCGAGTTACTGGCGGCACTGAGCGGAAAGCTACCGAGGCTTTCGCGTTTAGCATCGGCGAGTTCGGCGGCAGTAGGGCCGTTTTCAAGGTAATCGCGCAGTAAATCTTGCACCAATTGCAGTGTTGCCTCGCTGAGCTGGGCACGGGTTTGTACGTTAATCATAAAAGGACCGGTGGCCTGCATTGGGCTTAAGCTGGAATAAATGCCATAGGTCAGGCCGCGTTTTTCTCGCACTTCCTCCATCAGGCGCGTGCCAAAACCACCGCCGCCAAGAATTTGGTTACCTAAAAACAATGCTGGATAATCAGGGTCGCCACGTTTGACGCTGAGTTGTGCCAGCAAAATATGGGTTTGGGTTGAAGGAAACTCAATGTGGGTGTTGGATGTCGGTGTTTTAACCGGTTCTGGAGTCACCGCCGCCGCGGTTCCTTGCGGTAAGCGTGCGGAGACTTTTTCACTGATGGCTTTCGCTTGAGCAATGCTTAAATCACCGACCAAAGCAATTTGTGCATTGCCTGCCGTGTAATAGTTACGATGAAATTCCTGCAGTTGCTGACGGCTAATGCCCGGTACAGATTCAGCGTTACCTGAGCTTGAATGTGCGTAAGGATGCTCACCGTACAGCTGCTCAAACAGAGCTAAAGAAGCGAGCTTGCCGGGGTTTTGTTTGTCGTATTCAAAACCTGCTAATAATTGGTTTTTAATTCGCGCCAATGAAGCCGCCGGGAAACTTGGTTGGGCGGCGACCTGACTAAATAACTCTAGAGCAGGGCTGCTAAGTTTAGCGTCACTGAGACTGCGCAAACTCACCACTGCCATGTCGCGGTAGGAGCCAGCAGAAAACTCGGCGCCAAGGTCTTCAAAGCGCGCGGCGATTTGTCCCGCATCTAAGGTGCCGGTGCCTTCATTGAGCATGGCGCTGGTGAGGTTGGCTAAGCCGTAGGTCTGCTGGTCTTTACTGCTACCGGCAGCAAAAGTTAAACGCAAATCAAACATGGGCAATTCAGGTGCGGCCATAAATAGCACTTTAGTGCCAGCTGAGGTGCGCCATTCCTGAATGTCGAGGGTGCGGGTGATTGGGCTTTGCTTGGACAGCGCGGCTAAGCTGCTGATGCGTTGCTCGACTGAGTTGCTTTGCAGTGCTTGCTGCTGACTAAAAGTGCTGCAGCCTGCATTAAACAGTAATGCTGCACTGATCAGGCTGGCGCTAAAAATACGTAAAGACATCATGGGCGCGCCTCCTCAGGGTGGACATACAGGGTTGTTGCTCGGCTCTGGGTGAAGAACTGTTTGGCTGCTGCTTGAATGTCAGCAGGCGTTACCGCTTCGAGCGCGGCTAAGTCAGTGTCTTGTAAGCGCCAAGACAGACCAACAGTTTCTAACGTGCCAATCTGCGTGGCTTGGCTGGTGATTGAGTCTTGTTGATAAACTTCAGCGGCGACTACTTGCGCACGTACGCGAGCCAGTTCGGCGGTGCTAGGCGGAGTGTCTTGTAGCTGCTTAAGTTGCTGCCAGAGACCGGCCTCAACATCCGCGAGAGTTTTACCTTTTTGCACATTGGGTGTGGCAGATAAAACAAATAAACTGTCGCCACGGGCAAAGGCGTTGTACCAAGCGGAAGCGCCGGCAACCAACTCTTGTTTGCGTACCAGCTGTGCAGGTAAGCGAGAACTGCTGCCGCCATCTAAAAGTGCGCCGATTAAGCGTAAGGCATGCACGTCAGTGGGCTTGTCAGTGCTAGAAAGGCTGGGCACGTTAAAGCCCATCATTAAGCTGGGTAATTGAGTTTTTAAATATAAGGTTAAGCTGCGTTGGCCAGGTTCAGCCAGTTCCAGTGGCTGTTTGACCGCAGGAATAGGGCGCGCCGGGATTTTCGCGAAGTAACGGGTGACCAGTGTTTTAACTTCGTCAGGCTGCACATCGCCGACAATCACTAACGTTGCGTTATTGGGTGCATACCAGCGTTCATGCCAGTCGCGTAAATCAGCGATGGTCATGCGCTCAAGGTCATGCATCCAGCCAATGGTCGGAATGTGATAACCGCTAGCAGGGTAAGCCAGTGCTTTGAAACGCTCATAGGCCAAACCACTCGGGCGATCGTCAGTGCGCATGCGTCGCTCTTCTTTGATCACCTCAATTTCTCGCAAGAACTCATCTTCTGGCAAGGTCAGGCTGGCCAAACGGTCGGCTTCCATTTCTAAGGCAACGGCTAAACGATCACGCGCGAGCACTTGATAATACGCGGTGTAATCATCGCTGGTGAACGCATTCTCTTCAGCACCCAACTCACGTAGAATTCGTGAAGATTCGCCAGGGCCGAGCTTGCTGCTGCCCTTAAACATCATGTGTTCGAGGGCGTGGGCTAAACCTGTGCTGCCAGGCTTTTCGTAGCTGGAGCCGACTTTGTACCAAAGCTGACTGACCACCACTGGCGCACGGTGATCTTCGCGAACGATCACCTTAAGTCCGTTGTCCAAGCTGAACTCGGTTGTAGTGGTTTGCGCCATAAGTGGCGCTATAAAAGTACTGGAGAAAAAGAGTACGATGTAACTTAAGTATTTTTTCATGCTTTGGACCTTTCAAACTGCGCTCTGAGTTTAGCTACAGAGGCTTAGAGGTGCTAGGATACGCAACCATTTTATTAACAACCACAACTGCGTGTACTTATTGATATAACACAGTTTGTGTGACCTGCTGAGATAGCCTTTTTCTATGTTTGGTTCCGGCGACGACAAAAAAACACCACAGCCAGCGCCTCGCGCTGATACTCCTGAGACTGCTGATCAAGCAGCCAGTGAATCCGCAGCTAAGCCTGTTAAAAAAGGCTTATTTTCTTGGTTTAGCAAAAAGAATGCTGAGCCGCAAACGCCAGAGCCTAGTGCCGCTGAGTCTACAGTGCAGGCAGCTGAAACCGCTCAACCAGAGGTTGCTCCTGAGCAAGTATCTACAGTTGTAGAGCCTCACGCAGAGCCCGCTATCCTCAATGACGAGCCTGAGCCTGATACTGCGCCAGTAGAGCAGGTCGCTGCAGCTGTTGAAGCTGTCAGCTCAACGCTTGTTAGTTCTGATCCAGTACAGCCAGTTGAGTCGCCTAGTGCGGCGCAAACAGTGAGCTCTACCGCGCTTTCTGAGCCTCAGCAAACGGCAGATGCTGAGTCGACTTTAGCGGCGACGGCTGCTTCTTTTGTGCACCATCAAGCTGATGCTCAAGTGGTTACTGAACCAGTGCCGGCTCTTATTGCTGAGCCAGTGCCTGCGCCACGTGAGCAGCAGAGCGAGCCTAGTGCTGCGCCGCTGCAACCAAGCATTACGCCAATACCTGAATTAACCACAGCGCCTGTTGCCGAGTCAGTCCCAGCACAGACCTTGGATACACCGAGCACTGCCATAGAACCTGCTCGTCCAGCCTATTCACGCTTTCGAATCAGTGGCGGTAGTGAAGTTGTTGTGCCGCCTGCGCCAGTAGCGCCGCTTGTTGTGCCAGAACCAGAAACAGAAATAGCTGGCGATGCTGACGAAGCGAAACTGGATGCAAATCTTGGTGGACAGGATAAGCCGCAAGATAACAAAGCCAGTTGGTTCGCACGTTTAAAGCAAGGCTTAGCCAAAACCAGCTCCAGTCTTGGCGAAGGCATGGCCAGCCTGTTTCTGGGTAAAAAAGAAATTGATGATGACCTGCTCGATGAGCTGGAAACGCGCTTACTGACCGCAGACGTCGGAATGGAAGCTACTACTGCCATTATGGGCAATTTAATTCGACGGGTTGCACGTAAAGAATTAGCCGACAGTGGTGCTTTGTATCAAGCGCTGCAAGTGGAAATGGCGGATTTATTGCGTCCAATTGAGCAGCCGATGCAGATCACTGCCGAGAAAAAGCCTTATGTGATTCTCGTGGTCGGTGTCAATGGCGCGGGTAAAACCACTACTATTGGTAAGTTAGCCGCACGTCTGCAAAAAGACGGCAAAAAAGTCATGTTAGCCGCCGGTGATACCTTCCGTGCTGCTGCAGTTGAACAACTGCAAGTCTGGGGTGAGCGCAATAAAATCCCAGTAATTGCCCAGCACACCGGTGCAGACTCAGCCTCAGTGATTTTTGATGCGCTGCAAGCGGCTAAATCGCGTGGCATGGATGTGCTCATTGCTGATACCGCAGGGCGCTTGCACACTAAAGACAATTTGATGGAAGAGCTGCGTAAAGTCGGTCGTGTGATGAGCAAGCTGGATGACAGCGCACCGCATGAAGTGCTGTTGGTGTTGGATGCTGGTACTGGACAAAATGCGATCAATCAAACCCGTCAGTTTAATGAAACCATTCCATTGACAGGTCTTGCGCTGACCAAGCTGGATGGCACGGCCAAAGGTGGGGTTATTTTTGCTCTGGCCAAACATTTTCAAATTCCCGTGCGCTATATTGGTGTCGGTGAAGGCATCGATGATTTGCGTGATTTTGTTGCCGATGATTTTGTTAAAGCGTTATTTGCCGAGAAGGATTCTGCATGATTCGATTTGAGCAGGTCGCAAAACGTTATCCCAACGGACATGTTGGTTTGCATGAGTTGAGTTTTCGCGTGCGCCGTGGTGAGTTTTTATTTGTCACCGGTCACTCAGGTGCTGGTAAAAGTACCATGTTGCGTTTGTTGCTCGCGATGGAGCGACCCTCAGCCGGTAAATTGCTCTTGGCTGGACAAGATCTCGCCAAAATCACCAATGCTCAGATTCCATTTTTGCGCCGCCAAATTGGAGTGGTTTTTCAAAATCACCAATTATTGTTTGATCGCAGTGTGTTTGCCAATGTGGCCTTACCGCTGCAGATTTTAGGTTTGCCGCAAGAAGAAATTAACCAGCGCGTCAGCTTAGCGCTGGAGCGGGTCAGCTTAAAAGATAAAGCCCTGCAGGCTCCTGCAGACTTATCCACTGGCCAACAGCAACGTGTTGGTATCGCTCGGGCAATTGTCCATCAGCCGGCGCTCTTACTGGCCGATGAGCCTACTGGCAACCTTGATCCGCGTCTTGCCGCTGAAATCATGTCAGTGTTTGAAGACATTAATCAACTCGGCACCACGGTGCTGATTGCCAGTCATGACTTGGCATTAATTGCACGCATGCGCCAGCGTATGCTGACCTTGCAACGTGGTCGTTTGATTGGTGATGGAGAGGCTGTCTAATGTGTTCTGCCCGTGTAACCCCAGATCAGCCCGGTGAGCGCGTTGGCGCCACGACAAAAAATCAAGTTGAGTCGTCTTTGTCCGACACCCGTGGTTTTCGTAATCAGCTGCGGGCTTGGGTGGAAAATCACCGCGCCAGTTGCAGAGACAGTGTCAGCCGTTTAGTCCGTCAGCCGCTCGGTAGTTTTTTTACCTGCTTGGTGATGGCCGTTGCTTTAAGTTTGCCGATGGGGCTGGCGCTGTTATTAGAAAATGTCAGTCAGCTCGGTGGCTCATGGCAGCGTGCTGCGCAAATCTCGCTGTTTCTAGAGTTAGACGCTGGCGATACTTACGGTGAGTTGCTGCGCGACAAAATAGCTGAACATGAGCACGTGGCTGAGGTGCAATGGATCAGCCGTGAGCAAGCGCTGGCAGAGTTCCAAGAGCAGTCTGGCTTAGGCGAAGCGTTGCGCGAATTACCTGATAATCCTTTGCCAGGCAGTATTTTAGTCACTCCAGAAGTGGTTGATAAAGACACTTTGGTGGCTTTACTGGATGAGCTGAAAAGCATGCCCAAGGTGCAGCAAGCCCAGCTTGATCTGATGTGGATTGAGCGCTTAGCGGCGATTTTGCAGATGGGTGAGCATTTTATCTTCGCGTTATCTGTGCTGCTGATTGCGGCGTTATTGCTGGTGGTGGGTAACACTATTCGCCTGCACATTGAAAATCGCCGTGTTGAAATTGAAGTGATTAAGCTGGTTGGCGGCACCGATGGCTATGTGCGTCGTCCGTTCTTATATATGGGCGTGCTCTATGGCTTAGCCGGTGGCATATTGGCTTGGTTACTGCTGGCTTTCGGTCTTGATTGGCTGAATGACTCGGTGGTGCAACTCGCACAACTGTACGGCAGTGAGTTCACTTTGTCCGGTGTGCCGGTCGAAGATGGCTTTTCCTTGCTACTTGGTGCAGTATTACTGGGTTACATCGGTGCATGGTTAGCCGTAGCACGGCACCTGCGAGAGTTATCACCGCGTTAATGGCAAAGCCTTCTAGGATAAGTGTTTCAGCATGTTTTAAAGCCCCGAAAAGGGGAACTTTATGGTTAAATTAGCGTCTTAGAATCAATAGTATTTTACAGAAATTGTTACCCGTTGGAGGATATTAATGACCACCACGACCGCATTACAAACAGCACAAATGTTAAGCCCAGGTGCGAACCTGCAGTCTTATGTGCATTCCGTTAACTCAATTCCGCTACTCTCGGTAGAGCAAGAGCGTGATTTGGGTGAACGTTTGTATTATCACCAAGATTTAGATGCTGCACGCCAATTAGTCATGGCCCACTTACGTTTTGTGGTGCATATCGCGCGTAGTTACTCAGGTTACGGCTTACCCCAAGGCGACCTGATTCAAGAAGGTAACGTGGGTTTGATGAAAGCTGTGAAGCGCTTTAATCCAGAAATGGGTGTGCGCTTAGTATCTTTTGCTGTGCACTGGATTAAAGCTGAAATTCACGAATATGTGCTGCGCAACTGGCGCATCGTTAAGGTTGCGACCACTAAAGCTCAGCGCAAACTGTTCTTTAACTTACGTCGCCAGAAAAAACGTTTAGCGTGGCTGACCAATTCTGAAGTGGATGCTGTGGCGGACTCTTTAGGTGTGGAAGCACGCGAAGTGCGCGAGATGGAAAGCCGCTTAACCGGTCACGATATGTCGTTTGATCCGTCCGATAGTGACGATGATGAGAGCGCCTATCAGTCACCTTCGAATTATCTCGAAGACCATACCTATGATCCAGCTTTGCAGTTGGAAGCCTCTGATCAGACTGAGAACTCTAGCAGTAACTTGCATGAGGCGCTGAGTCAGCTCGATGAGCGCAGTCGCGATATTCTGCAGCAACGTTGGTTGTCTGATGAAAAAGTCACCCTGCATGATCTCGCCGCACAATATGGCGTCTCGGCAGAGCGGATTCGTCAGCTTGAGAAAAACGCGATGAATAAGCTCAAAGGCAGTATTGCTGCTTAAGCTTTAGCGGGTCATATATCCTTTAAAAGGCGACTTTAAACAGTCGCCTTTTTTATTATTTGAGCACTGTGTATTGATAGCTCGGCAGGGCATGCTAAGTTGCCTCTGGATCAACAGTAATAGGCTCGAATCATCAGACGAAACCGCTAAGCGCAACACCTCAGTTTAAGGTGACACTATGTCTAAATCAGTTTTGATTATTGGCGGCAGCAGCCATATCGCACAAGCCATCGCAGAGCAGTGTCATCAGCAAGGCGCGCAGGTGAACATCATTAGTCGCCAGCCAGCACCCAAACATAGCGCTTACATTTGGCAGCAAGATGCTTTGCAGAGCGAAGGCAGCTGCCAGCACAGCGTAGAGCAAGCCTTACAACAACAGCCGGATACAGTTTTTATCTGTAATGGTGTGTTGCACGATGACTTAGGTATGCCAGAGAAAACCATTCGCCAACTGAGTAGCGAGCAGTTGCTGCAGCGCTTGCACAGCAATGTGGTTATTCCTGCGCAGTATTTACGTGCTTTGTTTCGGTATTTAACCCGTAGTCCAGAGGTTAAAGTCTTAGTGCTCAGCGCTAAAGTCGGCAGCATTACCGATAATCATTTGGGTGGTTGGTACAGCTACCGCATGAGTAAAGCGGCGTTAAATATGCTGGTTAAAAATTTCAGTTTGGAAGTCGCCAGACTTAATCCGAGTGCCTGCATTGTCTCTGTGCATCCTGGTACCACTGATACGCCGTTGTCCGAGCCATTCCAAAGTAATCTTGCGCAAGGGCAACTACAAACAGCGGCGCAGACTGCACAGCGTTTACTCAAGGTGCGCGATGGTTTAAAGCCGGAAATCAGTGGTGCGCTATTAAATTGGGATGGCAGAGTTTTACCCTTTTAATCAATTCATGCGATGCACAGATCGAATAGAGGTTGTCTTGAGCACGATAGAAAGTCAGCAACAGTACTTTGCAGTATCATTTAACTGCTTGGATCAGCGCGATTTAGTCTGCATTGGCAGTGAGTTTGAAGAGTGCAGCTTTATTGACTGTCATTTCAGCGGTGCCACCTTCGAAGCTTGTCGTTTTATTAACTGCACGTTTAATCGTTGTCAGTTGAGCTTAATCAGCCTGCCTTATACGCGGCTGTTTGGCTTGAGTTTTCTTCAGTGCAAACTGCTGGCTGTGGATTGGACGCGCGCCACCTGGTCGCAATACCACAAAGACTTTGAACTCAGTTTTCGCCAATGCCTGCTCAATGATTCATCTTTTTTCGGCTTGACCTTACAAGCGCTGGTACTTGATGAATGCAAAGTGCATGACGTGGATTTTCGTGAAGGCGATTTTTCGCAAGCCTTGATGACCAGCTGTGATTTTAGCCATAGTTTGTTTATGCGCACCAACTTACAAGGGGCAAACTTTAGCGAATCCAGTCAGCTCTCACTCAATGTGTTAGAAAATCAACTACAAGGCGCTAAGTTTTCTAAGTTTGAGGCAGTGTATTTGCTCGAGAGTTTAGGCATTGAGCTGCTGGATTGAAGAGCGATAACAATAACTTACAGCCTTTGCGAGCTGAATACCTAGGGTTGCGTATTTCTCAACTCACACAACCTTAATGGCTTCAGCAAAAAGACTCTATGCAGTACAGATCCAAGTAATACTCTTAAAATTTATAATGTGCACGCATATAGATATAGCGACCATTAAAGTTGAGTGGTGAATACTGGGAGTAAGGAACGACTTTGTCGGCAGGATCCCTCGGGTATCCTGAGTCTTCCCATGTGTCAGGTTCAGTGTCAAATAAATTTACCCCACCTAATGCCACCGTCAGTGACTGGTCAAAGTGATATGCCAGTTCCGCATCCAGCGTCCACTTGGCAGCAAAACCAACTTTGTAATGATCCAAGGTGCTGGCATAGGCGCCAAAACGATTCAAATTAAACATCAAGTCATAAGATCGAGTTGAGTAGGTGCTGCGAAGATTGAAACGATGGGCTGGTTGCCCTTGTTCCACTAGAACTCGGCTAAAAGAATCCAGCACTACGTTTTCAGCATTATTACCCAGCACTGTAGATGGTGGGTTGATGCTTTGGATGCGGGTTTTACTGTATTGGTAACCACTGCGAAACTTCAGTGTTGCGCCTTGCTTCAATTCATGGCTGTAGTCAAGACGCAAGTCTACGCCATGGGTGCGGGTTTTGATCGCGTTGGTAAAATAAACTGCGCCATCGATGTCGTATTGTTTCAGAGTCGATTTGGCTGTCGGCACACTGTCGGCTGAAATATAGGCCGTTGGCATGATGCGGTCATTGATGTCGGTGATAAAACCATCAACGCTTGCAGTAAGGTTCGCTGCAGGCTCAAAGACGAGGCCCATAGCAAAATGGGTCGATTTTTCTACTTTCAGATCTTTTGCTCCCAGCGCTCTGCTGACGGGATGATCCACTGCAAAGTTGCCCCAGAGGGTTGGAGCAGGATCGGCACTGTTGCGGTAGGAGCCTGTATAGGAAAAATGACTTTGCGTTAAGGAGGGTGCACGAAAGCCAGTATTAAGGCTGGCGCGTAGTAGCAAGGTATCGGTTGGACGAAAGCGTAAAGCCAGCTTGCCGCTAAAAGTGCTACCAAAGTCACTGGAATGATCCAAGCGTGTGGCTGTATCTAAGGTCCAGCGTTGGCTAAGCCGGTAGTTTAAATCGCCATAAATGGAGTGGGTTTGGCGTCGCTGCGATACCTCGTTGGCTAGGCCAAAACCTGGAAAACCTTGAGAACCACCGGCACTAGGGTGCGGACCTTGTACGTAAGAAGCGCTATCACCAGCGTTAATACGATAGTGCTCCTCGCGCCATTCGTAGCCGTATGACAGAGTGTGTAAACCGATTTTTTTGCTCAGGGCCAGATTCAATATCTGTTGAGTGTAGTCAGTGGATCCTGCATCAAACGAAGTTGGGCTGATGCGTCCCAGTGAAGCATTGAGCGAGTTTTTTAGGTAAAAGTGGAAGTCATTATGGCCGTGGGTGTAACTCAGGTCCCAGTGTGTGTCATCGCTGAGGATGCCTTTAGCGCCGCCGCTAAAAGAATAATCGGTTATTTTGGGGGCGATTTTTGGCAGGAAGCCATCAGGGTACAGTTCGGGAATATTTTGCTCACTATCGGCACGTCGAAAGAAAGCACCTGCATTGCTCAGTCTGCGGTTATACAACGCGTGTGAGTAAAGTGTGGTATCACCTTGCAGTAGTTCGGCATTCAGCAAGAACGAGCCATCCTGGGTGTCTGCATCACCAAAGCGTGTATTGATCCGGCCTCCGTCCTCCGTATCTGCAGCCGCACGATTACTACGGCCACGGTCGCGCCATGCCCCAGTCAAATTAATAAAACCGTCACCGCTCAGTGGCACGCTATGGAAGATGCTGGCTTGCTTATGCTCACCATCGCCTTTGCTGGTTTTTCCGTAGTGCATACGGGCTTGGCTAGATTGGCCATAGCCTTTAAGGATAATGTTGATGGTTCCAGCGATGGCATCGGAGCCATATTGAGCTGATGCGCTTTCGCGCAAAATTTCTACACGACTGACTGCATCTAAAGGAATGATGTTCAGGTCGACGCTGGAGCTGCCGCGACCTACAGTGCCATTATTGTGTAACAGCGAACTTTGATGCAGGCGCTTGCCATTGACCAGTACCAGCACTTGATCTGGGTTTAAGCCGCGCAACGTGAAGGGTGGCGCGTGGTCAGTGCCGTCGGCAATGCTGGGAGCGGGTGCGTTAAAGCCTGGCACTAGGGCCGCCAGTGCCGATATCAAGCTGGTATGACCGCTGGATTCAAGTTCTGCAGCGCTAATGACATCAATTGGCACTTCGGCATCCAGAGCGTTACGCTTGTCACCCCGCGAGCCAACTTGCGCCTTCGCTTGTGTTGTTACCTGCAGCAGCTGCTCCAGTGGTAGCTGGTAGTATTCATCTGCATCTTGGGCGGCGAACGCAGTGCTGATGCTTAAGCAAATGAGTGCGTAACCGAGCGTGTTCTTCATGGTTGTTTTTTCCGTAAAACAGTGGCAATTGAGAGCAATGGCGCAGCAATTTTTAGGCCGCTATCTAGGGCCGCGGTATGGTTGATTTTGATTTGAGCTTTTTGCTCGACAATATTGAGTTGGATGATGCCACCGTTGTCAGCAAAACCTCGTGCTGTACTGATGCTCAGCATACTGTGTTGACGGGCAAAATGGATGGCCGATAGGCGGTCGCTGGCAGTCTGTAGATTGATAAATAAAATATCGCTGCGAGCCACCTGATTAAGGGTTGCGGCGTAGCGCACTTTAACGGGTTTGTCTTTAATTTGCTTATTGTGATAAAGCTGGTCGAGCTTGGCGTCAAACAGGTTTTCACCGAGTACGGTAATCACAAAGTGTCGATGTTCTGAGGCTGGCCATTCGACATAGCTGGCAAAGCGGCCAATGAATACGGCAGTCAGTTCAGTTTCTACGTCATTGGCATAGGACTGAGGAGTCAGCCATGTCATGCTGATTATTAACCAAGATAGGAGTCGGTAGGCAAAGGGCATCTAGGCCACGCAGTAAGTATTGCGGCCAGCAGACTTGGCTTGATACATCGCTGCATCGGCGGCAGACAGCATAGCTGTAATGGATGTCTCTGCAGGGTTCTGGGCTGAGCTGTATACACCAATACTGGCGGTAACATTCAGCTTACAGCCCGGTGCGTATTCAATCTCGTGATTGGCCAGATTTTGCTGAATGCGTTCGGCAATAACAATGCAGGTTTGTAGTGGGGCATCGTCACAGACAATTAGAAACTCCTCACCACCCATGCGCGCAACCAGATCATATTCTCGGGCGCTGTCATGAAGTACCTTAGCAGTTTCTTGCAGTACCAGATCACCAGTCTGATGACCGTAGGTATCGTTGATTGTCTTGAAGAAATCCAGATCGACCATAATCAAACCGAACGGATGTTGAGTGCGCTGTGCACGGTTAATGATAGTGTTCATGAGTTCCATGGCGTGGTGCCGATTGGCAAGACCGGTTAGAGCATCGGTTGTTGCTAATTTAAACAGACGGTCATCACGCTCTTGGATATCGACCAGCATGGAGTTGAACACCTCGTAGAGGTGCTTAAATTCATCCTTATGGTCTGACTCCAAGACTGTGCGGTAGTTTTTGGTTTGCGCTACGGTACGCATACTGCTAATCAGATTAAGGATAGGTTGAGTAAAAATGGCTTGAAACTTTAATGACAAAAACAGCAGTAGGGCCACTGTCAGAGCTGATGCAAGTATTTGCATCAGTACAAACTTACGAAACTCATCCCACATGATCTGGGTGTCAGACAGCAGTGTTAGGGTGCCAATGGCTTGGCCTTCGAAAAATACCGGTTTCACTACTCCCATCCAGTCTGGCTGAATATGTTCGAGCAATTGATCGGGCTGCTGCGGCGTGCGCTCTTTAAGAATCTGCTCAAGTGCTTGCTTATGGATCTGTGCGCGCTCAGCTTGTAAAAAGTTAGGCTGATATTGACTGAGAATCTGACCGTTATTGTTTGTGACAATTGCCAGTAAAATATGTGGATTGGCATGCAGCGAAGCTAAAATCTTACTGGCGCTGCTTGCATCATTAAACGCAAGTGCAGCCTGCATATTTTCACTGATGACATCAGTCAGTTGGTGTAGCACCTGCATGGATGACTTCGACTGTGTCAAATACATTGAAGACACCATGATTAGTGAAGAAATCAGCAGCGCAAAGCCTCCACTTAAGCCCAGCAGAATAATCAGCTTATAGCGTATTGCGAGTCTGTTGAGCATTGCCATGGCTGCCTTTGTGATTGTATTTGGTTGGATCTGCGAGCGGGCTATTGCTTAGAACTAGTGTTGGGCCACTGCCATTATATCAATAAAATATCTGCTGTCTTGGGTAATATCAAGTTGCTAGTATTGTTTGCGTTCTGAAGCAGCCGGCCATGCCTGCGAAGCACTTTGCAGTCAAGAATCTATTTGCGATACAGCTGCGCTGCTACCAGCAAACTTAGCAAACCTTGCACTTATCCTCGTTGCAGATCGAGCATTTATGCCTGACTTGCGCTCCCTGCAGCAGAACAGACGTTACTCTGCAAACACCGCATCAATGCTGTCAGCGAAGAGCACTCGCTCTATCCAGAGATCCAGCTCGGCGTGACTGGCTTGGAATAGGCGCTGTTGGTACTCGCGAGCTTGCTAGTCTAAGTGCGGGTGCGGGTGCGGGTGCAGATGCAGGCCAGCGGCCCGCGCTCCCAAGAGGATGATCAGCGTCTCTGCGAGGCGCGTAGCGACGTGGCAGCCTATGCTTTTCTTCGGCACTCGCTTGCAGGATGAAGGTAGGGAATTGCATTCGCGGGCATGGCTCGCTCTTACGGGTTTTTGTGATGGCATGAGCGTGGGCGTTAGCACTCTTTAGCAGGCCAGGCCTGCGCTGCAGACTGTGCTTAACCCAGCTAAAACGGCCAAAACATGGGAATAAAGATCACGCCCAAGAGCCAAAAAATAGTATTGAGCGGCAAGCCAACTTTTATAAAGTCACTGAACTTATAGCCGCCGGCGTTATACACCATCATATTGGTTTGGTAGCCCACTGGGGTCATAAAGCTGGTTGAGGCGGCGAAGGTAATGGCAATTAAAAAAGGTGTGGCATCTGCTCCCATCAGTTGTGCGGTGGAGAAGCCGATTGGGGTAAGTAGCACGGCTGCGGCTGAGTTACTCATCAGTTCACCTAATGCCAGCGCCATCAAGTACAGCACTGCCAGTACCACATGGGGTCCCAAATGGCTGACTAAACCGATGCTGTTGTCCACTAAAAACTGCGCTGCACCGCTGCTGCTCATGGCAATCCCAAGGGGTAACAGTCCAGCAATTAGAGTCACAATCGACCAGTCGGTGCTCTCGTACACATCATCAGCATGGACACAGCCTGCCAGAGTCATCGCCACCGCGCCGGTTAAAGCGGCAATTGCGGTTGGTAGCCAGCCGATGGCCGAGACAGTGACCACTGCAGCCATAATGGCGATAGCAAAGGGTGCTCGCCAACCGTAGTTTTGTGTCGCCTCGCGTTGTGAAATAACGATCACGCTTTTATCTTTACGCAGAGCAGCCAAATCTTTTTCTGGTAACGCCAGCAGCAAAATATCACCAATACGCAGACGTAAACTATTCAGCTGCTCGCGCACGACTTGTCCACGACGCTGTACACCCATCACCGACGCGTTGTAACGCCAGCTACGGTTTAAAACGGCGAGCAAGCGTCCTGCTGCACGCGACTGTGGCGCGATCATCACTTCGGCCAGTACGGATTTTTCCTGTTTCTCACCTTTGAGTTGAAAGTCAGTTTGGGTATTGAACTCGAGTTTTTGTTCATCTTTAAGGGTTTCAAGATCAGACCAAACCCCGCGTGCCAGTAAAATATCACCTACACGTAACTCTTCTGAGCGCGGTGACCAATACTTTTCTCCGTCGCGCAGTAATTCTAAGATATAGACATTGTAGTCTTTACTGAGCTTGGCTTCTTCGACGCTGCTACCCAATAATTTCGAGTCTTCGGTGACTTTTAGCTCGCTAATATAGTGACCAAACTCGTAGAGGTTTTCTAAGTCGGCGCTGCGCACATCAGGTAATAACCAGCGACCAAAGGTCAGCAGATACAAGCAGCCCGCGCTTGCACAAATCAGTGCTAGAGGTAAAAACTCAAACATACTAAAGCCTGGGTGACCGAGGTCTTTGGCTATAGAGTTGACCAGCAGGTTGGTAGAAGAGCCAATCAAGGTTACTACGCCCATCATTTGCGCAACATAGGAGAGGGGGATCAATGTTTTCGACGGCGATAAACCAACTTTTAAGCTGGCAGCAATGACGATAGGAATAAAGATTGCGACGACTGCGGTGTTATTGACGAAGGGCGCAATTAAAGCTAGCAGACCAAACAGCATCAGCAAAAACTGTAAAGGTGAACGAGCGGCACCTAGTAAGCGTTGGATGCCAGCAAGAGCACCACTGTTTTGCAGCCCTGCAGCAAGGATAAACATCGAGGCCACAGTGATGGTGGCGGGGTTACTAAAGCCGCTTAAAGCTTGGCTGGGGCTGACCAAGTCAAGCAAAGTTAAGCTCACCAGCACTAAGATGGCAATGGCATCAATACGCAGTTTTTCGGTCACAAACAGCGTCATGGCTGCGATAGTAATGAGCAAAACGAGCACAATTTCATAGGTCATAAACGTCTCGCCTAATATGTTTAATTACCGGGATGATTTTTTGACAGCTGTAGTATGTGCTTGGTGCCCTGGTTTACCAATCAAGTGATGCAGGACAGTTAAGGATCTGGGGTTGCCTGCTGCGCAAAGTGTCTGCCAATTAGACACAAACCCATAGCAACTAAACCAAGCGCCAGTAAGGCCAGCGGCAGGGTGTAGAGTGTTGGCGCCGCGATGATACTGGCGATAAAGCCGATGGTAGCGGCCAGTAAAAACTGGATCAGGCCCATCAACGCCGAGGCAATGCCTGCATGTTGTTGAGTATGCGCCATGGTTAACGCGGTGAGGTTGCCGGTAATTAAACCGAGCATGGCCATGCCTAAGCCGAGCAGAATGCTGTAGTTCCATAAGGCAGCCCAGCCAAACTGCACTATGCTCAGCAGTAGGACACCAATAACAATAAAACCGCCTAGACCGATAAAGAGCACGCGTTTGACGCTGTAAAACTTTAATAAACGCAGGTTGATTTGGCTGATTGCGATCATCACCATCGCATTGGCAGCAAAAATATAACTGAATTGGGTAGGCGACAGGCCAAACATTTCAATAAACACAAAGGGTGAATTGTTGATATAAATAAACAAGCAGCCCAATGTGCAGCTGGCAGCCAGAGTGTAAAAGAAGAAGCTTGGATTGCTCAGTTGGATCGCATAGTTACGCACGATACTGCGCACTGATAGTGGCACTCGGCGCTCTACCGCTAAGGTTTCCGGGAGCAAACGTACAGTGAATGCACCACAGATGATGCCGAGTAAGGCCAGCACCCAAAAAATCAAATGCCACTCGCCGTACAATAAAATCAGCCCGCCCAGCATCGGAGCGGTGATCGGTGCGATCATCATGACTTGCATTAACATCGAATAAATACGCGCCGAACTCTGTGGATCACAGGTGTCGGTGACCACTGCGCGCGATGCGACAGAGCCGGCTGCCGCGCCAATGGCTTGTAAAAAACGTGCGACCAATAAGCCTTCAAAGCTGGTGGTTAAAGCGGCAAACAGAGAGCCTAAGATAAATAACCCAATACCGATCAATAAGGGTGGTTTACGCCCGAAGCGATCCAGTAGCGGCCCATACAGCCCCTGACCAATGCCTAAGCCAATCAAAAAGATGGTGAGGGTTTGTTGCACTTGCCCCGCAGTAATATCCAAACTGGTGGCCACAGTGGGAAAGGCCGGCAAGTACATATCAATCGCCGCCGCCACCAGAGCACTGAGGGAAGCGAGGAGGATAATCAGTTGTAAGCTGAGTGAGTTCTTAGTTAGCGTGATAACGAGATCCTTAGAAAGCTTTAGTGTTGCAATGCGCAGTTGATTGATCAGGATGCGAATTGTTGCATCTTAATTTATAAATACTCTGGGCTTTAGCGGGTAAAGACACAGGTGAGGTAACGATTACTAAAACCATAGCGCAGCATAGAAGATAAGCGTTTTATTAGGTACAGAGGATTCTTAAGGTAATAGCGTAACACGGCATTGCCCACCCCTTGCGAGCGGTGTTTTTTTTGTAGGTCGGGCTGTGCTGAAAATAAGCCTTTGAATTGCCACCATTGAATTTGCTCAAAGTGCTCAATTGAGTGCAATTCAAATGCACTAAATAAACGTAAAAAAGAGCTTTGGCTAAAGTCATGTAAGTGGTGAGGGTTGCCATCTAAGGTTGGTGTTATCGGCACTGAAGCAATTAAACGGCCGCTTGCGCTGAGTAATTTAACCTGATTGCTTGCCAGAGTGACAGGGCAAGGCAGATGCTCTATGGTTTCCAAGCTGACAATGGTATCAAAGGGCTGCAGCGCACTGAACTGTTCAGCATTGGCGCAGATGAACTGTAAGTTATCGCTTTGATAGTGTTGCTGGGCATAGGCGATAGCTTCGGGGTCTAAATCAACGCCGGTCACTTGTTTTTCAGGATGTTGTTGAGCCAGCAAAAAAGTGCCATAGCCACAACCGCAGGCCATATCGAGAATGCTCTCGCCTTGTGCATGTTGCGCTGCAAATTGGTAACGCTCAAGATGAATGCGTAGAGTGTTTTGATCATCAAGACAGTTTTTATCGAGTTGGTTTGGATAAATCCGTTCAATGGTTTGCATGCAGTTCTCTTTATGTTTTGTTTTTATTTTTTCAACATGGCACGGATATCCGCTAAAGCCGTGTTGCCACGCGCCGCTTTTACTTCCACCGGAGCTTCATCCAGTCCTTCCCATTGCAAATCTTCAGCCGGCAATTCATCAAGAAAGCGGCTCGGTAAGCAGTCGATGATTTCACCATACTGTTTGCGTTTACTGGCAAAGGTAAAGGTTAGGTTTTGCTTCGCACGGGTAATACCAACATAGGCCAAACGGCGTTCTTCTTCGATGGTATCGGCTTCAATACTGGAGCGGTGCGGCAGAATTTCTTCTTCCATGCCCATGATATACACACTGGGAAACTCCAAACCTTTGGAGGCGTGCAGGGTCATCATCTGTACACCTTCAGCACCATCTTCGTCTTCTTCTTGACGCTCGAGCATATCGCGTAAAACCAGCTTGGCGATGGCTTCTTCAATGGTCATCTCTCCTTCGTCGTCGCGCTCCAAGGTGTTTTTTAGCGCATCAATCAGAAACCAAACGTTACTCATCCGGTATTCGCAGGCTTTTTCACTGGAGCTGTTTTGCCGGATCCAGTTTTCGTAATCAATATCAATGATCATTTCTTTTAGCGCCGCAATCGGATCTTCGCTAAAGCAGCGCTGGCGCAGCTTATCCATATAATGTTTAAAACGTGCTAAACGCTCGGTATAGCGAGCGTTTAAATGTTCGCCTAAGCCTATTTCTGCACAGGCTTCGTACATGGAGACCTGACGCTCGGCGGCATAGTTACTAAGCTTTTCCAGAGTGGTAGAACCAATCTCACGGCGCGGCACGTTAATCACACGTAAGAAAGCATTGTCGTCATCTGGATTGACCAGTAAGCGAAAGTACGACATCAAATCTTTCACTTCTTGGCGGCCAAAGAAGCTGGTGCCTCCCGATAAGCGGTAGGGGATTTTATGCACCTGCAGCTTCAATTCCATGATTTTGGCTTGATAGTTACCACGGTATAAAATCGCAAAATCACTGTAAGGGCGTTGAGTACGCATGTGCTCGGTGAGAATTTCGATGGCAATGCGTTCGGCTTCAGCGTCTTCATTACGGCAGCGAATCACGCGGATTTCATCGCCATGGCCCATTTCACTCCACAGCTCTTTGGTAAACACGTGCGGATTGTTAGCGATGAGGATATTGGCGCATTTAAGAATACGACTGGTGGAGCGATAGTTTTGCTCCAGCATAACGATTTTTAGCGAAGGAAAATCCTCTTTGAGTTGCATCAGATTTTCCGGTCGCGCACCACGCCAGGCATAAATCGATTGGTCGTCATCGCCAACCACGGTGAACTGCGCGCGCTCAGTCACCAGTAGTTTGACCAGTAAATACTGGCTGGTATTGGTGTCTTGGTATTCATCCACCAACATATAACGGATGCGGTTACGCCACTTATCCAATACCTCTGGGTGGTTTTGAAAGAGTTTGACCGGTTGAAAAATCAGGTCATCAAAATCCACTGCGTTGTAGGCTTTAAGTGTGCGCTGATAATGGCTGTAGACGATGGCTGCAGTTTGTTCCTTGCCGCCGCGCGCCAGTTCTAAAGCTTCTTCTGGCAGGACTAAATCATTCTTCCATTTGCTGATCTGGTTTTTAACTTCATCGGCGCCATCATCACCGGCGTATTCTTTTTGCATAATGTCAGTGAGTAGGTTTTTAACATCGGAATCATCAAAAATAGAGAAGCCGGGTTTGTAACCGAGCAGCGCATGCTCACGGCGGATAATGTTTAGACCTAAGTTGTGAAAAGTGGACACGGTTAGACCATGACCTTCCGCACCGCGTAATAAAGAGGTGACGCGCTCTTTCATTTCCCGTGCGGCCTTATTGGTAAAGGTCACCGCGACGATATGCCGAGCTGAGATACCGCATTGCTGAATTAAATAAGCAATTTTACGGGTGATCACGCTGGTTTTTCCTGAGCCAGCACCGGCCAGCACCAGCATCGGGCCGCTGATGTAATTGACTGCTTCTTGTTGGCGGGGATTGAGCTTAGACATGAACAGACCGCTAGGATGTAAAGCCGTTATTCTAGCATTGAAGTCGCCGGTCGAGGATCAATCGGCATGCATTGCCTCTGTTTACAGACCTGTGCCGAGACGGTTGCAGCACAGGTAACAGAATAAAAAGGCGCTCTGATGAGAGCGCCTTGGTTGTCGAGCAGTAAAATTAACGTACGACGTGCAAGAAGTGCATGTGCTGTTCGTACTGATCGAGAATGTCATCAATCACTTCTTCACGCGACCAGCCCATGATGTCATAGTCTTGGCCGCCTTCAAGTAAGTGCACTTCGGCACGGAAGTACTTACGTTCTTCGCGATCCTCTTCTTCATCATCGGGCATAATAAAGTCAGGTTGCACATAAGCACGCGGGCGTATTTCGTAGACGAAGTTGACCTCGGCGTTGTGCTGCACTTCGATCTTGCTGCGCTTGTCATCGCCGCTAATCACTTCAACAGCATAACCTTGTTTACGCAGCTCAACGGCTACTTCTTCAAATCCTGGGAGTACCACTTCATCAATAAAACGATTGACGTGAGATCGGCGTGGGAACATCACCATGCTGCGTAGACGACGTTGCCAGCCGCCAGTGCTTTTGTGTTTGCGCGAGTAATGCGTAGCACTTTGATGTCTGAGCACGCGCTTGGTTGAGTCAAGGTGCAGTGCTTTGAATAAGCCCCAAATCGATATCAGCAAGATAATCGAGAAGGGCAGTGCACTGGCAATGGTGGCAGATTGTAATGCGCCTAAACCACCGGTGAGCAGCAATGTAATGGCGACAATACCGGTTGAAGAAGCCCAGAAAATACGCTGCCATAACGGTGTTTCTGTTTTACCGCCAGAGGCGAGCATATCGATGACTAAAGAGCCGGAGTCAGCCGAAGTCACAAAGAACAATATCACCATACAGACAGCGACCATCGACAGCACGCTGGAGAAAGGGAAGTGTTCTAAGAAAGCAAATAAGGCTAAGGACGTATCGGCGTTGACCTGATCCGCAAGGCTAGTAATACCCTCATTCATGATCATGTTGATGGAAGTGTTACCAAACACCGTCATCCACATGAAAGTAAAACCTGTAGGAACCAGTAGTACGCCGGTTAAAAACTCACGAATGGTACGGCCGCGCGAAACACGGGCAATAAACATACCGACAAAAGGTGACCAAGAGAGCCACCAACCCCAATACAGCAGGGTCCAACCACCTAACCAATCGGTTGGCTCGTAAGCAAACAGGTTAAAGGTGTTGCTAACGATCTCAGATAAATAGCCGCCAGTGTTTTCCACAAAGCTTTTTAGTAGCAGCGCGGTTGGGCCGAGCATCAGTACTAAAACTAAGAGGATTACCGCTAAGGACAGGTTGATTTCCGATAAAATCCGAATACCTTTATCCAAGCCCGTTGCTACTGACAACGTAGCTAGGGCGGTAATCACTACGATCAACATCACTTGAATATTGGTGCCAACCGGCAAACCAAATAAGTAGTTAAAACCACTGTTGATTTGTAAAACGCCGTAACCCAGCGAGGTGGCAATACCTAAAACGGTGCTGATGATGGCGAAAATATCAACCGCATGGCCGATAGGACCGTAAATGCGCTCACCAATCAATGGATACAGCGCTGAACGCAATGTTAGCGGCAAGCCATGGCGGTAAGAGAAGAAGGCGAGAATCAACGCAACAACGGCGTAAATAGCCCAAGCATGCAGACCCCAGTGGAAAAAGGTCAGTTTCATGGCTTCGCGTGCGGCTTCTACGGTATTGGGGTCTCCCACAGGTGGTGCAATAAAGTGCATCACAGGTTCGGCGACACCGAAGAACATCAAGCCAATACCCATACCGGCAGAGAACAGCATGGCGAACCATGAAGTGCTTTTATAGTCCGGTTGACTGTGGTCTGGCCCGAGCTTGATATCACCGTAACGACTAGCCGCCATAAATATAGCCGACAGTAGAACGAGAGCAACCGCAAGGACATAGAACCAGCTGACGTTTTCAACGATCCATGCCTGCATATCGCCAAAAAATCTTTGTGCAGTTTCTGGCAACACACTGGCAAATAAAACCAGTAAAGCAATAAGCACGGCGGACGTATAAAACACGGGCGGGCTAATCGTAGCACTGCGTTTAGTGGGTGCTTCCATGGGAACTCCTTAAAGGTGCTAAATCACATATAGCGCAATGATATCAGCTTGTTTATTTTCTTTTTATAAAGCATCTATAGCTCATGTCAAACAGCGCTATAAATCTAGCTTATTTTCAGCTTAAAAAAAGCCCCCAATCTTAATTGATAACGATTGGAGGCTCTGTGCATCAGCAGATCGGCTGGTGAAGGCTTAGTCTGTGTGCGAGGTTAGTAACGCAGGTTTTTCTTTGCGTGAACGTGATTCGAGCTGTTCCAATTGCTCAAGGCTTGGCAAACGCTCGCCTTTACGAATAATCAAAGGCTGTGGAGCGCTACGAGCTTCACGAACCGCAGGCGTCTCGTTCGCGCCGACATAGCGTCTGTCTTCACGACGAGGGCTATTGCGTGGTTTGTTTGCTGGTCTGCGCTTATCCGCTGCAGCTGGTGCGCTGCCACTGCGCTCTTGGCGTGCAGTGCGTCCGGCGTTAGCTGCAGTCGCAGTTGCAGGCGCGCTACTGTTTGGACGACGACCACGGCCTTTACCCTGATACGGGCTAACGTAATCAACGCTGTTACCAAAGTTATCAATGGCATCATCGAGAAATACTTCTGGATCGCGGTTGGCCGGTAACGAAGGAGCAGCAGCCGTTGCTGTGGCTGAACGCTCATTGCGTGTGTTGCGCGGATTACGTGCGCGTTGGCCAGGCTTAGCGGCAGTACTGCCTTCACTGCGTTCAGTTGAACGTGCTTCAGGGCGCTTGCCTCTTGGCTTGTCAGTGCTGCTGGTTTTATCTGCTGCAGCACGCGGTGCATTACGACCAGAGCCGCTACCACGTGTTGGGCGTGGTGCGCGCGGCTCAGCTTTTTCAATCACCACAGTGCTTGGGTCAAAACCTAAAGAATCACCGTCTTCGATATTTTGACGGGTCATGCGCTCAATGCTTTTCAGCAAACGCTCTTCGTCTGGGGCAACCAGCGAAATCGCTTGGCCAGCACGGCCAGCACGACCGGTACGACCGATACGGTGCACATAGTCTTCTTCAACGTTAGGTAATTCAAAGTTAACCACGTGCGGCAGTTGGTCAATGTCTAAACCGCGCGCAGCAATATCAGTGGCAACGAGGATGCGAACGCTACCGGCTTTAAAGTCAGCCAAAGCCTTGGTGCGTGCATTTTGGCTTTTGTTGCCATGAATTGCCGCAGAAGGTAGACCGTTTTTATCCAAGTACTCAGCGAGGCGGTTAGCGCCATGCTTAGTACGGGTGAACACCAGAACTTGCTCCCACGCGCCGAGAGTAATCAAGTGAGCGAGCAGGGCGCGCTTGAGTGACGCTTGAATACGGAACACGCGCTGTTCAATACGCTCAACCGTGGTGTTGGGCGGCGTGACTTCAATGCGCTCAGGGTTGTGGAGCAAACGACCCGCTAAGTTGGTGATGTCTTGCGAGAAAGTCGCAGAGAACAACAAGTTTTGGCGTTTGCTCGGCAATTTAGCTAAGACTTTTTTCACGTCATGGATAAAGCCCATATCAAGCATACGGTCGGCTTCATCTAAGACTAAAATTTCAACACCGCTTAAATCAATTTTGCCTTGATTGACCAAGTCTAATAAACGACCTGGGCAAGCGACTAAAACATCCAGACCTTTGGCGACCGCGTTGACCTGCGGATTCATGCCAACACCGCCAAAAATACAGGCGCTGACAAAAGGTAAGTCGCGGGCATACAGTCTAAAACTGTCATGCACTTGCGCAGCCAGTTCACGTGTTGGGGTTAATACCAAAACACGGGGCTGACGCGGACGGTGGCGCTGCTCGCGGTCAGGCTTACCGTTAGGGAACAGAATTTCTAAAATAGGCAGAGCAAAACCGCCAGTTTTACCGGTACCGGTTTGTGCGGCAACCATGAGGTCGCGACCTTGTAGTGCCGGTGGAATCGCCAGTAATTGCACAGGCGATGGAGATGTATAGCCGGCAGCTTCAACGGCATTAACCAGAGCCTGAGAGAGGCCTAGTGAGGAAAAGGACATGCAGTCTTCCTGTTGTCGGCGACCCGCCGACTTTGGGGCGCAAAATTATAAATGCTCCATACAAGTGCATAAAAAGTATGCACTCCATCCACGAATCATGTCCTGCGCTGGGCATAAAACTGGATGGAGGTATATCGCTATAGTGGCCTGGTGGCCTTTTTTCAGCGGTTAAGCTTGAGATTATCCCAAACAGCTAAACTGGGTTCAGCTTGATTAAGTGTGTAGAAGTGCAAACCCGGCGCGCCACCTTCTAGTAGGCGTTCGCACATGTTGGTAATGACTTCTGCACCGAAGGCTTGAATGCTTGCTGTGTCGTCGCCGTACGCTTCCAGTTGTTTGCGTATCCAGCGCGGTAGCTCAGCACCACAAGAATCAGAAAAGCGTGCCAATTTACTGTAATTGGTAATCGGCATAATGCCTGGCACGATTGGGATATCAATGCCAAGTTTACGCGCTCGATCAACAAAATAGAAGTAACAATCGGCATTAAAGAAATATTGAGTGATCGCGCTATCAGCACCAGCCTGCACTTTGCGCGCGAAATTTTGCAAATCTACTTCAAAATCGCGGGCTTGTGGGTGCATCTCGGGATAAGCCGCCACTTCAATATAAAAGTGGTCGCCGGTTTCGTGGCGGATGAACTCGACTAACTCATTGGCGTAGCGCAACTCACCGTTGGCCATACCCATCCCGGATGGCAAATCACCACGCAGGGCTACAATGCGTTTAATACCTGCATCTTTATACAAATGCAGCAGTTCGCGTAAATCTTCTTTGCTGTCGCCGACACAGGATAAGTGCGGTGCAGTCGGGACTTTGATTTCGCCATCTAATTGTAAAACGGTGTTCAAAGTACGGTCACGGGTTGAGCCGCCGGCACCATAAGTGCAAGAGAAAAACTCAGGATTATAGGTAGCTAGTTGCGTTGCCGTTGCCAGCAGCTTTTCATGGCCAGCATCGGTTTTGGTGGGGAAGAACTCAAAACTAATACGAGATTGATTGCTCATATAACACGTCCCTAAATGTCAAAGTGTCTGGGCAGCCGAAAGTGCAAAAGAGGCAGCTATGCCACCCCTTTTTTGCCACTTAGTAGCGGTAAGTTTCTGGCTTGTAAGGGCCGTCAACAGCAACGCCAATGTAATCGGCTTGCACATCAGTCAGGCGGGTTATCACCCCACCAAAACCTTTGACCATTTCTAGAGCAACTTCTTCGTCGAGTTTTTTTGGTAGCACTTCAACGGTTAACGCTGCAGCTTTTTGCTCAGCATTTAACTGGGCGAATTTACGCTCAAATAAGTGCATTTGCGCGAGTACTTGGTTAGCAAATGAGCCATCCATAATGCGGCTTGGGTGACCAGTAGCGTTACCGAGATTCACTAAACGACCTTCTGATAACAGAATCAAGTAATCGTCATTACGTGGATCGAACTTGCCAGCACCGGTGCGGTGAATTTTGTGCACCTGTGGCTTAACTTCTTCCCACGCCCAGTTTTTGCGCATAAATGCGGTGTCGATTTCATTGTCAAAGTGACCAATGTTGCAGACCACTGCACGTTTTTTCAGGGCTTTAAGCATGCCTGCATCACAGACATTGGCGTTACCTGTAGTGGTGACGATCAAGTCGATTTTGCCTAGCAGCGCTTTATCAATGCTGGCGTCGGTGCCGTCATTGTTACCGTCGATGTACGGTGAAACCAACTCGTAACCGTCCATGCAGGCTTGCATCGCGCAAATTGGGTCCACTTCAGAGACCTTAACAATCATGCCTTCTTGATTCAGCGATTGTGCTGAGCCTTTGCCCACATCACCGTAACCGATAACCAGAGCTTGCTTGCCTGACAGTAGGTTGTCAGTACCGCGCTTGATCGCATCGTTGAGGCTATGACGGCAACCGTATTTGTTGTCGTTTTTGCTTTTGGTGACGGAGTCGTTAACGTTGATGGCTGGTACTTTCAAAGTACCTTTAGCCAGCATGTCCAGCAGACGGTGTACGCCAGTGGTGGTTTCTTCAGTCACACCGTGAACGTTGTTCAATACTTGCGGAAAACGCTCGTGAAGAATTTCGGTTAAATCACCACCGTCATCCAAAATCATATTGGCATCCCAAGGCTGACCATCTTTAAGGATGGTTTGCTCGATGCACCAGACGTACTCTTCTTCAGTTTCGCCTTTCCAAGCAAACACTGGAATACCTGCAGCAGCAATCGCCGCAGCGGCTTGGTCTTGGGTTGAAAAGATATTGCAGCTTGACCAGCGCACTTCTGCACCTAACTCCGTCAGTGTTTCAATCAACACTGCGGTCTGAATGGTCATGTGGATGCAGCCGAGAATTTTCGCACCTTTAAGTGGCTGCTCGCCAGCGTATTTAGTGCGCAAAGCCATTAGGGCTGGCATCTCAGATTCAGCAATAATAATTTCACGACGGCCCCAGTCGGCCAGTGACATGTCAGCAACTTTATAATCAGTAAAACCAGCAACAGCGCTCATAAAATGAGTTCTCCATTCGTAATTAGCGAATGGGCGCCGTTTGCAAATATGCAGTTGTCGAGACAACTGGAAGGCAACTGTTTCGAGCCTGACAGGAGAATCCTGCTGCAGCGCCCCTCGAATCTGTTGGTCACCACGGTTAGGCCTTGGTGCGGCGCTGATTATAGCGAGGCTTTGCTATTTGCCCAATAGCTAAGTGTTGAAGAATTGCTTTTGTCTTGAGTTATTTGTATTAAAGTGGCACTTCAACCTATAAAAATAATGAAAATAATGAAAGCAGGAGTGATTATGACCATTGCGTATTGGTGTGTTCTGGCAGCCATTATGTTGCCTTACGTTTCAACAGTCTGGGCGAAAGCCAGTGCTGGAAACTTTACCCCGAAAGACAATCATGATCCGCGGGCATTCTTGGCAACCGTACAAGGCGTATCTAAACGAGCTAATAATGCCCAGCAGAATGGTTTTGAAATCACTCCGGCGTTTGCTGCAGCGGTGATTATTGCGCATCTGGCCGCTGGCGCTGAGCAAGGACTGCTGGATCAGCTGGCAATAGCGTTTGTCTGCAGTCGAGCATTGTATACTCTGTGCTATATCGCCGATTGGGCAGTACTGCGCTCTCTGGTGTGGTTTGTTGGAGTCGGTTTGATTGTCAGTTTGTTTGTTGTGGCTGCCTAAGTTTGCCGAAGCTTATTCATTAGTTGTCCTAGCTGTTGCATCGCTTGCTCGCTACGCTCATCCCAAGGGTGGCCGTAGCTCAGGCGAATACAGTTTTTAAAGCGCTGAGTTGCTGAAAAAATAGGCCCCGGCGCTAAGCTGATACCTTGATGTAAGGCTTGCTGGAACAAGGTTAGAGAATCAATATTGTCTGGCAGTTCAAACCACAAGAAGTAACCACCTTGAGGTCTAGTGACGCGTGTTCCAGCTGGGAAATAGCGCTCAGCAGCATTCAGCATGGCGGCTTGTTGGTTTTCTAAAGCATGGCGTAGACGGCGCAAGTGCAAGTCATAGCCGCCATGTTGTAAATAATCAGCTAAGGCGGCTTGAGATGGGATAGCGGGTGAAATCGTCGTCATTAGACGTAGGCGTTTGATCTGCTCAGCAAAGCGTCCGGCCGCGACCCAGCCCACGCGATAACCCGGCGCTAAACATTTTGAGAATGAACTGCAATGCATGACTAAACCACTGCGGTCATAACTTTTGATCGAGCGTGGCGTAGTGCTGGTGAAATACAGTTCTGCATACACATCATCTTCAATGAGTGGCACTTGATATGTGCGAATAAGTTCGTAGAGCGCCTGCTTTTTCTCTTCATCCATGCTCGCGCCAATGGGGTTCTGCAAGCTGCTCATCAACCAGCATACTTTGATTGGCAGGCTGGCCAGAGCAGTTTTTAAACTGGCTAAATCAATCCCTTCACGCGGATGCACGGGTATTTCTACTGCTTTGAGTTGCAAGTGCTCAAGCATTTGTAAACAGGCGTAAAACGCCGGTGCTTCAATAGCAACTAAATCACCCGGCGCAGTGGTGCATTGCAAACATAAGCTGAGCGCCTCTAAAGCACCATTGGTAATAATCAGTTCATTGGGTGGTAAAAACATACCGTTGTGGCTGTAACGCAAAGCAATTTGTCGTCTTAGATTGGGATTGCCATCGGTCATATCACTAATAATGGCGTGTGCTGGCATCGTTTTCATGCTGCTGGATAGGCTGCGAGCCAAGCGTGCCAAAGGAAACAGTTCTGGGCTTGGAAAAGCGGAGCCGAAGGGAACAGTGCTAGCATCGCGTAAAGAATCCAAAACCGAGAAAATTAGCTCACTGACACCCACTTCATGGCTTTCAATATGTTGCTGGGTGATTTGTGGTTCATCTAAACGTTGCGCGCTGTGATTGCAGACAAAATATCCAGATCGCTCTTTGGCGCGCAATAAGCCTCGGCTCTCTAGTAAGTAATAGGCTTGAAAAACAGTAGAAGGACTGACGCTATAGGTGCGACTGGCTTGGCGGATCGACGGTGCTTTCTCACCATGAGCGAGTACGCCGCTGTGAATCAGTTGAGTGATTTCTGCTGCCAGTTTTTCATAGCGCTTCATAAAGCGAGTTCCATACTTGCAAGTGTTGTGCGCTTAGCGCACTAAGGGTGCAGTGAAATTACTTGAGCTGCTGCTGGAAATATTAGCTTGGCTGGTGCTGGCAACGGTAAAGGTGAGTGGCGTTACTCCACCGGCAGCTGTATCGAGTTGGCTGACGGTGACGGCTACTGTAGCAATTTCACCTGCGCTTAAGTGCACTTTGTTGGGCGCGCTGAGAGATAAACTGTCCGAGCCTTGCATGCTGATTTGGTACTCCTGAGAGGTTTGAGTTTTATTTATAATTTTTAGCAGGTACATGTTTTCAATCTGACCAGCATTGTTTTCACGAAACATGAGGCGGTCTTTGCTGACATCTAAAGAAACTAAAGAACGGCTATCTAAACCCCAATACAAACCGCCCAACATCAGTATTAAAGTGGCCGCGTAGCCAAGTAAGCGCGGGCGCAACCACTGAGTTGATTGGCCGGCTAAGGCGCGCTCTGAAGTATAGCTAATGAGGTTGGGCGCATAGCCCATCTGCTGCATCACGTCGTTGCAGACATCGACACACGCGCCGCAACTGATACATGCCAACTGCAAACCATCACGAATATCAATCCCGGTTGGGCATACCTGCACGCATAGTGTGCAGTCGATGCAGTCACCTAGGTTTAGAGCTTTGGGGTCGCTGGCTTTTTTGCGCGCCCCTCGGTTTTCACCCCGTTGCGCGTCATAACTGACTAATAAAGTACTGTCATCGAACATTACACTTTGAAAGCGCGAGTAAGGGCACATATGCAAACAGACTTGCTCACGTAGCCAGCCCGCGCTGATGTAGGTCGCGCTGGTGAAAAAGGCTAGCCAAAATAAGCTTAATCCACCTACGCTGAAATTGAGAAGATCAAGGCTTAATTCGCGAATTGGGGTGAAATAGCCTACGAATGTTAATGCGGTAACGGCGCTAACAATCAACCACAGACTGTGTTTGGCCGTTCGACGGAGAATTTTTTGCCATGACCACGGCGCCGCATCCAGTTTAATCCGCTGGTGGCGTTCACCTTCTGTAAGGTGCTCAATGCGTAAAAATATCCAGGTCCAAACACTTTGTGGACAGCTGTAACCGCACCAAATACGACCCGCCAGTACGGTAAGGAAAAACAACCCAAAAGCACAAATAATCAATAAAGCCGATAACAAAATTAAATCTTGCGGCCAAAACGTAGCGCCGAAAATATAAAACTTACCGCCGGCTAAATCCCATAGCACCGCTTGGCGTCCTTCCCATTCAAACCATACAGTGAGAAAAAACAGCGCTAAGAGAGCAGCGGTGCTGTACAGCCTGATATTTCTAAACATGCCTTGATAGCTGCGCGTAACAATGCTTTTGCCAAAAGATGAGGGTGCTTTTGCAGTTACTTTAGGGTCGATTTGCTGTACTGGAATACGTTGACTCATGTCGAGTCCTCTGGCGATGAAGAGCAGACCTGTATCATCCAGCTAACCACAAATGAGTAACAGCAGCAGATTTTTAAATAAACATAGGATCAGATGCGGTTTTGCGATGTTTTTTCATTTAGGTTGGCGCGGGCGCTTGGTTTGTCGCTAAGAAACACAGATACTTGGCGCTCTTTAACTGGCATCAGGCAGCGTTCTGATCAATAATTTTATCGGATTAAAACGGGTGAGTGTGTGCTAAAGCGTGGTGTATTGTTGGCAGTGGTATTAAGTCTGGGCGCGTGCGGTGGTGTTGATCCCAACTCTCCATTAGGTAAGCGTAAAGCGATTTTTAAAGAAATGCTCAGCGTCAGCGAAGATTTAGGAGGCATGCTGCGTGGTCGTATTAAGTACGATGAAACCCTGTTTGTAGAAAAAGCAATACAGCTTGATACCTTGTCGAAAACGCCTTGGCAGCATTTTCCTAGCATCAAAGAAGATGAGAAAACTTCAGCCCGTGATGATGTTTGGCAACAGCAAGAACGCTTTCAAGAGCTGGCGCGTGAATTGGAAGGCACAACTGCGCGTTTAGTGGCGAGCACGACACAGCCACCATTGAACGAAAGTGTCTTGACCTTGCGTGTGCAAGCAGTTGAGGATGCCTGCGAGTCTTGTCATAAAGAGTTTCGCGCTTATTAATCCAGAGTGTTGCTGAGCGCTCGTGCCGCAATGGCCGAACGCTCAACGATCTGCGGCACACCTAATGCAGTGTGCGAAACGATTCCATTAACGCAGGAATGCCTGGGAACATACCGATGCCTGCCATCACTGTACAGAGCACAATAAATACAATGGATGGAATAACCCAGCGGTCGGTACGGGTCATGTTCTGTCCGCGTTCTTTGTCACCAATGATGCCAATATTGTCCAGTAGTACGGTTAGCGACCAACCGAATACTGGGTTTACTAGCGCAGATGAGAAAATCACAATCGCGGCTGACTGCGAGGTTTTGCCTTCGCGGGTCATTTGCATCCCGGCTTCGAGCAAGGGCAAGTAAACACCCACGATCAGCGCCACGCTCAGTACTGGCGGCCAGATTGCTAAGTCCATTGGGTAACCCCAAACCGCAGCAACCACACAGAGTAAGCCGGTTAAAACTGCGCCCGCTGGGATCGGTCGCTTAGCAATCGCCGCCGGAACAATATAAGTGCCCCATGATGACGCGATATTACCGCCACCTAAAGCGGTACCAACGACTTGCCGCGCTGCCGCCACACACATGGTGTCATCAATATTCATGATGACTTTTTTAGCGTTTCTTGGGTAGTTGAGGTGCTGGAACGCGCGGTGTCCTAAAAAGTCTGGTGACCACATCGCCACGGCCAATACCGCAAAAGGTGCTACTGCAATAAAATGGTGCAGTTGCGGTAAACCGAGTTTCCAGCCTGTATCGTCACCCCACCAGTACGCAGGATTGAGGTTTGGAAGGCCAGGTTCGGTGGTGAATTCAAATGGCGCACCTAGAGCAAAAGCAATCACTGCCGCCAGCACTGCACCGAGAGGAATAGCCAGCCAACGCTTACCAATATGCTCTAAATAGGCATACATAATAATAGTGGCCAATACCACGGCGAAGGCGACATAGCCCATGTCAAAGCCATCGGCCCAAGTGTATAGGCTTTTAATTTGCGAGGTCATGCCAATAAAGCCTAAAAACAGCAGTAATCCCCCACAGACACCATCACTGGTCAGCCTCGCCAGTAAACTTCCTCCTTTAAATACGCCGAGTACAAAGCCCAAAACACCGATCATAATTCCTAGTGCCATTGGGTGGCCGCCAGAGGCCACAATAATGGGTACCAGAGGAATAAGAGGGCCGTGAGTGCCAGCTAAGTTTGCTGTAGGAATCAGTACGCCAGAAAAAATAACCACGAATAATAGCGCGGCAATTAGCATTTCATAGCGGGCGTTTTCAATTACAAAGGCATTGGAAAGACCTAAAGGAGCCGCAAAGGCTGCGACGATAGCTGCGACCATGACAATTTTACCAATGGTCGCTGCCATCGCTGGCACCCAGTCTTCCGCTTCGAAACGGTAGTCGCGATAAGGTAAATTGATGCGCCAACGGCGTGGCGACATAATGCTCAGTTCATGCTCTAAATAAGCTTGACGAGAGGCAAACTCGCTACGTGGACGATGCAGTTCACGGTAGCTTTTAGAATCTTCATTTACCATTTTGTTGCTCTTTTGATGTATGCGTCAGACAAAAAGACAGGCGCAAAGTACTACTGCGCAGTAGTGCGATGAAAAAGACTGTCTTGCCAATGTTTCTTATTTTTATGAGGGGCGCAAAGGCGCAGATGAATGCTGCGATGAACTGCAGCCTAATTAAGCGCGCGTATCATGGATATTAATTTAGGCGGCCGCAATACGCCTTTTGGAGAATGTTTTATTGAATCATGCTGCGCTTGCTAGCAAAAGCGCAGCATGATTGGCTGATTAGAAACCTTCTACTTTGTGGTTCTGTAGGTCCAAAGCAGCCGCTTGCACAGCGGGGTGCTGGAAAAAAGCATAGAGATTTTTTGCTTGAGTTTGGCTGAAATGGCGTTGTTGCCAGTCTTGTTCTGAGAGTTGCGCGAGGCTTTGCCAGTCATCACTGGCTTTTGCGCTTAGCGCGGCCGGTGCGCCAAGCGCCTTGAGCCAGAGATTAAAAGGCTGGCGCTTAGCCTGATTAAAAGCCTGAGCTGTTTGCACGCTGCGCTTCTTGGCAAAGCTCGGTAATTGTTCTAAATCGTCGACAGTTAGGGCCAGCCAATCGGTGATACGACTGACCTGCTGAGCATCAATCAGTGCTTGCCAGGTTTTTGCCGCAATGCCGCGCATATTTAGATTCTTTTTGTTACTCAGCCAATTAAGGCGGGCGAGAAATTGCTGTTGGCATTCTGCGCTGGCTTGCCAGCAGCTGAGTGCATGGTAATTTTCTTCGATAGGAAGCTTGATTATTTGCTGTTGCGGGCTGCGCCAAACCACTTCTTTAAGTTGTGGAATGGCATGCCCAGACAAAGCAATCGCAACATGGTCACCGCGACTGATCGAGAGCTTTTTTAGCTGTGCCAGCGAGCCTAGACTGACTTTGCGAATGATTTTGTCATCTAACTGCACTGCTTGCAGCTGGGCGATAGGCGTGATGCGACCACTGCGGCCGATGTTAAATGTCACCTCAGAGATACTGGTCAGTGCTTGCTGCAGTGGATACTTCCACGCCACCGCCCAAAACGGTGGATAGCTACTGCGCGGTTGTTGAATACTACGTAAACTTTGTTTGATCACCACGCCATCAGTGGCGAAAGGGAGCACAGATTTGTACCAGTGCTGACGCCAATGCCTGGCTTCGGCAAAGCTCTTGATGGGTTGGCTGTAGATAGCGCTTTCGCTAAAGCCCAAACGTTGCAGTTCATTTAAGCGCTCCTGCATAGCGGTTGGTCCATCCGGCCATTCCCAAACAAATATACCAATGGTTGCACCGTCGCTTGCAGTTAATCTGCTGCGATTGAGCAGTCCAGCCACTTGAGAACGCGCATTGTTACCGCCATGCTGTGCTTGAATATGTTCGGATTGGCGCAAGTAAAGCTCACCTTGCAAGGTTATCTTGGCCGCTTGAGTGCTTAACTGTTGCGGGACTGCGCTAATAACTTGGGCGTGCATCAGCCAGCTTTGTCCGGCTAAGCCATCGCCACGACTGAGCATTTGCGTGAGTTGTCCGTGCTCATAGACGAGGGTCACTGCGACGCCATCTACTTTAGGCTGCACCCACAGTTCGTCACGCTGCTTGATCCAGCGCTGCAATTCGATTTCATTGAGTTTTCTTAAGCCGCTTTGACTGAAGGGTAGTTGACGATTACCGCGAGCAGTGTTCAGAGCGGTTGTCGCAGGTTCAATGTCTGACGAATTGGCAAAACAGACTTGCCAGCTCAGCAGTTGCTCTCGCGCTTGATCATAGAGTTCATCGTCGATCTTGGATTGACCATCGCGGTGGTAACTACGATCCCAGTCAGTTATTTGTTGCTGCAGTGTGTTGATTTCTTGCTGAGCCTGTTCTGCATTCCAATCGGGACAATCGGCCGCAGCAGGTGGGGCGAGAAAAAGTGTGCTGATAAAGACGAGGGCAGGTAACCTGTAGCTAAACATATTAAGCATCCTTGCTGGTTATGTGTGCCTGTTTAATATAGTCAAGAATTGGCCAATGTCTTGATTAAGCTTCAGTTAAGACTCGCGCGGTAGACTCCAGCACAGGATCTTTAGAGGCGAAGGTGATGAAAAAAATAATGTACGCAGTGGCACTGTTGGTACTCGCCGCTTGGGGCATGACAGTACTTGGACACAACCCATCGATGGATGTGTGGTGGTGGCGTAAGCAGTTGATCTTTGTCACTGGGCTGGGCTCTTTTGTTTTGATGTCGCTGATTATGCTGCTTGCGATTCGGCCGCGTTGGCTGGAAAAACGCTTACATGGTTTGGACAAAATGTACCGTTTGCATAAGTGGGCGGGGATCTGGGCGATTGCTTTGGCGCTCAGTCATTATTTATTGGACCTGTCGAAAGACTTGCTCTTGGTGTTTTTTGAGCGAGGCGTCAAAGAACCGCGTATTGAAACCTTTTTAGAAATGTTTCGCGGTGCCGCTAAGGATCTTGGTGAGTGGTCGGTGTGGATACTCGGCATCATGCTGGTAATTACCTTATGGCAGCGCTTCCCCTATCACATCTGGCGTTATGCGCATAAAGCACTGGCGGTTATTTATCTTGTGATTGCTTTCCACGGTGTGGTGTTAGCGCCTGCTGGTTGGTGGACAGGGCCGGCCGGATTATTGCTAGCCGTATCAACGATTATCGGTGTGTATGCAGCGTTTATTGCCTTGACTGGGCAGATTGGTCGTGCTCGTCGTTATCAAGGCCATGTTTTAAGCGTAAAACAGCACAAGGGTGAAGTGCTGGAAGTGACCTGTCAGCTACCGAAAAGCTGGACGCACAAACCTGGACAGTTTGCCTTTCTGACGTTTGATCGTTTTGAAGGCGCGCATCCTTTTACCGTGTGCGGTGCTGACCAAGGTAATGGTCAGGTCACTTTTGCGATTAAGGCGTTGGGTGATTACACCACTCGTCTGCAAACAGAATTAGATGCCGGCCGCTCTGTTGCTGTGGAAGGGCCTTATGGTTGTTTTGATCTGCAACTGGGTGGTAAAGACGAGCAAGTTTGGATTGGTGCCGGGATTGGTGTGACGCCTTTTATTGCTTGGCTGCAAGCATTGCAAGCCACACCGCAGCACGCGCCGAAGGCCACCCTGTATTACTGCGTGAATAATGCCCAAGAAGCATTATTTGCAGAGCAGTTGCAACATCTGGCGGCTAACTTACCAAGTATTACTTTGCATCTGCATTACAGCGATCAGCAGGGACATTTATGTGCTGAGCAGGCCTTACAGGCGCAATCAGCCAAGACCCAAGTCTGGTTTTGTGGTCCACAAGGTTTTGCCGATGCTTTGCAAAAGGGCATGCAGGAATTAGGCTGCCCAGCCCGCAACTTCCATAAAGAGTATTTCCAAATGCGCTAAGCAGGCGGTGTCTGCGGGAAGGTGTCTGTTGGCTTTATTGCTGCCTACGTGCGTTGCACGTGGGCGGCTTATTTTGTGCAGAGGGTAGTGTTGCTTGCGCTAAGAGCGTAGTCGCGGGCATGGCCCGCTCGTACAAGGAGTGGGGTCTGTCATTGGCTATTCTGGTTCTATACTGCACTGGGAGCGCGGGCGGCCCGCCCGCAATTGAGCCCAGCAATCTAACCCTGCCAAAAACAGCACGCGCAAGCCTCCGTATGAGCGAGTCATACCCGCGACTGATCCTTGCAGTATTAATCTCCGACAGAAGTATTATTTGGAAAGCTTAGAGCGGTATAGCCACTCAATATCTGGGTAATCAGCAAAGGCTTGCGGGAATAAATATTCGCCGCTGAACATTGGTGCGTTAATTTTTTGCCAAGCAGGTTGGAAAGGCTTCTTTGTATGCTGCAAGGCATCGACCAGTAGCGTCGTGCAATACAAGTGCGGATGACTGCGATCGGCTAACACAAAGGGCTTGCGCAGCTGTTTCGATAACCATAGCGCAGCCTGCTGTTGTTCTTCTGCGCGGACAAACGTAGGTCGTGCAATCGCAAAGCTGCCAGCCAATTGTGGGTCTATAAATTCGTTTAGTGTTGAGCTTAAAACTTGGTTGCTACGCTGTGGATCATCATCGGTAGTGGCGTGCACTATTATGGGTTCGGGGTGCAGGCTGACGACCATACCGATGTGTGAAAAATCGCTGTTACTCAGCGTTTGGATGAGATGACTTTCTCTGGATGTGCCTGAGCGAAATACCCAGTCACCGACTGCTAAAGGTGGCAGCTCATGGGTCGGTAGCGCAGTGCGAGCAGCTGGAGTTTGAGCGATATACAACGTAGCGCTCAAACCCAGTGTTGCGGCAAGCAATAGCGTAATAGATAGAGTGCGCGACCCTCTATGGCTAAAAACTTTCAGCATGCCGTGCTCGCAATTCTGACGTTGCAGATTTTACAGTGAGACTTTCCAGCCATCTTTGGTATCGACCAAGACAATGGTTTCTTCTTTTTTCGGCGCGTTATCTTTTTTGTAGTGAATCGTTGCGGCCATGGTGGCGCGGGTTTTCTCAGCATTGTATTCAGGCTTTGAATACGTCACTTCTTTCACGCCGCCTTGACTGATAACTCGTGTGCTGGCTTCTGCGAGCATCATGGTGAGCTTGCCGCGCATTAATGTTTCTTGGTCTTTATGGGCATCGGCGGGAATGTATAAAGTGTTCATCAGGCCATCAATATCATTGGCCAGCACAGCATTAATATACTCTTTAGCAACTTTTTCTGGCGAGTTGCTGGATGAGCAAGCAATCAGCAGAGCTGCGGTAAGTAGCATGAACAAGCCGTTGCGTAGTATTTGCATGATTAATCCTTTGAGTGAAGAAAATACGGACAGAAAGTATAGCTGTAGTCATCTGCGGCTTGAGAGAATTGTTCGCACTTTTCTTGCGCTGGGCTAGGTTTTTTGTGCGATCTGCTAGCAGTCTTAAAAAGAAGTAATGACGTACTGCGAATATTTTACTAGACGACTGGTCTAGTTTTGATTATTCTAACAATCATGAAAACGACTTATACCGATACCCGCCAGCATTTACTCGAAATCGGCCATCAAATTATGGCTGCTAAAGGTTTTTCTGGTGTGGGCTTAAATGAAATCCTGCGCACTGCCGGTGTGCCTAAGGGTTCGTTTTATCACTACTTTGCATCGAAAGAATTGTATGGCCAAGCGGTACTTGAGGCTTATTTTTCTACTTATTTAGATGCACAAAAGCTACGTTTTAATGATTCGCGCACACCTGCAGCCGAGCGTTTGTTAGGCTATTGGCAGCAATGGTTGCTATGCAATAGCAGCGCGAGCGATGATCAAAAATGTTTAGTTGTGAAGTTAAGCGCAGAAGTCGCTGATTTATCTGAAGCGATGCGCTTGACCTTGCGTGATGGCACTGACAAGGTCATTGCACAACTCGCAGACTGTATACGTGCTGGGCAAGTGGATGGTTCATTGACTGTTACAGATGCAACGGCAACCGCAGTGATGCTCTATCAATTATGGTTAGGTGCCAGTTTATTGGCGAAATTGCATCGTAATAGCTTGCCAATGGAGCAAGCGATGCAAATGACCCGGAAGGTTTTACTGAATTAGTGACAACGCATGTGCCTGCAGCAGGTAGGTATTTTTGCATTAAAAATAGACGACCGGTCTAATCTATTGGTCGTCGTGACCACTCAACAGGAGTTACTTATACATGCTTAATTTTGATTTTTACAACCCTACCCACATCAGCTTTGGCAAAGGCCGTATCGCTAAACTCGACAGTTTCGTGCCCGCCGATGCCAAAGTAATGGTGCTGTATGGTGGGCAAAGTGCGCAACGCACAGGCACCTTAGATGAAGTGAAAGTAGCACTGGGTGAGCGTCAGGTGCATTTGTTTGGCGGTGTTGAAGCCAATCCAACCTATGAAAAACTGATGGAAGCCGTGCAGATTGCTCGCGATGAGAAGATTGATTTCTTATTGGCCGTTGGTGGTGGTTCAGTGATTGATGGCGCTAAGTTTGTTGCCGCCGCTGTGCCTTATGCGGATGAGCCTTGGAATATTTTGCTCAGCGGTGGCAGTGATATCAAAGCAGCGCTGCCAATAGGGACAGTATTGACCCTCGCGGCAACTGGTTCAGAAATGAATAACGGCAGCGTCATTACCCGTAAGTCTTTGCAAGCGAAGCTGCCGTTCCATAGCAACTTAGTCTTCCCGAAATTTTCAATTTTAGATCCAGCCAAAAGCTTCACTTTGCCTGAGCGCCAAGTCGCCAACGGTGTGGTTGATGCCTTTGTGCATGTCATGGAGCAATACTTAACTTATCCAGTCAATGCGCCGGTGCAAGACCGCTTTGCTGAAGGTTTGCTGCAAACATTGGTTGAGCAAGGTCCATTGGCGCTGAGTCAGCCTGATGATTATGACGTACGTGCCAATCTGATGTGGGTTGCTACTATGGCCTTGAACGGTTTGATTGGTGCAGGTGTGCCGCAAGACTGGTCAACGCACTTAATCGGCCATGAGTTTACTGCGTTATATGGTCTTGACCATGCGCAAACCTTAGCTGTGATTTTGCCTTCAATGATGCACGAGCGTCGCGTCGCCAAGCGCGAGAAGTTATTGCAATACGCTGAGCGTGTGTGGAATCTGCGTGACGGTGATGACGAGCAGCGTATTGACGCTGCGATTGAAAATACGCGTGCGTTTTTTGAAACCCTTGGCGTGAAAACCCGTCTGAAAGATTATGGTCTTGAGCAAGCGGCCGTTGACGCGGCACTGAAACAACTCGAACAGCACGCAATGACAAAGTTGGGCGAGCATCAGGATATTGATCTGGCGGTGAGCCGTCGGGTGCTTGAAGCCAGTCTTTAATTGTATTTCTAGGAGTTCTATATGACCCAATCTACTCAGAGTAATCGCCGTGTCGTTCTGGCTTCGCGCCCGCATGGTGCACCAACGCCAGCTAACTTCCGTCTTGAAGAGCAAGCCATTCCGACCCCAGCAGACGGTCAGGTGTTGCTGCGTACAGTGTATTTATCCCTTGATCCGTATATGCGTGGTCGCATGAGTGATGGCCCATCCTATGCTGAGCCGGTCGCCGTTGATGGTGTTATGGTCGGCGCTGTGGTCAGCCGTGTGGTGGAGTCAAAACATGCAAAATTTGCCAAAGGTGATTGGGTCTTAGCCAATAGCGGTTGGCAAGATTATGCGCTCAGTGATGGCACAGATTTAATGCCGCTTGGCCAAGCACCGAAAAATCCATCTTGTGCTTTGGGTATTCTTGGCATGCCAGGCTTTACCGCCTATATGGGTTTGCTTGATATTGGTAAACCTAAAGCAGGTGAGACCCTTGTGGTGGCGGCAGCGACTGGGCCGGTTGGCGCTACCGTTGGGCAAATCGCTAAGATCAAAGGCTGCCGTGTTGTGGGTGTTGCTGGCGGGGTTGAAAAATGCCGTTACGCGGTTGAAGTGCAAGGTTTTGATGCCTGTATTGATCACCATGCGCCAGACTTTGCTCAGCAATTGGCGCAAGCCTGCCCGCAAGGCATTGATGTGTACTATGAGAACGTTGGCGGTAAAGTCTTTGATGCCGTCCTGCCGTTACTCAATACCAAAGCACGTATTCCAGTCTGCGGTGTCATTGCCAACTATAACGCGACCGCTTTGCCACCAGGTCCTGATCGTTTAGCGCTGCTGATGAGCACAATCTTGATCAAGCGCTTAACCGTGCAAGGCTTTATCATTTTTGATGATTATGCGCCGCGTTATCCAGAGTTTAGTGCCGATATGCAAAAATGGTTAGCTAACCAGCAAATCACCTATCGTGAAGACCTTGTAACCGGGCTCGCCAATGCACCAGAAGCCTTTATTGGCTTATTACAGGGCAGTAATTTTGGCAAATTAGTGATTCAAGTTGGGCCTGAAGAGCAGTAATTAGCAGCTTTAGAGCGAGTGGTGAAGTACAAGCAGGTATGCCTTTTTGTGCTTCACTGCACTCATTACTGCAGTTAGCGTTGTGCTGTGATTTTGGATATTAAGACAGACTATATCGGTGATGGTAATCTCGTCTGAAGCCAAACTTTAGTGACAACTATGAAGACTCTTTTAGATAAGCACACAGCAAAAACCGAGCAAGCCTTCAGAGCTATTGCTCATATGCCAACCGCAAGTCTGCGAGTTCTAATGGATGATGACTTTTCCTCACACTTAACTGATGCTGATTTCATGGCTATCGCTGTGTTGCTGGCGCAAAAAAGTTATGACGAAGGTGGTTGCCCAATTGGTGCGGTGATCGTTAATAACGCGACCAACAAAATCATCGGCAAAGGCCATAATACCCTGACTCAAGAAAACCACCCTTATAATCACGGCGAAACCTCCGCGATTCGAGATGCAGGCCGTATTGATTTTAGCCAGACCACCCTCTATACCAGCCTCTGCCCCTGTGTTGTCTGTGCCACGCTGGTGTATATGCGTGGTTTTAGCCGCGTGGTGGTTGGAGATATCACTAATGCCTTGGGTACTGAAGCGTTGTTGCAGGAACAAGGAGTGCAGGTGGATATCTTAGAAGACCAACAAGGCATTGAACTGTATGCTCGTTTTCGCGCAGAAAAACCTGAGCAAGATTTGGAAGACTGGCAGGGGTTGAGTGCGGTGCAAAAGTAGTTCGCAAAAACAAAGCTTGAACTATGGTGTTGTTCGCTTTTGTTATTGATCTTCTAGTAAGCTCGTGCTGAATTTTTGATTAATTTTTTAGGTATAGCGCAGATGGATCATGTGCCAGCGTTCAAAGGTAGAAAGTTATTAATTTTGCGTTTAGTTGCTATCGCGATGCTTATAGCCATGGCCAATAATGCCTACATTGGATATACAACAGGAATCATTATTCTAGGTACGCGGCGTTACTCATTCGTAATCCCAAGCGATTATCTTTGGCTTGGCTTTTTATTTTTGGCTTTGACATCAGCGGTAGCTATTCTTCTTATTTTTATTAATTACCACGCTACTCAAGCCTTCAAAATATTATCAAAAATATTTGGTGGAGCGTGGTTTTTAGCGTTTGCAGGTTGCTACCTGGTAGATATAACTACTCGCTAAACTTGCTCTTGATACACCCAAAAAGCTTCTGCTTATAGATGACTATGTTCGCGATGATATCAACCTGTTTTCAAGGATGGGTTTAGAGTTAAAGCTTGAAACAAGCTTTGAAAAATCAGCTAAAAATAGATAGTTAATCTTGAGGTTTTTTGCTTTTCACGATAGCTACGAGGCTTTCATGCTCCCAGACTCCTTCTTCAACCGTCCCGCCCTCGAACTGGCTCCTGACCTACTCTGCAAGGTGATTCGCTATCGCAATAACGGTGTCTGGCTCAGTGCGCGAATTATTGAGACGGAAGCTTATCTGCTCACCGATAAAGGCAGTCATGCCTCGCTCGGCTATACCGAGAAGCGTCAAGCGTTATTTGCCGATGGCGGCACCATCTATATGTACTATTCACGCGGTGGTGATTCAGTGAATTTTAGCGCTAAGGGCGAGGGTAATGCCGTGTTGATTAAATCCGCTTATCCCTTTTTTGATGCGCTGTCGCCTGAGTCTACTTTAAGCATTCTGCAAGCCAATAACCCCGATCGCCAAGGCCAGCCACGGCCGGTGCAAAAACTCTGCAGTGGCCAAACTTTGTTGTGTAAAAGCTTAGGTTTGAAAGTGCCTGATTGGGATAATCAGCGCTTTGATGCCGAGCGTTTTTACGTTGAAGATTGCGGCTTGCTAGTGCAAGACATTATTCAAACCACACGCTTAGGGATCAGCAAAGGCCGTGATGAGCATTTGCTTTATCGTTTTGTCGATGCCAAGTACGCCGCCTACTGCACGAAAAATCCATTACGCCGTGGCCAAATAGAAGGGCAGGATTTTTTCCGGCTCACTGCAGGTCAGCGACCTGTTTAGCTTCGCTATTGCTGAGTACATGCGCCGCTAAGGTGCGAATTGAACCCAGTTGCTGGCTGATCAATAGCAGCTGCGTTTGCAATAGGCGCAAGGTGTCGTCTTCCTCTTCCGGTAAATCGCGCAAGCGATAGGATTGCTGCTGCTCGGCATCGCTCTGCACGTCAATCGGCTCGCGTTTAATCAGCTTTTGGGCGATTTGCTCGAGGCTGTCGGCCAACAGTTGCGCTTCTTGATTGAGTACTAGATAGGTTGGCGCATGCGCTAGTTTTTCACGGTGCGCACCCAGTGCTGAGATGTAGCTGAGCAGCGTGTGCGAAAGCAGTAAAAAGCGAAAACCAATATCAGTTTGCCGACGAAAATGACCCGGCTCTTTGAGCATATTGGTTAAGGTGCTGGATAACGCCGCATCGGCATTGTGCGCATCGCGACGCGCTACCCGATATGCCATATCGTCAGTTTTACCTTGGGTGTATTCCTGCATGATTTGTTTCAGGTAGCGGCCGTTGTTGCGCAGGGTTTGCGCGAGCACCACGTTTAGGCGACGACCTTGCCAATCTGGCAGGATAAAAAATACTGCAAGCCCTGCAATCGCGCTACCAATTAAGGTGTCAGTTAAACGCGGTAAGAATAAGTTGTAGCCATCGCCCACTTGGTTAAAGCAGAACAGCACCATCAAGGTGATAAATGCGGTGGAGATTTTATAGTGGCTGGTGCGTGTCGCGAAGTAGACCACGCCGGCAGCAACCGCAATCAGCGATTGCACCCACAGTTCTGGGAACAGCTCAAATAAGACCCAGCTGGCGGCTAATCCTAAAATTGTGCCGGCAATTCGCTCAACTAAACGGTTACGTGTTGCGCCATAATTTGGACGACAAACAAACAGTGTGGTCAATAAAATCCAGTAACCTTGGCTCACATGCATGAGTTGCATTACGCCATAACAAACCGCTACCGCAATACTTAAACGCAGTGCATGACGAAACAATAATGAGTGAATACTGAAGTGTTGACTGATGCGCTCGAAAGCTTCTTTAAAGGTCTTTGGGTCGCGGTCAAAAATTGTATTGTCTTGAGTTAAGGCCAGCGCATCAGGGTTGGCTGCATCGCGCAGTAAGTGATCGAGGGTGCTGAGGTTGTTGGCGAGGGCGCGCAGTGAGCGCAGTAAATCACGCCATTCAGGATTGTTTTGCTGTTTGAGATAGGCAATCGCCGCTTGTAAATCTTCCAGTGCAGCGCTGTGTCCGCCGCCGTAATCAAAAGGTTGGCGCAGTTCAATGGCTTTAGCCAGCGCTTTACAGCCATCACCTTGCTGGCGCAATAAACGTAAGCAACGAAACAATACATCACTGTGGAAAAAAGCTTCTGACAGTTTTTGATAAGGGTAGTGTGATGAGCTGGCGCGCTCATGGATGTCTTGTGCCAGAAAATACAGTTTTAAATAACGATTGATTTTGCTGTTACTGCGCCCACCAACGCGATGCAAAATAATCGCTTTAGTGTCATTTAGCGCGGCCACTACGCGGCTATTTTGGTTGGCTAAGGCCAAGCGCTGACTTTCGATATCTGCGTTACGAATCGGCTCAAACAGCGCTGATTTGGCTTTTAAATAGTGGCATTGTTCGCGAAATAAGCGCGCCAAGCTGTGTTGTAACGGCTGCTGAGAAAACAACCCATACCATGCGACCGAGAGCACGCCATAAATCGCCGCGCCAATCACTAAGTACATTGGTTGTTGCCAGATTGGCGCCAGAGCGTCGCGGCTTTGCTCTAAGCCAATCATGGTGTAAATCGCTAGGATTAAAGTGGCGTAAGCAACCGTTGCGTAGCGCTCGCCGAGCGCGCCGAGCATGATCAAACAGAAAGTGGCTGCGCATAAAGCGCTAATAAATAACCACGGATAGGGATGCAGCAGTTCGACCGCCATGGCGGTAAAGAAGAAACAAATCAGGGTCACGCATAATGAAAATAAACGGCCTTGCCAACTGTCATCGGATTCGGCTAAGGCACTGGCAATCACCCCGAGAAATAAGGGTGTGAGCAATTCCATTTGGCCGCTATACCAACACCAAGTCATGCTGCCGGTGAGTGCAATAAAGAAACGTAAGCTCGGGCCGAATCGCTCCAGCGCCCATAAGCGCCGTAGCGAGTGACTAAAAGAGATTGAACTCATGGATGATCCTTGTGCCAGGCAGGGGTTGGCAATATTCGTAAAACAAGGTTTTAGGCTGGCACAAGATGGGCTAAACGGCAAGACACATGCTGCTTAAGCAGACTGACGCCAGAGATTCTGATCTTGCAGTGTGCGAGTCGATACGTAGCGCGATTCACCGTCAATCGTTTCCAACTCTGTGGTGCCGCCAAGCTGGTCAATAATTCGATAGCGGTTACCGTCACGCGTATCTTCAAGCGGGTAAAGAAGACAAATTTGTTCAGCCAATTCACTCAAGGTAGACATCATGCAACTCCATATTTGCGGTGACAACTTTGTAGCGGGTTTGAGTTACAAAATGATGAACAGTTCAGCCTGATTGCCAAAAGGTGGGTGGATTGCTCGCCTAATCACAGCGTATCTCGTCATAAAGCTCGATAATGCGTAGATTTATTCTATATCAACTTTTATTGATATAGCTGTTGCGAAGCGTGCTTGCTACGACTAAACTGCGCAACCTATGAGTACAGCCACGCCATTACCAACATTCAGTCCGACAGACGCCCTAGCAGCTTTTTGTAAAGCCGCTGGCGAGCCCTTGCGCCTGAATATTTTGCGTGCGCTGAGCAATGACTCCTTTGGTGTTTTAGAGCTGGCGCATATTTTTGCAACCGGCCAGTCAGGCATCAGCCACCACTTAAAGGTGCTGACTCAAGCAGGCTTGGTCACCTCGCGACGTGAAGGCAATGCGATTTTTTATCGTCGCAGCTTGCCGCAACAGCAAAGCTCAGATGAGTTATTGCATAACGCTTTACTGAGCAGCCTTGACGAATTACCCATGCCGGCTGATGTGGCACTGCGTATTAAACATGTGCACGCTCAGCGTGCGGAAGCCAGCCAAGAGTTTTTTGAGCGCATGGCCGGTGATTTTCAAAGCCGCCAAGATTTAATTGCCGGCTTGCCGCAGTTTCGCGACAGCCTCTTAGCTTTATTAGATTCATTGACCTTTGCCAAAGAGGCCACTGCGATTGAAGTCGGCCCAGGTGATGGTGGTTTTCTCGCAGAATTATCCAGCCGTTTTCAGCAGGTGCGGGCTTTAGATAACAGCCCGCAAATGCTCGAACTGGCACGACAAACCTGCACTAAGCATGGTTTGCACAATGTGCAATTACAATTGGCAGATGCGTTGCATGATGACGTCGCTGCTGCAGATTGTGTGGTGGTCAATATGGTCTTGCACCATTTTGCTGTACCGGCAGATGCCTTGTGCCAATTGGCACGTCTGCTGAAACCGGGCGGCAGTTTATTGATCACTGAGTTATGCCGACACGACCAAGATTGGGCCAAGCAGGCCTGCGGCGATCTATGGTTAGGTTTTGATCAGGACGAACTGGCCCAGTGGGCCGATGCCGCAGGACTAATACCCAGTGAAAGTCTTTACTTGGGTTTAAAAAACGGCTTTCAAATTCAGCTACGGCATTTTGCCAAGCCGGATTCACGAAGCACCCTCACGCACCGGTAGTTAAAGGAACCGACATGAGCGAATACTCGATTTTTACCTCTGAATCCGTATCTGAAGGCCATCCCGACAAGATTGCGGATCAAATTTCTGATGCAGTGTTAGACGCCATCATCACTGAAGACAAACAAGCACGTGTGGCCTGCGAAACATTGGTGAAAACCGGTGTGGCGATTGTTGCTGGCGAAATCACCACCAATGCGTGGATCGATTTAGAGCAACTGGTCCGCGATGTGATCATCGATATCGGTTACAACAGTTCAGACGTCGGTTATGACGGCGCAACCTGCGGCATTATCAATATTATTGGTAAGCAATCTGCAGAAATCGCCCAAGGTGTTGATCGCGTTAGCCCAGAAGATCAGGGTGCCGGTGACCAAGGTTTAATGTTTGGTTATGCCAGCAATGAAACCGACGTACTGATGCCTGCACCTATTACTTTTGCTCACCGCTTAATGGAGCGCCAAGCTGAAGCGCGTAAAACTGGCGTGCTGCCTTGGTTACGTCCTGATGCAAAAAGCCAAGTCACCTGTCGTTATGAAAACGGCAAGGTTGCTGGCATTGATGCAGTGGTACTGTCGACTCAACATAATCCAGACGTATCGCAAAAAGATTTAGAAGAAGCAGTGATGGAGCTGATTGTTAAGCACACGCTTCCTGCGGAATTACTGCACAAAGACACCCAGTACCACATCAACCCAACCGGTAAGTTTGTTATCGGTGGCCCAGTCGGTGACTGCGGCTTAACCGGTCGTAAAATTATCGTCGATACCTACGGCGGTATGGCGCGTCACGGTGGTGGTGCGTTCTCTGGTAAAGATCCATCCAAAGTTGACCGCAGTGCGGCGTACGCTGGCCGTTATGTAGCGAAAAATATCGTTGCTGCTGGTCTTGCTGAGCGTTGTGAGATTCAGGTTTCCTATGCGATTGGTGTCGCGCAGCCGACTTCGATTTCTTTGAATACCTTCGGTACCGGCAAGATCAGCGATGAGAAAATCATCAAGCTGGTGCGCGATGTATTTGACCTGCGTCCTTATGCGATCACTAAAATGCTCGACTTGCTGCACCCGATGTATCAAGCCACTGCGTCTTACGGTCACTTTGGTCGCACGCCCTATGAAATGACTGTCGGTGATGACACTTTCACCGCCTTTACTTGGGAGAAAACAGACCGTGCTGAAGCATTGCGCGCTTCTGCTGGCCTGTAAAACCCTGAAAACAACAGCTTTTCGCGTGGCGTAAGGCTGTTGTTGCGGTATTGCTGACTCTCGCAAAGCTATCCTGTTCTGCGCCAAAACCTCATTTGCACCCTATACCCGCGCTCTCTAGCACTTTTTCCTGCTGTCTTTAATGCCGCCTTCTTGGTGGTTATCCGCTATAATCTCGCCTTTGCTTAACTACAAACGTTGCCCCCTACGCTTAGGTGGGCGAAAATAGCCGTCTTTATTTTATTTTTAGCTTCAGGAGATTTAGTAATGCCCAGCCGTCGTGAGCGAGCCAATGCCATTCGCGCCCTCAGCATGGATGCTGTGCAAAAAGCCAACAGTGGCCACCCGGGTGCCCCGATGGGCATGGCGGATATCGCCGAAGTTCTGTGGCGTGATCATCTGAAGCACAATCCAAAAAATCCACAATGGTTAGACCGCGACCGCTTTGTCCTGTCTAACGGCCACGGCTCAATGCTGCTGTATTCGCTGCTGCATCTGACCGGTTATGACGTTAATTTGGATGATTTAAAAAACTTCCGTCAATTGCACAGCCGCACCCCAGGTCACCCTGAGTACGGTTACACCGCTGGTGTTGAAACCACCACTGGCCCACTCGGTCAGGGTTTAGCCAATGCGGTGGGTTTTGCTTTAGCAGAAAAAGTCATGGCGGCGCAGTTCAACCGTCCACAGCATGACATCGTTGATCACCAAACCTACGTGTTCTTGGGTGATGGCTGCTTAATGGAAGGAATCTCCCATGAAGTCTGCTCATTGGCCGGCACCTTAGGCCTGAACAAACTGACTGCATTCTATGATGACAATGGTATTTCCATTGATGGTCAGGTGCAGGGCTGGTTCAGTGATGACACCCCACGTCGTTTTGAAGCCTACGGCTGGCACGTGATCCGTAATGTTGACGGTCATGATGCTAACGAAATTGAAGTAGCGATTGAAGCGGCTCGCGAAAGCGATAAGCCAACATTAATTTGCTGCAAAACCGTAATTGGTTTTGGCTCACCGAATCGTGGTGGTAAAGAAACCAGCCATGGTGCGCCTTTAGGTGCTGATGAAATCGCCTTAACTCGCGCCGAATTAAACTGGCCGCACGGTCCGTTTGAAATCCCCGCGGATATCTACGAAGAGTGGAATGCCGATGAAGCGGGCGCGAAAGCCGAAGCTGAGTGGGACGCACGTTTTGCCGCTTATGCTGCTGAGTTCCCAGAACTGGCGGCTGAGTTTAAGCGCCGTATGGCCGGTGACTTACCTGCAGACTTTGCTGAGAAAGCAGCGCAGTACATTGCTGAAGTTGCCGCTAAAGGCGCAAGCATTGCCAGCCGTAAAGCTAGCCAAGACAGCTTGAATGCTTATGGTCCATTACTGCCTGAGTTACTCGGTGGTTCCGCTGACTTAGCCGGTTCTAACCTAACCCTGTGGAGCGGTTGCAAAGGCGTTTCGGATGTCGATGCTTCAGGCAACTACGTATTCTACGGTGTGCGTGAGTTTGGTATGAGCGCCATTATGAATGGCGTGGCATTGCATGGCGGTTTGATTCCTTACGGCGCAACCTTCCTTATGTTTATGGAATACGCGCGCAACGCTGTACGCATGTCAGCGTTGATGAAGCAGCGTGTGCTCTATGTCTTTACCCATGACTCCATTGGTTTGGGTGAAGATGGCCCAACCCACCAGCCGATTGAGCAGCTCACCAGCCTGCGTACCACGCCGAATCTTGATACCTGGCGTCCATGTGATGCGGTGGAGTCTGCCGTGTCTTGGAAGTACGCTCTGCAGCGTAAACATGGTCCAAGCGCACTGATTTTCAGTCGTCAAAACCTTGATCACCAAGAGCGTAGCGCAGCACAAATTGCTGATATCGAGCGCGGTGGTTATATCCTCAAAGATTGCGCAGGCGAGCCTGAGTTGATCTTGATTTCGACCGGTTCAGAAGTGGGCTTGGCGGTTAATGCCTATAACGCGCTGACTGAACAAGGCCATAAAGTGCGTGTCGTATCCATGCCGTGCACCAGCGTGTTTGATGCGCAAGATGCCGAGTACAAACAAGCAGTATTGCCGATCGAAGTCGGTGCGCGGATTGCCATTGAAGCGGCGCATGCCGACTTCTGGTACAAATACGTGGGTCTTGATGGCCGCGTGATTGGCATGACCACTTACGGTGAGTCGGCTCCAGCCAATCAGCTGTTTGAGATGTTTGGCTTCTCGCTGAATGACGTACTCAACGTTGCTGCTGAGTTGTTGGACGACGAGTAAACACTGCTAGCGTCAATATGTACCGCGTAGAGTTTCGTACTGTGCGCGGTATCTTTCTGTAAAGCTTTCGCGAAAGGATCATCATGTCAGCACGCCCATTTCGAGTTGCACTAAATGGTTACGGCCGTATCGGTCGTTGCGTGTTGCGTGCATTAAGCGAGCGCAAAGATAAAACCAACTTTGAAATCATCGCGCTCAATGACATTGCTGATCAAGCCAGTATTGAGTACCTGACCCGCTTCGACTCCACCCACGGACGTTTCCCCGGTGAAGTGCGTGTGGATGGCGATTGTCTGCACATTGATGGCGTTTGCGTCAAAGTGCTCTGTGCCGAAACGCCAGAAGAGATTGATTGGGTCGCATTGGATATTGATTTGCTTCTTGAATGCTCGGGGCAATACACCACGCGAGCCGATGCTCAGCGTTTTCTTGATGCCGGCGTGCCACGTGTACTGCTCTCGCAGCCGATGGAAAGCGCTCAAGATGTGGATGCCACCATCGTGTATGGCGTCAATCATGCATCCTTAAACGGCAGCGAACAGATAGTTTCCAATGCCTCTTGCACCACCAATTGCGGTGTGCCTTTGCTGCAATTACTGGAAAATAGCGTGGGGATTGAGCATGCCTTTATCACCACCATTCACTCGGCGATGAATGATCAGCCGGTGATTGATGCCTATCACCACAAAGATTTGCGCCGTACTCGTTCTGCGTTCCAGTCAGTGATTCCTGTTTCTACCGGCTTGGCACGTGGTATCGAGCGTTTATTGCCGCAGTTGAACGGTAAAATTCAAGCCAAAGCGATGCGCGTCCCTACGGTTAACGTGTCCTGCTTAGATATTACTGTGCAAACCCAGCGCGACACTGACACGGCAGAAATCAATCAACTGTTTCAGCAAGCCGCTGCCCAAGGTGCGTTGCACGGCTTGCTTGATTACACTGAATTACCGCACGCCAGCTGCGACTTTAACCACGACCCACATTCGGCTATTTTCGATGCCAGCCAAACACGGATGAGTGGCCCGCGCATGCTCAATTTTGTCGCTTGGTTCGACAACGAATGGGGCTTTGCCAATCGCATGCTGGATGTTGCTGAACACTTTTTAAACGTTGCCTGTACCACTAACCGCTCAGTAAAGGACTGAATTCCATGACAGTGTTAAATATGACTGACCTTGATCTCACCAACCAACGCGTATTGATTCGTGAAGATCTCAACGTGCCAGTAAAAGACGGTGTTGTGCAAAGTGATGCACGGATTGTAGCGGCCTTGCCGACCATCCGTTTGGCCTTGGAAAAAGGCGCGGCAGTTATGGTTTGCTCACACCTTGGCCGTCCTGATGAAGGGCAGTTTAGTGAAGAGAACAGCTTGGCCCCGGTGGCTGCTTACTTAAGTAAAGCACTGGGTCGCGAAGTACCACTGGTACGCGATTACCTGAATGGCGTTGAAGTGGCTCCAGGCGAAATCGTGCTGCTAGAAAACGTTCGCTTTAACAGCGGCGAAAAGAAAAACACCGATGAGTTAGCCAAGCAATACGCTGCACTCTGTGATGTTTTTGTCATGGACGCTTTTGGTACCGCGCACCGCGCCCAGGGTTCAACCCATGGTGTGGCTAAGTTTGCTAAAGTCGCTTGCGCAGGTCCGTTGTTATCGGCAGAGCTTGCCGCACTGGGTAAAGCACTCGGCGCACCGACCAAACCCATGGCCGCGATTGTTGCGGGTTCAAAAGTTTCAACCAAACTGGATGTACTGACCAGCTTGGCTGATCTGTGTGACCAACTGATTGTTGGCGGTGGTATCGCTAACACCTTCTTGGCAGCCGCTGGTTTCCCAGTCGGTAAGTCTTTGTACGAAGCGGATTTAATTGATACGGCGAAAGCCATTGCAGCGAAAGTCAGCGTGCCTTTGCCAGTCGACGTCGTCGTCGCCAAAGCCTTTGCTGCCGATGCAGAAGCCACAGTTAAAGCCGTCGCTGATGTGGCTGAAGACGATATGATCCTGGATATCGGTCCAGAAACCGCCAAGCAGTTTGCCGAGTTATTGAAAAACTCAAAAACCATCCTGTGGAATGGTCCAGTCGGTGTGTTTGAGTTTGATCAGTTTGCCAATGGCACAAAAGTGCTGGCGCAAGCGATTGCTGATAGCGACGCATTCTCAATTGCAGGCGGTGGTGATACGCTGGCAGCCATTGATAAGTACAATGTGGCTGAGAAGATTTCGTACATCTCCACCGGTGGTGGTGCCTTCCTTGAGTTTGTGGAAGGCAAAGTCTTACCAGCTGTGGCTATTTTAGAAGAACGCGCAAAAGCCTAAAACGGCCTATTGTCTGCGTTGACGATTAATTACCGACTCACTTAGGGTGGGTCGGATCGATTTTAATGACCTTGCGGGGAAATAATTATGGCTCTTATTAGCATGCGTCAAATGCTGGATCACGCTGCCGAGTTTGGCTACGGCGTTCCAGCCTTTAACGTCAATAACCTAGAACAAATGCGCGCCATCATGGAAGCAGCGGATAAAACCGACTCACCAGTGATCGTGCAAGCCTCGGCTGGCGCACGTAAATATGCCGGTGCACCTTTCTTGCGTCACCTGATTTTAGCGGCGATCGAAGAATTCCCACACATTCCGGTGTGTATGCACCAAGACCACGGCACCAGCCCAGATGTGTGCCAGCGCTCCATCCAGTTGGGCTTCTCATCAGTAATGATGGACGGCTCACTCGGTGAAGACGGCAAAACGCCTATGGACTACGACTACAACGTTGACGTCACCCGTCGCACTGTTGCCTTAGCACACGCTTGTGGTGTCTCGGTTGAAGGTGAACTGGGCTGCTTAGGCAGTTTAGAAACCGGAATGGCCGGCGAAGAAGACGGCATCGGCGCAGAAGGCGTATTGGATATGGAGCAAATGCTCACTGATCCAGAAGAAGCCGCTGATTTTGTTAAGCAAACCAAAGTGGATGCCTTAGCCATCGCTATTGGTACCAGTCACGGTGCCTACAAATTCACTAAGCCACCCACCGGCGACACCTTAGCGATTGAGCGCATTAAAGAAATCCACAAACGTATTCCTGATACGCACTTGGTGATGCACGGCTCCAGTTCTGTGCCACAAGAATGGTTGGAAATCATCAACCAGTACGGCGGCGACATTAAAGAAACCTACGGCGTACCTGTTGAAGAAATCGTTGAAGGTATTAAGTACGGCGTGCGTAAGGTCAACATTGATACTGACCTGCGTTTAGCCTCAACCGGTGCCATGCGTCGCCACATGGCGCTGAACCCAAGCGAGTTTGATCCACGTAAGTTCTTCGCAGAAACCGTGGTGGCGATGCGTGATATCTGTATCGCTCGTTACGAAGCTTTCGGCACTGCCGGCAACGCCTCAAAAATCAAGCCGATTTCCTTAGAGAAAATGTATCAGCGTTACGCCAGCGGCGAGCTGTATAAAAACATTAAGTAAGTTAAGCGCACGACACAAACCCGCCTGCTTGGTAAAAAAAGCAGGCGGGTTTTTTATTGGCTGCAGATTGTCACTTAGCGCTATGTTGGTCTGTAGTGCGTTTTTTTGTGTCGATGACATCAATATGTCAGCTTTATATGTCGAGATTATTGCTTTTTATCGACATATAAACTGGTCATGTCGAAATTATGCTGTTTAATCGACATATAAATGGCATATGTCGATACGGTGTACATGTCATACTTTTATGTCGAAATTTCACGGCTTTATCGACCAATCTAATTATCATGTCGAAATTGTTGTGTTTTATCGACATAATATCTGCTTGGTCAATTGCTAGCTTTGATTAGGATTTCACCCATGAATTGGTGCGCCGATACACCTTATAACCAGCTCCCACTGTTACCTCCAGTGAGTGAACAGATTGAAACTGTCGCTATTTTAAAAGCCTGTATAAAAGCGCGTGCTGCGCTGGCTGAATTAAAACAGGCGGGTGAACTGTTGCCCAATCAAGGGTTGTTGATTAATTTGCTCCCTTTATTGGAAGCAAAAGACAGTTCTGAAATTGAAAATATTGTCACAACAACAGATAAGTTATTTCAGTTTTCAGATGATGAGCAGAATGCTGACCCAGCCACCAAAGAGGCGTTGCGCTATCGAACGGCGCTACGAGAAGGCTTTATTGACCTGCGTCGGCGGCCATTGTGCACGAATACAGCAATTGAAGTATGTAGTGCATTAAAAGGCTCGCCTATGGATATCCGCCGTATTCCAGGTACGACTATTGGTAACCAAGCGACAGGAGAAGCAATTTATACTCCGCCTATTGGAGAGCCCGTTATCCGTGATTTGTTGAGTAATTGGGAACAGTTTCTCCATGCCGAAGATGATCTTGATCCCTTAATTAAGATGGCCATCAGTCATTACCAGTTTGAAGCCATCCACCCTTTTTTTGATGGTAATGGACGAACCGGACGCATCCTCAATGTGCTGTACCTGATTGACAGAGAATTGTTGACCTTGCCAATCTTGTACTTGAGTCGCTATATCGTACAAAACAAAGCAGATTACTATCGCTTGCTTAACGAGGTCACAAGCCAAGGTAATTGGAAAGAGTGGATTCTGTATGTGCTCAAAGGTGTCGAGGAAACCTCACGCTGGACACATCAAAAAATAGTCGCTGTGCGTGAGTTGATGGAAAACACCACAGCTTACATTAAGCAAGAGCTGCCGAAAATTTACAGCCATGAATTGGTACAAGTATTGTTCGAGCAACCCTATTGCCGTATTGCTAATTTGACTGATAAAAATATCGTACAAAGACAAACGGCATCGAGCTATTTAAAGCAGTTGGCTGATATCGGCGTTGTTACTGAAGTGACAACAGGCAAAGAAAAACTCTTTGTTCATACCAAACTCATGCGATTGATGGCGCAGGACGGTAATCAAATACAGCCTTATGCACTAATATCTTAAAACATCAGACCTTTAATGTTAGAGCGCGCATAGGGATAAAACTCTGCATTTAATATTGCGCTGTTTTATGATGACTGCATTGATTATGAGTGGAGGTTGCTATGCAAGGTCATCCGGAAGTTGTTGCGTGTTTAGTCGAACTGTTGCGTGGTGAGTTAGCCGCGCGAGATCAGTACTTTGTCCATTCGCGTTACTACGAGGACTTCGGCTTAACCCAGCTCTACACCCGCATCAATCATGAGATGGAAGAAGAAACCCAGCACGCAGATGATATTTTGCGTCGCATTCTGTTTCTTGAAGGCACCCCAGACATGCGTCCGCACGCTTTTGAGTACGGAAAAACCGTATCCGAGATGCTGCGTAAAGATTTAGCTGTGGAATACAGTGTGCAAAAGAACCTCACCGAAGCCATGGCATTGTGCGAAAAACACAATGATTACGTCTCGCGCGACATGTTGTTATCGCAACTGCGCGACACCGAAGAAGACCACACCTACTGGTTAGAAAAGCAATTGCGCTTAATCGAAATGCTCGGTTTAGAAAACTACCTGCAGTCGCAGATTTAAGCACAACGTTTTTACTATACAGCGCGGCGACTCGGAATAGGCTTCGAGTACGCCGCATGTATCTAAGCCGAAACACCGCGCTGCCGATCTTCTACGCTTGGCACTTAGCCGCATATAAAAGCACGACGTTTAGCCTACGTTTTTTCTGTTTTAAATAAACCTCTTGGTGTAACAACATTGCTGTCTTGAAGGCTGGCTGTTTGCACAGCCTATTTCTGCAATACATAATTTTATGCACACTTTCCTGCTGAACTCGGCATGCCTATTTAAATAGCCTTGTTTAAAAATCAAAGGGTTATGCTTTATATATGGGAGTTAGCAGGCATCAAAAGGTGCACAAGTGAGTATGCTCGTTTCCCCTCTGCAGATTCAATTGCACATCTGCTAAAAGCTGAGTATAAACAATGACATATTTTAAATTTATGCAAGTTGGTGTGATCGCAAAACGAGCATGCCTACTAATAAGCTGTTATGTGTACAGCAGCTTCCCAACAGCAAGGATGTCTAAATGAAAATTAAAGAACTAATAAATAAATTGCAGCAATTTGACCCTGAACAGTCTATTACATGTTATTCAGAAGATGAGGGTCTGAAATCTATTCAGGGGCCTATCCAAATATTTGAAGTTTTAAGTGTTTCTGAGGTCGATGCACAAGCTAGTCGTCTCAATGATGATGCAGGCAAACCATGGTTGAAATTTGGAAAAACTAGCAACTCATCAAAATTCGTGCTTCTAGAAATAACATCAGATATATAAAACGCTAAAAGTACACATAACAAGAAGCAGCAATCTGACTCCGTAAGCTGTCATGCTTTTTGTTCCAAAAAGCCCGCCAACTCACTGCGCAGTTGTGCTAGGCGTTATGCAGCATTGTGGAACTGAGGGTTTATCTATGAAAAGCGCTAAGGCCGATGCGGCTCTTTATCTGTTAACAGGACTTCTTCAGCGTCTTAATGCTGAGCGTCCAGGCATGCTTCAGGAAATGATCGCGGGCGTTGAGGGTGATCGGGCAGCACTGCCAGACAACATAGAGAAAAGAGAGCATGTGGAGAAGATTTTTGACGAGGCTTTGGAATTACTAACCCGTGCAAATACTGCATAACAAGGCGCTAAAGCTTCGGACGCAGCAAGCTGCGCCGCTTAGCTTGGCGTGTGTGCCGGGCATGGCACTTAACTAGCGAGGTGCAAGTCCTCGTACCAGGTATTCGCAGAGCCGAAGGTTAGCGAAAGGACAAGGGCGTTGTCGCGAGGCAGGGTCTGAAGGAAGTCCAACGCGAAATCGCGGGGCGATGAACAAGAACTCAATATGAGGTGTGACATATTCGGGGCCAGCGGGCACGTGACCGCTAAGCCCTCCATCTGCAACTGGAATATGTTTTATAAATTGAGCGTCTACGCGAGGAAAGTTAAGTGTCTTACCCCGGGAGGTCTGCAGTGTGTTGAAGGATCAACTGACAATGG
>NZ_ATXQ01000008.1 GCF_000421765.1 Denitrificimonas caeni DSM 24390 | reverse complement strand
TGTAATCCCCCCTCAAAACCACAGAGGCTATTTGTAGAAAATTCCATTAATATAAACTCAAGGAGTTTTCTATGCGCAAATCAAAATTCACTGAGAGCCAGATTATGGCAATTCTCAAACAAAATGAGGCTGGAGTTCCAGTCCCTGAACTATGCCGTGAGCATGGTATTAGCTCAGCTTCGTTCTACAAGTGGCGCTCAAAATATGGCGGCATGGACACTTCGCTCATGAAGCGCATGAAAGAGCTTGAAGAAGAGAACCGTCGGCTCAAAAAAATGTATGCGGAAGAGCGCCTCAAAGCTGAGATTCGATTGGAAGCTCTTGAGGGAAAGCTCTAAAGCCATCCCTGCGCAAGGAGATGGCGAAAGAGGCGATAATCAAACATGCCATCAGCATTCGCCTTGCTTGCCTCTGTCTAGGTATTAGCGAGAGCTGTTTTTACTATCAAAGCAAGCTCAATGCTGAGAACGAGCAGATTGCCGACTGGCTGCTTCGATTAACCGACAATAAAAAGCGTTGGGGATTTGGCCTATGCTTTTTGTACCTGCGTAATGTCAAAGGTTTTAAATGGAACCATAAGCGCGTTTACCGTATTTACTGTGAGCTGGAGCTGAACTTGCGTATCAAACCCAGAAAACGCATCAAGCGAGATAAGCCTGACGCGCTGAGGGTTCCAACGACTATTAACGATGTCTGGTCAATGGATTTTATGTCAGACAGTTTAGCCAGTGGCCGCAGCATCAGAACCTTTAATGTCATCGATGATTTTAATCGCGAATGCTTGGCTATAGATGTTGATTTATCTTTGCCTAGCGCACGAGTTATTCGATCGTTAGAGCAAATCATTGAGTGGCGCGGTAAGCCAAACGCAATACGCTGTGACAATGGCCCTGAGTACATTTCTGAAACAATAAAGGACTGGGCTAAAGAGCAGCAAATTACCTTGCAGTATATCCAACCAGGCAAACCGACACAGAATGCTTATGTTGAGCGTTTTAACCGAACAGTGCGTCATGAATGGTTAGATTTAAACATCTTTGACAGCATTGAACAGGCTCAAGAACTTGCTACACAATGGCTTTGGACGTATAACAACGAACGCCCTCACACTGCTATCGGAGGAGTACCGCCAAGGCAGTTATTACAGGCAGCTTAAATTCTACAAATGAGCACTGTGGAAAATGGGGGGATTACAGCTGGAATCTCGCGGTCAGATGCCAATGAAGTTGAAATCAACGTGAACACTGAGTGAATCATATTTGACCCAATTCACCCTGTAAAAGCTGCAACCACTTTAAAATCCCAACGCCCTGACACCCCGCCTAACTTTTTATCCTGATCCTTTCGCAGCTCTACCGTCGAAGCATAATAGTTAGACAATCGGATATATATATTGTTGCTTAATTAACGCTATTCATCATGAGAAAACTAATGATCATCAACTTAGTGGCTCTCGCAGTCGGTACCGTCTCAGTAAGTTTCAAGCTACAAGCTTCGAGGTCCTCGACAACAACATCGAGCAAAGCCTAGCAACCACGAATGTTTACAGGAGCCTCAGCTGCTCGTGCTGTACTAGAGTGGATAGAGCATTCTGGAAGCAATAGTTTTGACGTGATCATCGGCATATCCGTTCCGTAAATGCCCAGCATGGAAAGTGGTCAGCAGGACAGTTATGACGTACTTGCTTCCGCTGCTGACGGACAAACCGAAAGTGTGAACATTACGAGTACTGATACGTCGTGCCTTATGCACCTGACGTTCTTTTTCTCCGTTTGTACTCCACCGCTGATGCCTGGTACTTACCCATCGTCACCGGCGGAATAATTAGTAGTTTCAGAATTTAGATAAACGTTTTTTACGTGATAGCGATTGCGTGGGTATGCAGACTTGATGCAACTGCATGTCTTCAACCCTTAAGCGCAGTAAGCGGAGCAAGGAACTGATGGGCGTACCCGGTGATTATTTCAAGCAGCCGTACTTCTCACTCATTCCGCTCCTCTGCTTTGTCCGCCGGCCAGTCCGCAAACGCAATAAAGTATAGGAAAACCAGGTTCAGCATTGGAATAAGAATCAGGATTTCCATCCAACCCGAGTAACCGATACGCTGGCAAATTCGCCAAGCCGGCACAACCACTAAAATGGCCATGACCAGCATCCATAGCCAGTGTCCAGCCCACATTGTGTTGCCAAACATATGTCCTTCAATCATGGAGTTATCCTCAAATTTGCATGTTAAATATCTATAATAGTGCCAAGCATGGCCATCTCTAGTAGCAAGTGGCGGTGCCTTGTTACCCGCTGATTTGCCCTCCTATTACTTTTTCATAATAGAAGGGGGTTTTGAGCAGCAGCTAGGCACATGCTTGGCATTCGCACGAACATTTTCGTCAGTGAACCTGTACCACGCGAGCCTTTGACGCTGCCACCAACCGGCTTTTAAACGGCTGCCACGTGCCTCAATAAGGTCTATCAGTTCGTCAGTGGACCAATGTGTGCCATCGAACGTGACAATCAATTGACCTTCCGGCTTGCCTTCAGCGAAATCAACACAAGGGTGATTATTCAGTTCTTGGATAAAGTTCTCCCACTGAATATCAGTTAAACCCTCGACTGCCAGCTTACGTCGAAGAAGAAATTGTGACTGGCTTGTTACTTTATGGGCTTTGACCATGGCTTTGCACCTAGCAGCATGTTTGGGTGGTCTCACGCAACACACTAACTTGAATTCTAACTGAGTCTATATAGAACAGCAGATATAGAATCAGTACTTTACCTAGCTAAAAGTATTAGTTCTTAAATCCAATATAAGAACTTATCCTCCACGATTGCTAGGACAGTCACCAAGTTGCGTATAACGAACAGAATGCAACTCTCCTTGAGAATCTTCGTAACTCATTATTTTCTTGAAATTGCCACAAACTTCAATATTTCTTGTTTGGTGTATAAGTCTAGCTACATCAATTTCCATTCCATACTTATAATCAACAACCATAGGCTCTATTTTATTGTTTTCTATAGCGTATTTACGCATTATCTCTATATTTTGCTGTTGATCTTTTTGATTAATCGGCTCAACTGATGATTTAGAAAAAGCTAACTGAGTCGAGCTGAATAGAATAATTGCTATTATCGATTTAGTGATATTCATAACTATCTCCATTAATTGTTATAAAACTATACATAATGGATACTTTCAGTACAGTGACTCTAATATTACATTCGTGTAATGTGTTCTATGAGTTTTAAAGTCGTATAACAGATAGACAGCCTATGCAAAGAACTTACTAGAAACTGGTTGATTCAACTGATCGGATCTGACTAACTCCGACACTTTTATGGTGAAAAATGAACAGCTATAAGATGTTAAACATGGCAAAGGCTACTGCATTCAGATAAGTTTAAGCAATAATCTACCGATAATTCCAGCGAGACAATCATCAGCTTCTTTTTCGCCAACATAAAATTAAGTGTTTCCCAGCCAGTTTGTTTCAAGCGTGCCAGACGATCAATTTGTTCAACAAAAATAACGCCACCTTCGCCAGCGTCTGAAACCAATCTCATCAGTTCAGGCCTGGTGAGTGTCGCACCTGATTCATTCTCAACGTAAAATGATGCGATCTTTTTCCCATGGTCAGCAGCGAATACAATTAGTAATTTTTTTGCACGCTCGGTATTTTGTTCAGTTGTGGATGCGCGAAGATAAGCACGTAGGAACATTTCTCACCAGCAGTCTGTTTTGAGTTGTTCTGCTATTGCAGTCTGCTATAGATGGTTCTTAAATATGTTTTATGCATAATCCGCATAGTCTTTTTGATGTATACCTTAATCAGTTTCAGTCAGACGATTGAGAGACTGTTGAACTGCGGGAAGTCCATTTGATCTTGATAATAAGCGGTTGATTGATGCTGATGCAGTTAGTCTGCTTTTGAAAAACACCTATAGTGATTAAACATGTAGTGGCATGGAGAGCTTGCTCCACGCTACCAGAGCAACCCAAAATGAGTTCGCTCAGCGAACTCATTGTCAACGGGCTATTGCTGCTCTATTTTTTTCTCACTTTTGCGCTTGATTTGATTAGCAAACACAAACACTTTATAACTCAGATAAAATCAAAAACCTGCGGGGCTTATATGCACAATAAAATTAAACGCGGGGATAGCAGCACCGCTACTAGGCTTTCTAAATTAGCTAAAATTAGACTGACTATACCCAGCGCTATCGAGGAGTCAGATAAAGTCTCACGAAAGATCAAGCTACCTTTTTTAGAGGCTGACCTGCTCAACGGGTTAGATGCCTATGGTGCTCACGCAAATGAGCTTGTGCAGCTTTTTTCTAGTGAAATGCGCAGTTAACAGTTCAGTACCTGCCTGAGCACAACTACTACCTCCTCTCTACTTTTACACCCGCGTACGCAACCCAATGTGCCAGACATTTATTCCGTAAAATAACACCTAACAAGCTGGTGCCAGTGGCCATTAACAGTCGGTATCAGACTAAAAAACGACATAATCTTGTTACATCTAAACCAATACTAAAAAATCTTAGCCGTTAGTTTAAATGTAGATCAGCACTGAATGACGCCAAGCTCCATTTAGTAACCGATACCCCTGGCTCATTACAAACCAAGGGGCGGTGTTGCTTTATGGCTCGCCAAGCTGCCAAAACACTTCAGACTGTGAGCCCCCTAATCTCGCAAACCTTTCTGATGGCTGCTTATCCTGAAATGCCCTATGACGCTGATTGTTGGTCATACTCATCAAATCAGCACTACGGATACTGAAAGTAATTGGCAAGTGAGGGCCGTTTTTACGTGTTTTACAAAGGCTCTCAAGCATATGCCTGATTGCTTCAGCACCATCAGCCCACTCTTTCTCAAACAGTTGTAACGCTGGACCAAGCACTTCAAAATTGAGCACCTCATAAGAAACTAGACCTGCAGTTGCCTTTGGCGTGTCATTAGCTGTATTGATATATACGCGGCCAATCTCATGGAATAGACCTGCAACTGCAGCAAGCCAACGCTCGTGCTCTGCAAAGCACATAGTTGAGCCATAAACCATCTGTGCTACTTCCAGGCTATGTCTAGCAAGCCCACCCGGTTCACTGAAATGTCTATCCTTACTGACTGGAATACTAAAAAACAAACCGCCAATACTAGGGTTTCCAAGTACTTGATATGCAAATTTTCTCAGTGTCTCGTATGGGCATTTATCAAGCCATTCCTGTGTGCTTGTAAGTAACTCACGCACTGGAACGCTCGTATAAGGCAGATGATCTAGCGTGTTAAACCGATGCAATATTTTCAAGTTCGTACCAACATAGCTATCACTATTATTGTGCTGCACCAGCGTTAAAGAAACAGGCACATCACCTACCGTATCAAAATATGCAGAGTGGTCTGCAACATCAAGCAGCACAGAACAGCATAGATTCAAATTTGCAAAGCTAACGCAAATACTCGATTCCTGTGTCGAAACAGGATAGAGCTTGCGTGTTCGTATACAGCCAGTCACATCAGTAGGCGTAACCATTTCAAAATCATCTAAATCAAAATTAAACTGGTTCATTATGCTGCACTCCACTGATTCATAGTCTGCTCTAAACGATCGAGTAAAAACGGTAGCATTGCTACACCGCACTCTTCGTCTAGAGTGCACAGTGTCTCTCTTACCCACGTCTCAAGAGCTTCAAGATTGCTGTGCTCGTTGCCTTTACCTATTAAAAAAACCAATGCATCGCCTTCTGGAATCTGCATCGCATGCTGCATAGCTTTTGCTAAACGACGATAGATACTGCAGGTTAAATTAAGCATATGAGCCTTCCTTTTGCTTAGTATTGGAGGTTTGATTCAGTTGTTTTGTCAGCAAGCAGCCGAGTACTGTGATTCTAAAATGCGAGAAGACTGCACTCATTCCTCATACTCCTCTAGCTCTACAGCACTGCGCTGTATCAATGCCTCAAAAGCAGTACCGTCCTTACGTAATAAATCAGGCACATAATTGCTATACACTCTAAACAACATTTCAGTATTCGAGTGACCTAGCTGCTTAGCTATCCACTCGGGGTTCTCACCAGATGCCAGCCATAAACTGGCTGCGGTATGCCGCGTCTGATAAGCACTGCGCGGCTTAATCTGTAAAAGCTTTAACGTTGGATGCCAGATTCTGCGATTAACATTGCGGTAATCAAAGGGTTTACCCACATTGTCGCAAAACACATAATCAGCCCAACCAGCGGTTACTACATGTTGCTTTTGTAGAGCCTCATAAACCTGAGAAGACATTTTTACAGTCCGATTAGAATCAGCTGTTTTTGTATCACCCAACTTGCCGTCTACAAGAGCTTCCTTGATATAAATTTCTTGGCGTTCAAGATCAACGTTGCGCCAGCGCAACCCATCAATCTCACTCGTCCTTAAGCCTGTAAAAAAACGTACTGTGTAGTAATTTTTAAAATCAGGCCTAACAGTGGCTAGAAACCGATAAATCTCATCCAAATCAAAAGGTACAATCTCAGTTCTCTTTTCTTTTAAGTTTTTAATGCCTCGGTAAGGCGTTTCAAAACCATACCTATCAGCAGCTTCTTCAAGTATCATTCTTAGTGGTGTCATGATCTGGTTGATCCTTGATGCTGCCAGACTCTTCTGGTGTGTTCCGTGTTTCACTTTGGCGAGAGAGGCGCGGAACTCTAGAAGATCTGGCTTAGTAATTTGTTCAATATTTTTTAATGCAAAAAACGGCATTAAATATTTATCTAGCATGGTCTGAATTTTTCTCTGGTAACTATCCCTCCATTCGATTTGTCTTTCATAAAACCAAGTTTTAGCAAAGTCTTCAAATAGAGGCGTACCACTTTTAGCAGCCTCAACTTTTTGCCTAATATTGCTGAATTGTTTGGCTTTTTTACTTTTCGGGAAATACGTCCCGTACTCAAAAATACCTAGGGTTATTTCAGCCTCTATTTTTGTCATCGCATGCATAAGCTTGCGATGATTAGCCGGCGTATCATCAAGCACTGTCTGCTCACGACACCTCTGCCCCATATATTGAAAATCAACAACCAGCTTTCCATTTCTTGCGCGTACTGATGCCATAACGTCATCCTCCAGTTACTGTAAAGCAACGCCAATCATGTTTTCGGCAATGCTTTTCAACATGTCTTTTTCAATGTTTTCCCACAGATAAAGAATCTTGCGACCACCAAAGGGTTTGATGTAATGCACTCCTTCAAACAAAACACTGTCCTTAAGTTGATTACGAATCGTTTTAGCGTCATAACGAATTTTTACTGACAATTCCTGGGTAGTCAGGTAGGTGTATGTCATAATAATTACCTCGTATTTTTTACCATTAAGGTGTTACTTTTTACCTTCATGGCCAATATAGGCCTGAAAATAACACAATGCAAGTACTTTTTACCTACTAAGTGGTATTTTATGATTATTTTTAAACTGCCTATTTTGTTGGCTGAGAGAAAACTCAAAGTGGCCGATGTCGCCCGAGCAACCAAGCTAAGCAAAACAACTCTTCATAAGCTGTATAACGAAGAATCCAAGCGGATAGATTTTGAAACGATAGATACTCTGTGCCGTTTTTTAAACTGCCAGGTAAGCGATCTGTTTGAATACAAGGAGGATGAGGAAACCTTAGATAAGACTCAATGAACTTAATACAAGCCGACCCAGCACAAAACTTCTGCGAAAAATGAATGGCTCATCCGATTGGCAGCATAGGTCGCCAAGGGTCTGCGACTGATTTCATCCAAAACAGGATCGCCCATGACCACCTGCTGACTAACATCAGCAAACTGTGAACCCTTATCCATCATGACGCGCTGAAGATACAGATAAGCCCTGACGTTCTCATTCGTCGGCTCATCAATTGCCTTGTCCATGAACGATTGCATATGCTCTCGGAACCATGCGGCACTGAAGGGCTTTAGTTCGCTCTGACTGGACTCCACGACACCAGTTTCCGGCTCTATCAGCTCATCAGGCTGCTCAGGTTCAGGAATAACCTGATACCAAAACCAGCCTTCCTGACCACGCTGATAGAATGGTCCATCACTGGCATGGGCGGGCAAGATGAATAGCAAGAAAATAATGATTGGGATGGTCACCCATAGGATGAACCAAGGGAACAAGGGGGTTCTCATTGTCAGCTCCAGAAAATTTCATAGAGCTAACATGCTAATGATCCCGGTAAGAGCGATTGGCCAGATAGATGAATGAATCGTGTGTTTTTCTGACTAGCTGTTGTGACCAGTAACAACAGCTAATTTTAACGAGCCAAATTTATGATTGGACCGCTTTGAGCGAAAAGCAGCTGTTCATATCCGACGCTCTCGAAAAAACGACTCTCTGCTTTAACTTAATTACGGACATTCGTTTTTTCGTGAGGCCAGCAGCCAAGGAGCTTGGGAAATTGATCCGGACTATTGTACCGGTGACTACTCCCTTGGTGTTTTTAAAAACATCGTGATGATAACCGTCAAACCAAGGAACGCACTCGACACCCACAAACACGCCTGTAGACCCTGCGCCTGATACACCCAGCCCGATAAGATTGTGCCGATTAAACGGCCCATCGCGTTGGCCATGTAATAAAATCCGACATCCAGTGAGACGCCATCCCGTCCGGCAGAACTCACGATCAGGTAGCTGTGCAAAGACGAGTTCACCGCAAAAATCGCTCCGAATAACATCAAGCCGCCGATCAGGATCCACAGTGAATAAGGGATGTATGTCATCCCCACGCTTATCAGTAAAGGGATGCTGCACAGTAAACTCGCCCAGAGCAGCGCCGTGCTTGCATTGGGCACTTTGCCCGATTTTTTTCCGGTGATGGAAGGAGCAAACGCTTGTACAGCGCCATAGCCAATGACCCAAAGTGCTAAAAAGGATCCTACTTCGGCATGAGTCCATTTGAACTGAGAGGACAAATAAAGCGGCAACGCAATCACAAACCAGACGTCACGTGCACCAAATAAGAATAATCGGGCTGCCGAGAGTTGGTTGATGGTGGCGCTTTTTGACAACAGATCTTTAAATTTGGGTTTGAATGAGCTTTTGCCGAGATCTTTCTTTAGCAGCAGCACACTCAGCAGCCAGACCAACGCCAGCATAGCGGCCATTACTGCAATAGCTCCCTGAAAACCAAGCCATGTCAGTAAAACACCGCCCAGGAAAAAGCCAACGCCTTTGAGCGCATTTTTAGAGCCGGTCAGGATGGCCACCCACTTGTACAATGCGCCCTGAGCACTGTCTGGAAGGAGTAGTTTCAATGAGCTTTTGGCACTCATCTTATTCAGATCTTTGGCAATGCCAGACATGGCCTGAGCCGCCATCACCCAGACAACGGTCAATAGCTCACTGGGCACCAGTAACATGGCTAACGCGAACACCTGCAAAAATAAACCAATATTCATGGTTTTATTCAGGCCCAGTCGTGCGCCTAGCCAACCTCCGACTAAGTTAGTCACCACCCCAAAAAACTCGTAGAACAAAAACAGTGAGGCGATGGCTAGTGGTGTATACCCTAACTGGTAGAAATGCAGCACGATCAGCATTCGCAGAGCACCATCAGTCAGGGTAAACGCCCAGTAATTGCCTGTGACAACAAAGTATTGCTTTAACTCAGTACTCAGTGTGTTCACAGGTTTTGTCAGAGGTTGATGTGTCACGCCATACTCCTTATGCTTTACCCACCATCCGGGCTAATTCCACGGTACGGTTCGCATACCCCCACTCATTGTCATACCAGGCATAGATTTTGACCTGAGTGCCGTTCACTACCATCGTGGACAAGGCATCAATGATGCTTGAGCGTGGATCGGTTTTGTAATCGACAGACACCAGTGGCCGCTCTTCATAGCCTAAAATACCGTTCAGTTCGTTTTCGGATGCTGTTTTCAGGAGTTGGTTGACTTCCTCTGCCGTGGTGGCTCGTTCTACTTCAAATACGCAGTCTGTTAACGAGGCATTGGCCAGCGGCACCCGCACTGCGTGGCCATTTAATCGGCCCTTCAGTTCAGGGAATATCTCTGTGATGGCAGTAGCGGAGCCTGTGGTGGTCGGAATTAAACTGCTGCCACACGCACGGGCACGGCGCAAATCTTTATGCGGTGTGTCTAAAATAGATTGTGTGTTGGTCAGATCGTGAATGGTCGTGATCGAACCGTGCTTAATGCCAAGCTGTTCATGAATGACTTTAACGACTGGCGCTAGACAGTTGGTGGTGCAGCTGGCCGCCGTGACAATTTGATGTGTCTTGGCATCAAAAAGCTGGTGATTGACTCCCATAACGACGTTTAAGACACCGGCTTCTTTGACTGGAGCACTCACCACAACCCGTTTGACGCCCTGATCCAGATAAGCCTGAAGCTGTGCTTTGGTTTTCATTTTGCCGGACGCTTCAATGACAAGATCACAGCCAGACCAGTCAGTTTCTGCAATGGCTTTATTGTGTGTTACCGCAATACGCTGCGTGTTAATCACCACCGTGTTGCCATCTGCGGTCGCTTCGTGGTGCCAGCGGCCATGCACAGAGTCAAAATTAACTAAATGTGCAAAAGTCACTGCATCTCCTGCGGGGTCGTTGATCTGCACGAACTCAAACTCAGGCCAGTCAAATGCTGCACGTAATGCTAAACGGCCGATACGGCCAAACCCGTTAATACCGATCTTAATTTTCATATCCATTCCTTCCTCACCGACTGGCGGCTTCTCTCGCCATCGGGATGTTCATGCCTACTATTTATTTTTCTCTGAGTATCATCTGATGGCTCAGAGCGCGTTGAAATACTCTTCATGAGGTTTGAGGGTCAGTGCAAACGGTCGTACAGCTTGCACTCGTTGCTTGACTCGCTCTTTATCGACACCACGCTCGACCATGATTTGTGCGGCTACTAATCCGGTCCGGCCTGAGCCGCCTTTGCAGTGGATCGCCACTTTCTTACCGTCTTTTAGTAACTGATGAACCGTAGGACCATGCTGTTGCCAGGCTGATGCAAAGTCTGCCAATGGCGCATGATCATCTTCAATCGGGCATTGAAACCATGCCAGCTCAAGCTCTGCACAACGTTCAGGTAAATCTGTGACCGCATTGCGTTCCATTTCTTCTGTTGGCATTAAGGTAATGATGGCCGATGCACCGGCCTGTTTTAACGTAAGCAGTGAGGCGTTAAGCGATTCGCCTTTGGTGCCTGGGCACGGTGTGAAGATCAGGGCTGCCGAGCCTTCAAGTACTAATTCATCATAGGGATGTGACATCGTGTTGTCCTTCTTGGATTATAAACAGGGTTAATCAATTGGGTTGAAACCAATGGCGAGTCCGGTTCGCAAACCATACCAGTGACAACATCACCGGCACTTCGACTAAGACTCCAACCACTGTGGCCAATGCTGCGCCAGAATTCAGGCCAAACAGTGAGATAGCAACAGCCACTGCCAGTTCGAAAAAGTTACTTGCGCCTACCATTCCGGCAGGAGCTGCGATGTTGTGCGGTAAATGCATCTTGTAGCCAGCCAGATACGTCAGCGCAAAGATGCCATAGGTTTGCAGCAGCAACGGGATAGCGATTAATACAATGGCCAGCGGTTGGCTTAAAATGGTTTGCGCCTGAAAACCAAAGAGCAACACCACGGTCGCCAGTAAGCCGAAGATAGACCAGGGTTTAATTTGCGCAAGTAATGCAGACAAGTCGTCCAGCTTTTTTCTGGCAAACAGGCGTCTGGTCCAAACCCCTGCTAACAAGGGCAGTAGGACATACAGCGCGACGGATAAAAGTAGCGTAGACCACGGAACGATGATGTCGGAAACGCCCAAAAGCAGCGCACTGATCGGAGCAAAGGCAAAAATCATGATGATATCGTTCACCGAGACTTGTACCAGGGTGTAGTTCGGATCTCCCTTGGTCAGTTGGCTCCAGACAAAGACCATGGCGGTGCATGGTGCCACGCCCAGTAATATCATGCCTGCGATGTACTCCGTTGCTGTTTGTGGGTCTACCCAATCGACAAACAGGTAGCGGAAAAACAACCAGCCCAGTAATGCCATAGTGAACGGTTTGATGAGCCAATTCACCACTAAGGTCAGCACAATAGCTTTGGGCTTTTTGCTGACGTCTTTGATGGCACTAAAATCAATCTGCACCATCATCGGGTAAATCATGACCCAGATAAGTAGCGCAATAACAAAGTTCACCTGTGCATATTCAAGTGATGCCACGGTCTGAAATATGCCAGGGACCAGATTGCCAGCAATCACCCCAACTAGCATAGCGAGGGCAACCCACACCGATAAATAACGTTCAAATAAGCCCATGAATGCTCCTCAATTTTAGTGGGTCTGATTTACAGCGGGTATGCATGGGCAATAGAGGCGATGGCTGCCTGGTCGAGCTGCTGCAATCGAAGTAGTGCCTCACACCGTTTAGTCAGTACGTCCAACAACAGCTGAAACTCAGTGTCAACTTGTGCTGGAGTCAGACCCGCACGGGTTGGATCGGGCAAGCCCCAATGTCCTTTGACCGCACGGCCAAACCAGACAGGGCAGGACTCTCCGGCAGCTTGATCGCATACTGTGATCACCACATCCGGATGAAACTCGGTTAGCTCGTCCCAACTTTTACTCTGAAGGTCGTCCGTGGCGATTGACCACTTTGATAAGTACTGCAACGTCAGCGGGTGAATAAAACCACGCGGCGAACTGCCTGCACTTGCCACTGCGACCGGTGTTTCATGACCGGATTGGCTGGCCAGATGTCGTGTTAGTGCTTCGGCAAGAATGCTACGACAAGAATTATGGGTACATAAAAACAGAATATTCATAGTGACCTCAGATGTATCAACACGCACCACGCCTCGTGGTTGCAAGCCTCTAGACGGATACTAAGGGCAGCAGGCTGCCGCTCGTTCGGGTCTATCTCCCATGGAACACAGGCTTTTCATCAAGGGCTGAATGAGTACCTGGTTTTGTTCAAGCGTCTGCACAATGGCTTGCTTGGCCCAGTGTGGTAGTTCAGGGTTGAGTCTATAAAACACCCATTGAGCTTGTCTGCGGTCCAGCAGTACATGAGATTTTCTTAACATGGCCAGATGGCGTGACACTTTGGGCTGTGTCTCATTGAGTGCTGTAGTGAGTTCACAGACACACAACTCGCCTTCTTGAGCAATTAACAACATGGAATGCAAACGGGTTTCATCTGCAAGCAGTTTGAAGAACTCTAATGGTTCCATCAGGACCTCACACTTCATTACGGTTTATCTGAACGCTGTTTGTCGTACAGCAACACAAACATTTTGATACGTTCACTTAATTCATGCATGGTGGTGTCATAGGCTTTGTCAGACGCCCCTAACTTAGGATCGGGAAAATCCCACGCCATAATGTGTTTCGCAGGCAGGCCCTCTGAGCATTCCTGCTTTACTGCACAGAATAATGGCGTACTCCATCGTCAGCCCTGCAAATTCGTCCAGCGATTTTGAGCGAAGCCCTTCCACAGAAAGACCATGACGTTTGATTGCTTCCATCGCCCGTATATCCGGATGTTGGGGATCAGTACCTGCACTTGCGACTTCAAAGCGATCCCCAAAATTGTGCTTTGCTATCGCTTCAGCCATCAATGACCGTGCGGAGTTCTCCGTACAAATGAAGATTAGGTGTGGTTTAGACATCATGTGCTCCTTAAGATATGCGCTGGATCATATATATGTTTTTTCGTATGTCAATGGGTTGTCTTCCCCCGATGGGGTGCCATCGTGATTTGACAATAGAGACAAAGGCGCTTAGCATTTGCCAATCGTCGATTAACGATAATGAATCATGACTATGGAAAACACAGGAACAGCCTCGCCATCAGAACTCGCGTCCAACGACGCGCTGGCCACAATAGCGAAGGCCCTTGCCCATCCGGCACGGGTGCAGATCGTTCGGTTGTTACTCAGCCGAAGCAGCTGTATCGGCGGCGAAATTACGCAGGAGTTGGGCCTGGCTCAATCCACGGTTTCTGAACACCTTCGCATTCTGAAAGCGGCTGGAGTGGTGGTGGGCGAAATTGAACACCCGCGTATTTGTTACTCCCTAAGCGTACAACGTTTAGCGCCCCTGAGTGAATTTCTGACGGCCATTGGGCTTCAGTATCAAACGTCTGCTTTAAAAGATGGATTGTGTTGTCCCATAGAAAAAAGAGAGCGTTATGGACCATCTACCGAACATTAAAACAGATGTATTTGCAGTACCATCCACTGAACAGGTATTTGCTGACACGCCAGCCGAGCACAAACCTCGTATCTTGTTGCTCTATGGTTCGCTCAGAGAGCGGTCATTTAGCCGATTAGCAACAGAGGAAGCATCACGGATCCTTGAGGCTATGGGGGCCGAAACAAAAATGTTTAACCCACGGGGTTTGCCTTTGCCTGACGCCGAAGATGCGTCTCACCCAAAAGTGGTGGAGCTACGGGAACTGACTCAGTGGTGTGAAGGCATGGTCTGGACCTCACCAGAACGTCATGGGGCAATGACCAGCATTATGAAAGCACAAATTGATTGGATCCCCTTATCGATGGGCGCAGTCAGACCCACACAAGGAAAAACACTAGCCTTAATGCAAGTTTGCGGCGGTTCCCAGTCGTTTAACACCGTCAATCAAATGCGCATACTGGGACGGTGGATGCGTATGCTGACTATCCCTAATCAATCGTCTGTCGCAAAAGCATTTAACGAGTTTGATGACAACAATCGGATGAAACCTTCACCTTACTACGATCGGATCGTGGATGTGATGGAAGAGCTGGTGAAATTCACTTTGTTGGTTCGTGATCGCAGTGACTATTTGACAGATCGGTATTCTGAACGCAAAGAGTCAGCAGAAGCTTTAATGGCTCGGGTTAATCAAACCGCAATTTAATTGACGTTCCTTGTAAACAGAACTGCAACAATGAGCGCAATAAATAAGCAGGAGTCCGCATGACAACAAAGATTTTTGATGTGATAGTTATTGGCGGAGGGCAAGCGGCGTTGTCCGCTGGTTATTACCTGCGCAGAGCAGGGATTGATTTTATTATTTTGGACAATCAGGACCTTGCTGGGGGCGCTTGGAACCATACCTGGCCTTCATTGCGGCTCTTTTCACCTGCGATGTTCAGCTCGTTACCCGGCACTTTATTTTCGACGAAGAAAACAGATACCTACCCGCATCGGGATGAAGTAGTCAGTTACCTTAAGCGTTATGAAGAGCATTACCAATTACCTGTGTATCGCCCGCATCATGTAAAAACAGTGGTGCACGATACTGCGCATAACTGCCTTAAAGTAAGCGATGGTAAATACAGTTGGCTGACCAGAACCATTATTAGTGCCACCGGTAACTGGAGCCATCCGGTCATTCCTGCGCTGCCTGGCGCACAGACATTTCAGGGTGAGCAGTGTCATTCTGCCCACTATCAAGGCCCAGAACTTTACCAGGGCAAAACTGTATTGGTGGTGGGCGGCGGTAACTCCGGTGCACAAATATTCGCAGAGCTTGATGAAGTGGCTACTGCAACTTGGGTCACAAGAGAGCCGCCTAAGTTTTTAGCAGACGACGTTGATGGCAGAGTGTTGTTTGAACGTGCTACAGCACGGATCAATAGCCAAGCAGGCAGCGCGACAACAGATCAGCCTGTCGGTGGGATCGGCGATATTGTCATGGTGCCACCGGTGAGAGCAGCACGAGAGCGTGGGGTTTTACAGGCTAAACCGATGTTTAGTCACTTTACCGTAAATGGTGTCGTCTGGCAGGACGGCACTGAACAAGCAGTTGATGCAGTGATTTGGTGTACTGGTTTTCAACCGGAACTTCAGCATCTTGCTTCATTAGATATTGTCGAAGCAGATGGCAAAGTTTTGGTGCAGGATGGCCAATCGGTGAAAGAACACCGGGTTTGGTGTTTTGGATACGGCGACTGGGCAAGCCCAGGTTCAGCAACCCTGATTGGTGCAGGGCGAAGCGCTCGCGACAATATTCCAAAGTTAGTGGCGTTCCTCAAAACAGGCGTCTAATAGCATTCCTGTAAATCGTTTTTAACTCATAAGCTAACGAGGTATTACATGGCAATTTTCGAGTGGCTGAATAACCAGTTGTTAAAGATGGAATGGTTATCTTGGTTAGTTCGTCTGTTGGTAGAAGATGTCTTCGGCCTGTCGATGCAAACAGCCATTGGCGCCAGTGTTCATTTTTTTATTTATGATGTGATTAAAATATTTATCCTGCTTGCTGTGCTGATTTTCACAGTGTCCTGGGTACAAAGTTATTTTCCACCCGAGCGCACGCGAAAAATTCTGGGAGGTATGCAAGGCTTTAAAGCAAACCTGACAGGTGCTTTGATGGGTACTATCACGCCGTTTTGCTCTTGTTCGTCAATCCCACTGTTTATCGGTTTTACCAGTTCTGGCTTACCGCTTGGTGTCACCTTTTCCTTTTTGATTTCCTCGCCGCTCGTCGATTTGGCTTCCGTCATTTTGCTGGCCAGTATCTTTAACTGGTCGATTGCGATTGCATATGTGCTGGTCGGTTTAGTGTTGGCAGTCATTGGCGGGACCATCATTAGCAAAGCCAATATGACCCGTTATGTGGAGTCATTTGTCCTTCATAGCCCGGTCTTGGATATTCCACAGGCCGAACTAAGCCGTAAAGACCGTTTCGACTTCGCCACTAACCAGGTTGCAGATATTTTTAACAGGGTGTGGGTTTATGTATTGATTGGTGTCGGTATTGGTGCCGCCATCCACAATTGGGTGCCGGAGTCCTGGGTTAGCTCAATGTTGGGTCAGGACCACTGGTGGTCAGTCCTGGTCGCAACTCTGATTGGCGTGCCGATGTATGCTGACATTTTTGGTACGCTACCTATTGCTGAAGCCCTGGTTGGCAAAGGCGTCGGTCTTGGTACTGCACTGGCGTTTATGATGTCAGTCACTGCTTTATCGCTGCCATCACTCATCATGCTGAAAAAAGTCGTCAAAGCGCCACTGTTACTACTTTTTGTCGGCATTGTCGTATGCGGAATTTTTATCATAGGGCTGTTGTTTAATGCCTTTGCCTACTTATTTATTTAACAAGTTTTTTTACAAGGAAATTGAAAATGAAAATCAAAATATTGGGTTCAGGTTGTTCCAAATGTAAAACGCTAACTGAAAATACTCAAACTGCTCTGACACATTTGGGCATGGTTGCGGAGATTATCAAAGTAACGGATTACGCCGAAATCGCCGCTCATGGCGTGATGTCTACGCCCGCTTTGGCAATAGATGACAAAGTGGTGTCGGTGGGCAAAGTTTTACTCAGTTCGGAAATTGAGACCTTGTTACAGGCTCGCTGACCTCGGTATTTGTAAGCCGCAGCGTTAAGGCTTGTGATTCGCATGGTTGGATTGGAATACTGACGAGATAGTGGCCCAGAAAGTACTTCCCTGCATTTTTCGTGTGTCCTTAGTATGGGCTCACCAGTAATAGAGAGCACCTCCTGCCAGATCTTGTTCAATTTCCAACAAACGATTGTATTTGGCAATTCGTTCGCTTAGGCGTGCTGAACTAGTTTTCAAATGCCCTCCATCCTTTGCTACGGCAAAATCTGCCAGAAATGTATCTTCTGTCTCTCCAGAGCGGTGCGACAGAAAGTAGCTCACCTTCATCGGCAACCAAATAAACCATAATCAGAAAGCAAAGCTCGGACATGACTTATGAGCAATTCCCAAGTCAAAACAAGGTCGTGGTCAAGCAAATAAAACGATCAAATAAGCCAAAAACCAGCACAGGGTCGGAGTCACCACCCAGGTCGGCGACCAAAGCATATGTCACCAATCGGTCACCGTTGGGTCACCGATTTTAAAAAAGCACAATTCAGCGCCCTGCCTTAGCTCTATAAAAAGCCGTGGCATGCACAATTAAAATGATTTTAAAGCGCCCAGAACGGCACCAAAGAAAGTGAGCAAAACCAATAGAATCAAGGGCTCAAACAACAGACGAAAAAAAAGAGCCTTTCGGCTCTTTCTTTTTTAGCTTGACGCCAAATTTGGAGCGGGAAACGAGACTCGAACTCGCGACCCCGACCTTGGCAAGGTCGTGCTCTACCAACTGAGCTATTCCCGCAAAAGTGGCGTCCCCTAGGGGACTCGAACCCCTGTTACCGCCGTGAAAGGGCGGTGTCCTAGGCCACTAGACGAAGGGGACGCATCCTTGAGCTTATTACAGCTTGCAACTTCTAAGCTTGGGCGATTTGCTTTATTGCTTGAAGTGGCGCGCATATTACGGAGCATCCCGCGATGCGTCAAGCATTTTTTAAAAATTCTTTATATTTCAGTGCTCTGGAGTCTTTTCTGGCATAAACATCAACTGAATTTCGTGATTCCAATCGAAGTCTTCACCGTTTTCTAAGGCTTGATAACGGCGGTCTTCCAGCTGCTGATACTTATCAATTTCATCGTCTGGCATAAAATGTAAGCAATCACCGCCAAAAAACCACAGCAAATCGCGCGGTACTAAATGGGCAATTTGCGGATAACGCTGAAACACCTGGCTAATGATGTCTTGTCCGACATAGAGATCATCACTGCTCGCGCGCAAGTCTGCGACCATCTCATCAAAGCGCTCAAGAAATAATGCGTGATGATTTTCTGGCACCACGTCTGCATCTGCTACCGCGACTAAAATCGTGCGCAGGTGCGCTAGCAACTGCAAGTGTTGTTCGACATGCTGTGTGGTCATAGTGTTATCCCCTTAAAAACAAGCCGCCCAGTATAGAGCCTGCACGGCATTAACCCAATACACTGCAGCACTCGACGCTAGACAAAACAGCGACGGTTATACAGTCTGCTCTAACAAGCGCAAACCCACCCACTGTTTAGCAAACTGCGCAGCGCAACGACCATTGCGATTGCCCCGCGCTGTCGCCCAACTGATCGCTTGTTTGGCCGTCTCTTCAGTAAACTGCCAGTCAAGCTTGCTAGGCCGCGCATATTCACCAATCCAGTGCTGCACCACATCTAAGTAATGCTCTTGATTGAATGGGTAAAACGACAGCCACAAGCCAAAACGATCAGACAAGGCGATCTTGTCTTCTACCGCCTCACTCGGGTGCAGTTCACCACCATCACCCTGCTGCCAATGCTGATTGTCGCTGTGCTGCTCGGGAAGCAAGTGGCGGCGATTGGACGTGGCATATAACAGCACGTTATCAGGTGCACGCTCTAAAGAGCCGTCCAACACACTTTTCAAAATACGGTAATCGCCCTCGCCGGCCTCAAAGGACAAATCATCGCAAAAAACAATAAAGTGCTGCGGCAAACCGGCTAGAGATTCAACGATAAGCGGCAAGTCAGCCAGCTCATTACGCTCAACTTCAATTAAGCGCAAACCTTGCTCGGCATACTCAGCCAACAATGCGCGCACAATAGAGGACTTTCCGGTACCGCGTGAACCCCATAACAAAGCATGGTTAGCTGGAAAGCCGCGCATAAACTGCTGGGTATTGCGCAATAACTGTTCACGCTGCAGATCGACACCCAACAAATCAGCTAAGCGAATATCTGCACCCAGCGCAATGGGGCGAAAAAAGCTGCTATTGCCTTTACGCTGCCAGCTTGCGGCATAGACAGTATTCCAATCAATCGGCTCGGCCATTTTTGGCAGCAAAGGCTCAATGTGTTGCAAGACTTGATTAGCACGCTGCAAAAACTCATTCATCAACTCAGACACAAACACTCTCCAACAGATTACTTTGCTGTTCTAGATCAGCAGATGACGCAAGCTTATATAGTGATTAAAGCAATCACTCAGCAGGCACTGGCTCAAGCTGCAAAGCCACAGAATTGATGCAATAACGCAAGCCTGTTGGCTCAGGTCCGTCGGGAAAAACATGACCTAAGTGCGCATCACAACCAGAACACACCACCTCAACACGCTGCATACCTAAGCTATTATCAATGTGCTCAATCACGGCATTTGGCGTCAACGCCTGCCAGTAACTTGGCCAGCCACATCCAGCGTCAAACTGATGCCGCGCATCAAACAAAGGCTGCCCACAGCAAACGCAATGAAACACACCCTCAAACTTTGGCGAACAATACTCACCAGTGAAAGGCCGCTCTGTTCCGGCTAAGCGGCACACACGAAATTGCTCATCAGAAAGCTGCTTGCGCCATTCTTCTACGCTCTTTTCAACCTTTTGCATCACATTCTCCAATTAAAGCAGGGTGATAAGCATACCGCTCCCTTTCACCTTTGCTAGCACAGTCGTATGATAGGCATCTTTAAGTGCCTCTATATGACTTGCTGGTTAAGCGCAATGTAGGGAGGCACGGGCTACTTATGCGACAGCGCTCAAAATCGCTTTTTATCGACAGAACGCCCCTTATTGACCTTTTTATTCGGGATACTCAACATCATGCAGTTCAGCAAATCGAACAAGCTCGCTAACGTCTGTTATGACATCCGAGGCCCTGTCCTGAAACACGCCAAACGCCTTGAAGATGAAGGCCAGCGTATTATCAAGCTCAATATTGGTAATCCTGCACCCTTTGGCTTCGAAGCACCAGAGGAAATCCTCCAGGACGTGATTCGTAATTTACCGACAGCGCAAGGTTACAGTGATTCCAAAGGCCTGTTCAGCGCGCGTAAAGCGATCATGCAGTACTACCAGCAAATGAATGTTGAAGGTGTCGGCATTGAAGACATCTATCTCGGCAATGGTGTTTCTGAGCTGATCGTGATGGTGCTGCAAGCACTATTAAACAACAACGATGAAGTGCTACTGCCTGCGCCTGACTATCCTTTGTGGACTGCGGCGACCAGCTTGGCTGGCGGCAAACCTGTGCATTACTTATGTGATGAGCAAGCGGGCTGGTTTCCAGACATTGACGATATGCGCTCGAAGATCACCTCGAACACCAAAGCCATTGTTTTGATTAACCCAAACAACCCAACAGGTGCCGTGTATTCCAAAGAAGTGCTGCTGGATATTCTGGAATTAGCGCGTCAACACAATTTGGTGGTTTTCTCTGACGAAATCTACGACAAAATTCTGTACGACGATGCCAAGCATATCTGCACTGCTTCCTTGGCTCCTGATGTGCTTTGCCTAACCTTTAACGGTTTGTCTAAATCCTATCGTGTGGCCGGTTTCCGTTCGGGCTGGGTGGTAATTTCTGGTCCTAAGCACCGTGCGCGCAGCTACATCGAAGGCTTGGATATTCTGGCTAATATGCGTTTATGCGCTAACGTGCCAGCGCAACATGCCATTCAAACAGCACTCGGCGGCTATCAGAGCATCAATGATTTAGTGCTACCCAACGGCCGTTTGCTTGAGCAGCGCAACCGTACTTGGGAGTTACTCAATGATATTCCTGGCGTCAGCTGCGTGAAACCCATGGGCGCGCTCTATGCTTTCCCGCGAATTGATCCAAAAATCTGCCCAATTCATAACGATGAAAAATTCGTGCTGGATTTATTGCTGTCAGAAAAACTCTTAGTCGTACAAGGCACGGCGTTCAACTGGCCGTGGCCGGACCACTTTCGCGTGGTGACGCTACCGCGTGTGGATGATCTGGAACAAGCTATCGGTCGCATCGGCAATTTCTTAAAAACCTATCGCCAGTGAGTATGCATGGATCTTCATATTGACGATTTTTACAAGGACGCAGCGCAAGGCCTGCTGACGCTTTATCAGGCCTTTCCCGCCAAAACCACGCTATATATAGATGATTTAATCGGCTATATCGCGCCTGATGAATTTGGTCTACCCAGCGATCGCCAACAGCGCTGTTTAAGCACTTTTATCTGGCTTGCTGAGGAAGGTTATTTACGTTATCAAAGCACCATTCGTTTCGAAGCTTTGGATCAAATCGAACTGTGTGAAAAGGCTTTTTTACGCTTGAGCAACATGATTACACCGCTGCCCACTACCCTTGCCGAGGCACCGCCGAGCGTACGCCGTGCGCAAGGCAATTTAGCCAACCAATTGCGTGAAGCATTTCAGGCGCAAGACAGCGAGCGGGTGATTGAATTGATGCAAGTGTTCTTCCAACGTTAAATGCAGCACATTTGACACAGTTTGCAACAGTCATACCCTTGAAGCGCAGCCGCGCAACCCTTATATAGTTCACCTGTTTACACTTTTGGAGCTTTTCGCACATGATGCGTATCTTTTTATTCTTAGCCACTAACATCGCAGTATTGTTGGTTGCCAGCGTTACTCTCAGCTTGCTGGGTGTCGACCGTTACACCGGTCAAAACCATGGTGACTTGTTAATATTCTGTGCTGTATTTGGCTTCTCCGGTTCTTTGATTTCTTTACTGATCTCAAAGTGGATGGCCAAACGCAGCACCGGTACGCAAGTCATTGATCAGCCACGCACACGCCAAGAGCAATGGTTATTACAAACCGTTGAACAACTGGCGACCCAAGCCGGTATTGGTATGCCAGAAGTGGGTATTTTCCCATCCCACGAATCCAATGCCTTTGCTACCGGCTGGAACCGTAACAAGGCTTTAGTGGCCGTCAGCCAAGGTTTGCTGGATCGCTTTTCACCCGAAGAAGTGAAAGCGGTACTGGCCCATGAAATTGGTCACGTCGCCAATGGCGATATGGTTACTATGGCGCTACTGCAAGGCGTGGTGAATACCTTTGTGATGTTCTTTGCCCGCATCATCGGTGACTTTGTCGACCGCGTCTTGCTGAAAAACGAAGACGGCCGCGGTATTGGCTACTTTGTTGCGACCATTGCTGCCGAATTAGTCCTTGGCCTACTCGCGAGCATTATCGTGATGTGGTTCTCGCGTCGCCGTGAGTTCCGTGCCGATGAAGCCGGTGCTGATTTAGCTGGCCGCCCTGCAATGATTGGCGCGCTGAATCGCTTACGCGCTGAACAAGGCATTGAGTCAGAAATGCCCAAAGCATTAATCGCTTTTGGTATCAGTGGCGGCTTAAAAGAAGGTTTAGCCGGCTTACTGATGAGCCACCCACCTTTAGAAGTGCGCATTGCCGCGTTACAACAAAAACGTTAAATCCGAGCTCATAAAAAAGCCCAGCACGCAGTTCATAATGCGGGCTGGGCTTTTTTGTTCTATGCCATAACCAATACAGCCTTACCAGTCCTTCCAGCGGCCAGTCATAGCAAGATTATTCGCGCTCAGGCGCCAAGCGCCCTACCTCATCAGAAAACACTATTTCGACACGGCGATTTTGCGCACGACCACGCTCTGTGGCGTTTTCTGCAATCGGGAAGGCATCACCATAGCCCATCACCTGCAAACGCTTAACATCGACACCAAGATCGACCAGCGTGTCAGCTACAGCTTGCGCTCGGTCCTTGGATAACTGTAAGTTCTCCTGCACATCACCATCGCTATCACTGTAACCTTCAATGCGCACTGTACGCTGGCCATTCATTTGTAGAAACTGCACTAACTTAAGCACCGTGCGATTGGCAGCAGGTTTTAAATCAGCGCGGCCACTGTCAAATAGCATATCGTTGAGCGTCAGCACCAAACCGCGCTCAGCATCTTGGGTTGCCAAACTGATCATTTGCTCTTCCAGCCACTGCCCTTGTTGCTGCACGCTCATTAAACGCGCCTCACGCAAGGCCAACTGCAAACGCTCGCGTTGAATGCGCAACTGCTCTATTTGCTGCTGATAACTGGCAATTTGGCTGCGTTCTTGAGCAATGTGCGCGTATTGCTGGCTTAGGTAAGCAAAATGCTGCACATCTTCTGTGCTACCTAAATAACCGGACAATTGCTCGGCACGTTGCAATGATTCACCCGCTCGCAGCACATCTTTAGGCGCACTGGCCAACACCTGACTATCATCTTTAATACTATTAAACAGCTCATCAGCTTGCTGCAGCGCCTGCTCCGCCTCGGTGTAATGCGCGCAACCAGTCAGCCCGACAACAGACAATAAAGCACCAGTTACGATTATTCGACGCACAGAACACGTACTCATTGAGACTCTCCTAACTGCAAACGCAAGCGTTGAATCTGCGCAGTAATTTCCGCCACTTTATTACGTTTCATGCTGCTTAACGCTTGCACTTCAGCCAAGCGCGCATCCAACTCAGCGCGTTCAGCATACAAACGCGCAGCACGGTAATCTTCTGCAGCTAAAGCCTCTTGCGCTTTTTGTAAAGCGATTTGAGCGGGTTGCAAAAAGTCATCAGCACCCATCGTCTGTGCCTGCTCAATCGCTTGCTCAGTAATACGCAACTGCTCAATCGGCGCAGGATCAGTGGCACAACCCGCCAACCATAAAACAGCACTACTGAGGATAAAAACCTGTTTTACTAACATACTAAGTTACTCACCTACGACTGAGGGTTGACTAGGGTGCAATGCTTGCCAGCGCTGCATCACAGTATCGAGACGGTTTTGTGCGACATCTTTTTGGGTTAAAGCAAGCAACCCTTTAGATAATTTGTTACGCAGAGCTTGATCATTACAAGCAGAGTCTTTTGCCAAAGCGACAAACAACTGATGACTGGCCACTGGCGGCTCAATCGCTTCAAACAGATCAAGCTGACCGGCTTTTTGTAAGCGCAAATACTGCTGATGATGCTCAGCAATCAAATAATCAGCACGCCCGTCCAAGACCATTTGCGTAGCAGTTTTGTTATCTGCCACGTGGCTAACAGGCCAGGCCAGTAATTGCGCCTGCAGATCAAAACTAGGCAACTGCTTAGGCTCAAGCGCGCCGCGTAATCCTGATAACTGTGGCCATTGCTGCAGCGAAACTTGCTCTGCGCTGCGCCGCCAAACTCGATAATTTTGCTCTGCATAAGCTGGCGACACATAATCCAAGCGCGGATCTTGCTCAGGCTCACTGCGCACACCAATAATCAAATCAACACGTCCGCTACGCACTTCACGTAACGCTTTTTTCGCGTCCTTGGTTGCCACTCGTTGTATATTCAGCTGGGTTTTTTCTGCAAGTGCTTCTAACACATCAACGCTCAAACCCTGCCTAACGCCAGTATCAGTCACCTGCCAATCATAAGGTTCGGCGTTCGGATACACGACAGCCATCAGTGTTGTGCAGGCTTGCTGCGCGGCATACGCCGTACTCACAACCATATTGCTGGCCAATAATAAAAAACAGCCTATCAATCGCCCGCTCATAACACTCCATCACTTAACTCGCTTAATCAAGCGCCTATATTACACGTCCATAGGCCATCAAGCGCTATGCCAATGCTTTCAGCTCATTCGATTAACACTTAGCAGCGCGCTGTAGGCAGTAAACCAAGCCTAATCAACCAAACTTTGGATGCTTGCATAAAAAAACCCGCTCGAAAGCGGGTTCTTTTGTAGCAAAGCTAGCCTTACAGCGCAGCTTCTAACTCTGGGATAGCATCAAATAAATCAGCTACTAAACCATAGTCAGCCACTTGGAAAATCGGTGCATCTTCATCTTTGTTGATCGCAACGATCACTTTAGAATCTTTCATACCCGCCAAGTGTTGAATCGCACCGGAAATACCTACAGCAATGTACAAGTCTGGCGCAACAATTTTACCTGTTTGACCCACTTGCATATCGTTCGGTACAAAACCTGCGTCAACAGCAGCGCGTGAAGCACCCACTGCAGCGCCAAGCTTGTCAGCAACGCGGTTCAGCATGGCAAAGTTTTCGCCGTTCTGCATACCACGACCACCAGATACAACGACCTTAGCAGCAGTTAATTCAGGACGATCAGACTTCGCCAGCTCTTCACCAACAAAGGCTGAAATACCAGCATCGCTGCCAGCAGCAACTGCTTCAACAGTGGCTGAACCACCTTCTGCAGCGGCTGCATCAAAACCAGTACCACGCACGGTGATAACTTTAATTGCAGCGCTTGATTGCACAGTAGCAATTGCGTTACCCGCGTAGATTGGACGCTTAAAGGTATCAGCGCTTTCTACTGCGATAATTTCAGAGATCTGATCAACGTCTAACAACGCTGCCACGCGTGGCATGATGTTTTTGCCGTTTGTAGTCGCAGAAGCCAGGATATGGCTATAGCCCTTACCTACTTCAGCAATTAAAGGGGCAACGTTTTCAGGCAATTGATGAGCAAATGCAGCGTTGTCTGCTGACAATACTTTGCTTACGCCATCAATTTTTGCAGCAGCTTCAGCAACCGCAGCGGATCCAGCACCGGCAACCAGTACGTGAATTTCGCCACCAATAGCTTTGGCCGCCGAAACGGTGTTCAGGGTAGCAGCACCCAGAGCGACGTTAGTGTGTTCAGCAATAACCAAAATAGCCATTAGATTACTTTCGCCTCGTTTTTAAGTTTCTCAACCAATTCAGCCACGCTCTTCACTTTGATGCCAGCACTGCGTGTTGCCGGTGCTTCAACTTTCAAAGTAGTCACTGTGGATGCGGTAGAAACGCCTAAAGAATCTGGAGTGATAATTTCCAGCGGCTTTTTCTTAGCTTTCATGATGTTAGGCAAAGATGCATAACGTGGCTCATTCAAGCGCAAGTCAGTGGTAACAATTGCTGGCAGATTCAGCGCAACAGTTTGTAAACCACCATCGATCTCGCGAGTTACATTAACTTTATCGCCAGCGACTTCAACTTTAGAAGCAAAAGTACCCTGCGCATAACCTGTTAACGCACCCAACATTTGGCCGGTCTGATTGTTATCGCTATCAATGGCTTGTTTACCAAGCATAATCAACTGTGGCTGCTCTTGATCAACCACTGCTTTAAGCAATTTTGCAACAGTCAGTGAACGCAACTCATCATTGCACTCGACCAAAATTGCACGGTCAGCACCCAGAGCTAGCGCAGTACGCAATTGCTCTTGAGCAGCATTAGGGCCAATGGAGACTACAACTACTTCAGTTGCAATTCCTTTTTCCTTTAAGCGAATGGCTTCTTCAACACCAATTTCGCAGAAAGGGTTCATAGACATTTTAACGTTGGCGAGATCAACGCCAGAATTGTCCGCTTTAACGCGAACCTTGACGTTATAGTCTACCACTCGTTTGACAGCTACTAGAACCTTCATGGATTCCTCGTTATCTCGGGTGAATAAAAAATGTCGCCAAGACAAGCCTGGCCAGTGATGCGCTTGGTCGAATTAAAATAACCAATCCATCAGATAAGCACAAAACTTCTGCTATCTTGAACGTAAGACCTAAGTCGGTCAATACAACAATGCAGGCTTTCTGATCATCTTCGCATTGCATTCTAACAGGGTTTTTATAAATTCAAACGAGCGTTTGTATTGGAACACGGCGCAGTCATGGATATAATGAAAAAAATGCTCACAATTTCAGTGAGAGATCCAAGCCTTCCAAAATAAAATAATGTACAGCGTGATTAGGAGATAGCTTGTGGAACGCGAATTTATGGAATTCGATGTCGTCATCGTAGGTGCTGGTCCTTCAGGGCTTTCAGCCGCATGCCGACTCAAACAAAAGGCAGCAGAAGCCGGTCAAGAGATCAGCGTTTGTGTCGTCGAAAAGGGTTCCGAAGTCGGCGCCCACATTCTTTCTGGTGCTGTTTTTGAGACACGCGCACTCGACGAATTGTTTCCAAATTGGAAAGAACTCGGCGCGCCACTCAATACACCGGTTAAGCGTGATGACATTTATTTGCTGAAAAATGCCGATAAAGGACAAAAAATCCCTAACTTTTTTGTGCCCAAAACCATGCACAACGAAGGCAACTATATTATCTCTTTAGGTAATTTATGCCGTTGGTTAGCTCAACAAGCCGAAAACCTCGGTGTTGAAGTCTATCCAGGCTTTGTTGCACAAGAAGCGCTGATCAATGAAGCCGGTGCTGTCTACGGTATTTTGACCGGTGACATGGGTCTTGACCGCGAAGGCAATCCAAAAGACGGCATGTATACGCCAGGTATGGAATTGCGCGCAAAGTACACTTTATTTGCTGAAGGCTGCCGTGGCCACATTGGCAAGCAACTGCTTAAGCGCTACAACCTTGATAGCGAAGCTGATGCACAGCATTACGGCATCGGTATTAAAGAGATTTGGGACATTGATCCTGCTAAACACGAAGAAGGTTTAGTGCTGCACACTGCAGGCTGGCCTTTAGACAATGACAACCCAGGCGGTTCTTTCCTGTATCACACAGAAAACAACCAAGTGGCTGTTGGTATGATTATCGACCTGTCGTACAGCAACCCGCACTTGTCACCTTTCGATGAGTTCCAGCGTTACAAGCATCACCCAGTGATCAGCCAATACCTTGAAGGCGGTACCCGTGTTGCTTATGGTGCACGCGCACTGACTAAAGGTGGTCTGAACTCATTGCCGAAAATGGTCTTCCCAGGTGGCGCACTGATCGGCTGTGATTTAGGTACGCTTAACTTTGCCAAAATCAAAGGCAACCACACTGCGATGAAGTCTGGCATGTTGGCCGCAGAAGCCGCTGCTGATGCAATTTTGCAAGGCCGCGAAGGTGGCGACGAACTGACCGCGTATGTTGATGGATTTAAATCCAGCTGGTTGTACGAAGATTTATTCTGCAGCCGCAACTTTGGTCCTGCGATCCATAAGTTTGGTGCTGTATTAGGTGGTGCATTCAACTTTATCGACCAAAACATCTTTGGCGGTAAAATCCCGTTTACTCTGCACGACACAAAGCCTGACTACGCAACCTTAAAGCTTGCTTCCGAGGCGACGAAGATTGTTTATCCAAAGCCAGATGGCAAGTTAAGCTTTGATAAGCTCAGCTCAGTCTTCTTGTCCAACACCAACCACGAAGAAGTACAGCCTTGTCACCTAAAACTGACAGATGCCAGTATTCCAGTGGGGAAAAACTTACCTATGTATGACGAGCCAGCACAGCGTTATTGCCCAGCTGGTGTGTATGAAATCGTCACCCAAGAAAGCGGTGAGAAGAAATTCCAAATTAACGCGCAAAACTGTGTGCACTGCAAAACCTGTGACATTAAGGATCCTGCACAAAACATTACTTGGACCCCACCAGAAGGCACTGGCGGCCCGAACTATCCAAATATGTAATCCTGCATAACTCTAAAAAGCCCTCCTAGTGAGGGCTTTTTAATACCAAATAGAATATCAAAATTACTTTTAATTCTTTTACAGCATAACGATCCCCCTCTATAGTGATGACCTTCTGCTATTTTCCAAAGGAATCGCGATATGAAACGTTTGCTGGCTGCATCACTTCTTGCCTTGAGCTTTAGCGGTATGACTACCCTACAAGCGGCACCGCTGCTGAATGTCTCCTACGACGTGATGCGCGATTTCTACAAAGACTATAACGCCGCCTTCCAAAAGCACTGGCAAGAGCAAGGTAATAAAGCCACGCAGATTCAAATGTCACATGGCGGCTCAAGCAAGCAAGCGCGTTCAGTGATTGATGGCCTACCTGCCGATGTGATCACCATGAATATGGCCACCGATATCAATGCTTTGTATGAATACGGCAAGCTGATTCCAGAAAACTGGGCTGAGCGTTTACCTAACAACAGTGCCCCTTTCACTTCGGCAACTGTGCTGATTGTGCGCAAGGGCAATCCAAAAAATCTGCAGGACTGGCCTGATTTATTAAAAGACGGCGTGCAAGTGATTGTGCCTAACCCAAAAACCTCGGGTAATGGTCGTTACACTTACTTATCCGCTTGGGCTTATGTGCTGAAAAATGGCGGTAGCGAAGCAGAAGCGAAAGAGTTTGTTGGTAAGTTGTTTAAGCAAGCCCCTGTGCTTGATACCGGTGGCCGCGCAGCAACCAGCACTTTTATTCAAAACCAAATCGGTGATGTGCTAGTCACTTTTGAAAACGAAGCAGAGATGATCGCGCGTGAGTTCGGTCGTGGTGGCTTTGAAGTGGTTTACCCAAGTGTCAGCGCTGAAGCTGAGCCACCGGTGACAGTGGTTGATAAGGTTGTCGATCGCAAAGGTTCACGTGCAATTGCTGAGGCATACTTAAAGTACTTATGGTCAGATGAAGCGCAACGCATCGCTGCCAATAACTATTTACGTCCGCGCAATCAAGAGATTCTTGCTGAGTTTGCTGACCGCTTCCCTAAAGTCGACTTTATGCCAGTAGAAGCAACATTCGGTAGCTGGCCAGATATTCAAAAAACCCATTTTAATGATGGCGGAATTTTTGATCAGGTCTACGCAGACCAACAGTAATAATCTTTCCCCAAGCGAAGTCTGAATTAAAACGCAGGCTTCGCTTTTTTATTTCTGTTGATACGTGCTCAACTTCTGAAAAACTTGCGCATGCCGTACTTCGGGGAATGTGTTAATCCGTCAATGAACCCATCCAGGGTTCAACTCCGGCACTCGTCATCCCTGACTCGCTCACCACACCCACCCCGAAGCACTCGTTGATCATTTGCAGCGCTTGCTCTATTGCAGTTTCAATCAACTGTACAGATTTTCACTTATTGCAGAGCAACAGACCTAAATAAAACCACGCAGAATGATAACTTTTAAAAATTCGCACAAAACAATGACAAACAACATCACTGATCAATGAGTATCTTGTTGGTGTCGCGACCAGCGTAGTCATGGATGACGTAGCCCCGAATCGGGTCAGGATGACCCGTTGAGGGAACAGCGATACTAACAAGGTACGGCATGCGCAATTATTTACAGACTCTAGACTCCGATTAGCTCAGCACACCTAAAGCCTGCGCTCGTGCCACAGCCTGAGTACGGCGCTCAACACCAAGCTTAAGATTGATATTGCGCGCATGAGTTTTCACTGTATGCAGCGAAATAAACAACTTATCGCTGACTTCTTGATTAGAACAACCCTGCGCAATCAACTGTAAAACCGCAAGCTCTCTAGCACTTAACGCTTCATATTGCCCTAACAGCGCTGCACTCATATGACTCTCGATAGACTCTGGTAAAGCCATCAATAACTCACCAGCTACCTGGTCTGACGAGCGCAAGTTTAATTGCTGACGAAACCACTGCACATGCACAGCTATTAACGGCTGAAAAGCCAATACAGCACCACCTTGCGCCAAGCCCAATGCTTTCTGTAACTCATTCACAGCACGCACAGTCGCGCCCTGCTCCAATAAAATCACACACAAACGAACACGAGCCGTCTGCTCAATCACCACACAATCATACTGCTGCGCATAAGCAATCAATCCAGCTAAACGTTGCTCAGCAGACGCCACCTGCCCTGTCGCACATTCCAGCGCAGCCATCTGCAACTCAACATACAAAGCCAACTGCGGATGAAACTCCGAAGCCTTATCCATCTGCTGCACATTGTAGGTCGCCGATAATCGCTCAAGCCAAGGCTGCGCCAGTTCCAGCTGGCCTTGCTGCAGCCATAGCTCACATTTACTCAGCGTCAACATCGCCAAATAATAAATACTCGGTACATCCCAGGTATGCATGATGCGCTCAGCTTCGGCCAACTGCTCAAAAGCTTCAGCCTCACGCCCACTCATACCTTCTAAAACAGCCTGCATGCGGTAACCAATCAACAGACTGGCATCACGACACGCCTGCGCCTCACTGATCCCAGCACAAAGCTTAACGCGCGCCTCTTGGATTTGCCCGCGCATCCCCAACAAATAGCCTTCATACATCGTGAGTCGCGCACGCACGGCATAATCACGTTCACGCGGCAAATCAGCCAAGAGTTGCAAAGCCTCACGCACCATCGCCAAAGCCCGATGAATCTGCCCGCGCACCTGCAGCACGCGAGCGCGATCGTACAGAGCTAGCGCGCTATACAGTTTGCAACCCACACGCTGTGCCAACTCAACGTTATCGCGTGTCAGCTGACGGGCTTGCAGAATATCTCCACGCAAAATAGCAATATTGCCTAGAATCGATAAACAAATTTGCCGCTGCCCATGGCGCTCAACTGGTAAATTCAACACAGCATCACTGCAATACTGCCAAGCCAATTGCGCATCACCACGTCCGCGCGCGAGCAAGCCTTGCAGCGCCTGCCATTGCGCCAGTAGTCCTTGCTGCTCCTCTGGACTAGGTGCTGGCAAGAACTTAGCCAACTGCGTCAATAATTCATCAGCAGCATCCAGCTGACAAGCCAAACCTAAAGCCCAGCAATACAAAATAATTAGGCGCGGTGTACTGATTAATACAGTGTCCGGCAAATCCATTTTCCAACGCAGCAACATACTGATATTTTGTTCAGCGAGGATTAACTCTTCTGCCGAGCCCTGCACCAACTGCGCAGCAACCGTAGGCTGTTCAGCTAGCAAGGCGTACTCGACAGCCTCATTGAGCATTCCATGCTCGGCAAACCAGGCACTGGCGCGCGCGTGCAGTTGGCGTGTATCAGCAGAGCTATCCAGTTGCGCCCGCAATAAATCAGAAAATAAATGATGGTAGCGGTACCACACGCCTTGCTCATCTAATGGCACTAAAAAAACTTGATGAGCCAGCAGGTATTCGAGCATCTGCGCACTGTCGTTAGACTCGCGCAAGGCATCACACAAGCCAACATTAAAACGCTCAAGGGTTGCCGTAGTGGTTAAAAACCTTTTAATGGCTTCTGGCTGTTGCGCAATAATTTCTTCTAATAGGTATTCGCGAATTAAACCTTGCCCACCGTGCGGCCCAGTCAGTAAAGCATACTCATTATCGCCGCGACCACTAAGCGCCAGCAGCCACAGACGTAAACCTGCCACCCAACCTTCACTGCGTGACAAAATATTATCAATCACAGAAGTACTGAGCTGCGTATGCCCTTGCTCTATGAGCAAAGTTTGCAATTCTTCAGGCTTAAAACGTAAGTCCTGCTCACTGATTTCAAGAATCTGCTCAGATAAACGCCAGCGCGCCAAATGCCAATTGGGCCGCTGACGACTGGTGACTAACAAAAGTAATCCTGCAGGTAAGTGATTGAGCAAGTGCTGCACGTTGCGATCAAGCACCTCACTTTGCGCTAGGTGATAATCATCTAAAACCAGCAATAAAGGACTATTAGGATTTAAATCGCTACTGATCTCATCCAATGCATCATTGAGCCATGCGTCATAAGGAAAGGCTTGGTGACTTTGTCTGGTCTTCAAGATGGCCTGTGCTTGCTCTCCTGCATCAGGAAAAACACTATGAACGGCATTCAAAAAGCGTTCAAAAAATCGCCCAGGATCACTATCACGAGCACTCAACGGCAACCAAACACTGCGCCAATCCGTTGGCAATTGCTGACAAAACTCACTGATCAAGGCACTTTTACCAAATCCTGCCGGCGCGCAGACCAATATCAAACGCCCAAGTAAGCCCGTATTTAAATACTGGCACAAACGAGGTCGAGCGATATAACCAGCAGGCACAGGTGGTTGGTAAAAGTGTTCAGTAAAAGCTTGGCTAGAAACAGTGCGCTTAGGCAAAACAAAAACTCTAAGAGAATAGGGCCATCAATGGCATTGAAGCCACAGAGTCAGCCCTTAAAACAGTCATAGCTAACTGCTTCAAGGGCTGATCATCAAGGAAGCTGGATTAACTTTTCTTTTTTACATACAAGACTAAGTTATGGTCGACCATCTCATAGCCCATATCGGTGACAATTTTATGCTGACGCTTTTCAATCTCTTCATCATAAAATTCAAAAACCTCACCAGAATCAACACAGACGATATGATCATGATGTTCACCATCGTCCAACTCAAATACAGCATGACCACCATCAAAGTTATGACGAATGACCAACCCTGCCGCCTCAAACTGCGTCAAAACACGATAAACAGTGGCAAGACCGACATCTTCACCTGCATCCAGCAAAGTTTTATACACATCCTCTGCACTCATGTGGCGCGGCTCGCAGGACTCAAGGATTTGCATGATTTTAACTCGCGGTAAAGTGACCTTTAAACCCGCTTTACGTAGTTCAATATTCTCAGCCATAGTCGTTTTCTCATTTATGCGGTTTCGCTGAAGCACATAATACAGGTATGATCAGCGCATCAGTAACCTAGTCACGATAGTGGAAGTCCATCTGCAATGCAAAATAGCACACGTATTATCCGCAGCTTTACCCTCGCGAGCCTATTAGCAGTGCTCGTCGGATGCTCGTTTCCTGGCGTGCATAAAATCGATATTCAGCAAGGCAACGTCATTACTCAAGACATGGTCGATCAATTACGCCCAGGCATGACCACTCGCCAAGTCCGCTTTATTATGGGAACGCCGCTGATAACCGATACTTTTCACAGCAATCGTTGGGACTACTTATACAGTATCCAAACCGGTGGTGGTATACGTCAACAAGAACGTATCAGTCTAATATTTGACGATAACCAAGAGCTGCTTGGTTTAGCTGGCGACTTCTTTCCTGGCGTAAGCCGCGACCAAGCCTTACTTGGCCAACCAGAAACGACCAGTCAAAGTCAGGCTGATAATGCCGAAGTCAGCACTGGCACAGTCATCGACATGCCGATTGAAGTCCGCCAGCAGCCTGCACCAGGTTCGCTAGAAGAGCAGATCCAACAGGAAGTTGATGCGATTGAAGCCGCACCGATTCCACGCTCACGCCTCGAAGACGAAGAGTAAGCAGCAAGTTAAAGTCTAAGCAGAGGCCTATTCAGCAGCCTCTGCTTTAGCTTGTGCTGCTCGCGCGGCACGTTGCTTACGCACTTCTTTGGGGTCAGCCAGTAGCGGACGGTAAATTTCTACACGCTCACCATTGGCTAAAACATGCTCTTCAGGGCGAGCAATGCCTTTCCCAAAGATCCCTAGCGGACTCTGAGCTAAATCCAAATCATCAAAATCTGCAGTCAAACCTGAACGTAAGGCGGCTTCACGGGCGGTCGTGCCCTCTTCTACCTGCATCTGCACAATTTTCTGCTTATCCGCTAAGGCATAGGCTACTTCAACGTTAATCATTGATTTATCCATACAATTCTTTAGCTCGCTGACAAAATGCATCCACCATAGTGTTCGCCGCCTGAGTAAATAGCGGGCCTAAAGTGGCTTTAATAATAGGTCCGGCATAATCAAACTCTAAATCCAGACTGATTTTACAAGCTTTTTCACCTAGCGCTTTAAATTCCCAAGTGCCTTGCAACTGACTAAACGGGCCTTCTTCTAAAGCCATACTGATGCTTTGATTAGGCACTAGCGTGTTTTTAGTGACAAAGCGCTGCGATAACTTACCTTTCGCAATCATCAGTGCTGCACGCATAAAATCATCGCGCTGCTCTAGCACTTCGCTGGCAGAGCACCAAGGTAAAAACTGCGGGTAGCTGGGAACGTCATTAATCAGGGTATACAAAGCTGCAGCGCTGTAAGGCAGCAATGCAGAACGTTGAATGCGCGTGGCCATATAAACTCTTTACTCACCAATTAAAATGACTGATGCGTCTGCATGCTTGCACACCAAAAAACTGAAGCAAAAACAACTGCTGGTAAATTGCCGCAGCGCTAAAGCAAGCATTGTGTCTTTCTAAGCGCATCAGGGTGCCGGCTATTGTCGTGCATTCACGCCAGCGCCTCAAGCAAAGTTGAAGATTCCTTGCTCGCCTCTCGCCAGACGCTGCAGAACGTCTTATAATCGCAGGCTATGGCTAAACACAAAAAACAACCTCAAGGCACCATTGCGCTGAATAAAAAAGCGCTACACGATTACTTTGTTGAACAGCGCATGGAGGCAGGTATTGCTCTGGCGGGCTGGGAAATAAAAAGTTTACGTGCTGGCAAAGCACAATTGGTGGACAGTTACGTCTTACTTAAAGATGGCGAAGCATGGCTGATGGGCTGTCATATCAGCCCGCTGACGGCTGCCAGTACTCATGTAATTACTGACCCTACTCGCACCCGTAAGCTGCTGCTCAACCGTAATGAGCTGGATAAGTTATTTTCTGGTGTACAACAAAAAGGCTACACCTGCGTTGCCTTAGCCTTGTACTGGAAAAAACACTTGGTCAAATGCGAAATTGCCTTAGGTAAAGGTAAAAAAGAATACGACAAGCGTCACGTTGAAAAAGAACGTGATTCCAATCGGGAAATGCAACGCGCGTTACACGATCGCAAAAAAGCCGTTTAAACCGCTCCGTTCTACAAGGTCAGCGCACTACGGTGCTGACCATCCTGCCTCACGTAACGCCTCCACAATAGCCCGTTTCGTTTGCTCGCCACGCAACTGACTGACCAGCACACCTTGACGATCAACAATATAGGTCGCGGGCAAACCATGAGTTGCCGGTAATTTGAAGCGCGCTGCTGGGTCAATACTCAACACCGGAAACTCGATGCCAAGCTGCTGGCTATCAGCCAAGAGCTCCTCACCCTGCAGTTGATCATAATTAACGCCTAGCACCCGCACTCCTTGCTCATGCAATTGATGATGCAAGGCATTAAGCTCTGGCACTTCCTTACGGCACGGCGCACACCAGATTGCCCAATAGTTAATAACTAGCCACTGATCAGCCACTAAAGCTTCAGGAATAAGCACTCCATGTTGGTCCGTACCCAAGGGCTCTGCTTGCCCACAGGCACTGAGGATTAAAACCAAACCGATAATCAGATGTTTTTTTAACATTATCTTCTCTTCTACCCAGACATACCGCCCAAGCAACTTAGCCTGTTAGAATGTCGCATGCGTTTTTTTAGGGGAACTCTAATGACCGATATAACCTTGTACCATTATTCTCGCTGCAGCAAATCACGCGCGGCTTTAGCCCTGCTCGAAGAGCGCGGCATCAATGCCACTGTCGTGCACTATCTGGATACACCGCTGAATGCTCAACAACTCAGTAAGTTGTTAGAAAAACTCGGCCTTAGCGCTCGACAAATGATGCGCCAAGGTGAAGCAGTTTACAGCGAAATGAACTTAGATAATCCAGATTTAAGTGAAGCGCAGTTGATTGACGCCATGGTGCAAGCCCCTATTCTCATCGAGCGCCCCATTTTAGCAGTGGGTTCGCGCGCTGCAATTGGCCGCCCAATCGATAACCTGATTGAGTTACTGCCATGAGTACGCCTTATATTCTAGTGCTTTACTATAGCCGTCACGGTGCCACTGCAGACATGGCCCGGCATATTGCCCGAGGCATTGAAAAAGGCGGCATTGAAGCGCGTATTCGTACCGTACCGGCCGTCTCCACCGAGTGCGAAGCAGTAGCACCTGAGATCCCTGCAGAAGGCGCGATGTACGCCACCCTCGATGATCTTAAAAACTGTGCAGGTCTGGCCCTAGGCAGCCCAACACGCTTTGGCAACATGGCCGCAGCGATGAAGTACTTTTTGGATGGCACCAGCAGCCTCTGGCTGACCGGCGAACTGGTCAATAAGCCTGCTGGCGTTTTCACTTCCACCTCAAGTTTGCATGGCGGACAAGAAAGCACCCTGCTAAGTATGATGCTACCTTTGCTGCACCACGGCATGCTGATTTGTGGTCTGCCCTATAGCGAGCCGGCACTGCTCAACACCACCGCAGGTGGCACGCCTTACGGGCCAAGCCATGTTGCCGGCGCCGACAGTAAACGTGCGCTCGATCAGAATGAAATCAGTCTGTGCACCGCCTTAGGTTTACGCTTAGCGCAATTTGCCCAACAATTGGAGAAGCCTCGTGGCTAAAAAGAGTCCCAAACCACTGCCTGAGCTGAACTGGCTTGAGCCACGTTTACGCATCAGCCGTGCTATCAGTCTAGTCTCGCTAGCCGCATTAGCGGTGCTATTAGTTGCTTGGAATCTGGTGTTTACCTCACGGCACAACACCCCCGGCCTTGGTGCTTTCGCGATTATTTGCTTTGCCTTAATCCCGTTAATGATTGTTGCTCTAGGCATGCTTCTAGGCTCGGCAAAGACCCACATTTGGGCCTGCATTTTAATCAACATCTACTTTGTGCACGGCGTACTTGCCAGTTTCTCACCCGATAAAGCCTGGCTTGGCTATGCTGAGATTTTTTTAAGCGCCCTGCTGTTCTGTAGCGCGTTTATGCACACACTTTGGCAGTTTAAGTACAACCGCAAGCTGGCCGGTGAAGTTTAAACGGCTCTCATTTAGCTATAAAAAAAGCCGCTTTGCATGATGCAATAGCGGCTTTTTTTGTGGCGCGAGTAACAGGTTGCGACTTAACTCTCTAAGTATTTTTCCACATCCAATGCAGCCATACAGCCGGCACCCGCCGAGGTAATGGCTTGGCGATAGACATTATCTGCCACATCACCTGCAGCAAATACGCCAGCAATGCTGGTGGCCGTGGCATTGCCTTCGCGTCCACCATTGACCACCATGTAACCATCTTTAAGTTCAAGCTGACCTTCAAACAAACCGGTATTGGGCGTATGACCAATCGCTACAAATAAACCATCAACGGTTAACTCGCGCGTACTACCGTCATTGTTAAGCAAACGCACGCCGGTAACGCCCATCGCATTACCCAATACTTCATCCACTTGCGCATTCAGCGCCAGCTCAATTTTGCCTTCAGCCACGCGCGCATGCAGTTTATCTTGCAAGATTTTCTCGGAACGGAAGGTCTCGCGGCGGTGAACCAAGGTCACTTTACTGGCGATATTGGATAGATACAGCGCCTCTTCAACCGCAGTATTACCACCACCCACTACCGCTACTTCACGGTTACGGTAGAAAAAGCCATCACAGGTGGCGCAAGCAGATACGCCCTTACCCATAAACTCTTCTTCTGACGGCAAACCGAGATAGCGTGCGCTGGCACCGGTCGCGATAATTAACGCATCACAGGTATAAGTGCCGCTATCACCTATCAAAGTAAAAGGCTTACTTTGCAGTTGCGCGGTATGGATATGATCAAAAATAATCTCAGTCTCAAAACGCTCAGCATGTTCTTGCATGCGCTGCATCAAGGCAGGACCGGTTAAACCTTCTGGATCACCCGGCCAGTTGTCGACTTCCGTGGTGGTGGTCAACTGGCCACCCGCTTGCATTCCAGTAATCAGCAATGGTTTTAAATTCGCGCGCGCAGCGTACACTGCCGCACTGTAACCCGCAGGACCGGAACCAAGAATCAGCACACGTGAGTGACGAACTTCAGACATAAATAACTCCTAACAAAGGATCTAAGGGCAAAGAATGTGTCATAGATTACAATTTGCAGGTTCGCTAACCCAGCGCTAACCTTTAAAATATTGAATTAACGCAGATTACACTATTTCGCCACCGTTTGACTCTGCGCATCGTCTCTACAGCGACCATTTAGCGCACCAACTTGACAGGAAACACCTTATGCATGCTCAGCCTCTTGGCGGCCCACACTACTTAAAAGCTGGTTTCCAAATGATTATGCGCCCTGGTTTGCGCAAGTTCGTTTTATTACCACTGTCGATTAACATCGCCGTGTTCTTTGGCTTAATTTATTTTTCAGTGCAGCGCTTTAATGGTTGGGTCACGCAATTGATGCCGAATCTACCCAGCTGGCTATCCTTCTTGGATTACATTTTGTGGCCATTATTTGTGGTGTTGGTGCTGCTGATTATATTTTTCACCTTCACCACCATTGCCAACATCATTGCCTCGCCTTTTAACAGTTTTCTGGCCGAAAAAGTTGAAGTCATTGCTCGCGGTGAAGATCACTTTGCACCCTTTAGCTGGAACGAACTGCTGGCCATGGTGCCGCGCACCTTATGGCGTGAAATGCGCAAGCTGGGCTATTTCTTGCCGCGCGCCCTAGGCTTGCTGATTTTATCTTTTATTCCTGGGGTCAATATTATCGCCGCACCGCTATGGGTGTTGTTCAATATTTGGATGATGGCGGTGCAGTACATCGACTACCCAGCCGATAACAATAAAGTCAGCTGGCCGCTGATGCTCGAATGGCTGCAGGCTAAACGTTGGCTCAGCTTAGGTTTTGGCGGCATCACTTATCTTGCGCTGATGATTCCTTTCTTTAACTTGATCGCCATGCCAGCGGCGATTGCAGGGGCCACCCTACTTTGGGTGGACCACCGCAAACTCCCGCAGAAAATTTAAGACTTACAAACCCGTCTTACCACAAGGTAATGGCGGGTTTATAGCTCTGTTAATAACACCGTACTGAGTTTCAGTTGGCCTTGGTGAATCGGCGGGCACCAATAATAGCCACCAGTGGTTGGACGGCTAAAACGGAATAAACCATCAACAATACCGTCATCCAAACCCATCATGCGCTGCAATTGCATTTCAAAGAAATCCAAGGTTTTAGCAAAAGACAAAAACACCAAGCCGGCCTCATCACCATCGATATAGGGCATAGAACGGCGCACAACAAAGGCTTCTGGCTCAAAATCTTCCATGGCGGTGCGCTTGACATGGGCAGACTCAGGGGCATCGTCGATCTCTTCGTTATCACTTAGACGACGGCCAAAAATATGATCCTGTTCTTCTTGTGGCAACCCTTTGAAACTCTTTAAATCATGCACCCAGTGCTGTATTGCCGCATAACTGCCGCCCAACCCATCACTGTCAATCGCCGCATCCACCGCTGCCTGATCAACAGGGTTTTCCGTGCCATCTTCATAGCCGGTTAAATCATGGCCGGTCTTATAACGAAAGGACTCGGTGATCTGCACTACTTTTAGCGCCGGGGCTAAAGCAGCGATCAGCGCATCCGTGCGGTGTAGCAACTCGCCTCGGTCGTCCCCACGTAACCAACACCATAAAGCATGCTGTGTAGAGGGAATATCAATGCCTTCAGCGCTCATTGCCGGAAAGACGCGCAACTTGTCCAACTGCACATTCAGCGCCTGCAGCAGCGACTTACCAAAACCAATCACGGTGGCATCACCATCCACAATCAGCGCTAGGCGACGCAGTGCTGCGGCCAAGTGCTCTTTCGATTCCAGGGTAAAAAATAGATGACGGGCAAGTGGTGGAACGGGATCAGCAAGAATACCTGCCTGATACTTGATCATGTGTTGCTCCTTAGAAACCGACATTAAACGGGTAATACGTTAAACTGTAAAACAAATACAGAATGATAGTTTGGAGTGTAAACCATTGACCAGCCAGCCTGCATTGATCCGTGAAACCTTTCCTGTTGGCCCCTTGCAATGCAATTGCACAATTATCGGTGACCCCATCACCAAGAAAGCTTTAATTATTGATCCTGGCGGCGATCATCAGCTGATTTTACAACGCTTAGATGCCTTAGGTCTGCACGTGGTCAGTATTATTCATACCCATGCGCATCTTGATCATTTTTTAGCATCAGGTTTGATGAAGGAAAAAACCGGAGCAACTCTGCACCTGCACAAAGAAGATCAGTTTCTCTGGGACAACCTTGAAATGCAGTGCTCAATGTTTGGCATACCTTACACACCAGTACCTGCTCCCGATCACTGGCTCAGCGACGATGAAGAGTTGGCCTGCGGCTGCGGAGTTGCCCTGCATACCCCGGGGCATACGCCCGGTTCAATGAGCTTTTGGTTCCCGCAAGATAAATTACTGATTGCTGGCGATACATTATTTAAGAATGGGATCGGCCGTACCGATTTATGGGGCGGTGACTACGCCACGATTGAGCGCTCGATTCGTCAGCGCTTATACACTCTAGATGAGGAAGCTACAGTAGTTACCGGGCATGGTGCGGATACTGTCTTAATTGATGAAATGCGTAGCAATCCCTTTGTGCGTATTTAAGAACCTTTCCTAATAATGCTAGTCTAAACATCACTGGATATAACTAGCGTCCAACAACATAAAGCCGAATAAGGATTTCATCATGCTAAAACTATCGACATCTCGCACACTGATTGCGACCAGTATTTTTGCTTTACTGGCCGGTTGTGCCAGCAACAATCCCTATGACAACCAGCAAGGTCAGCAAGGTAGCACCAATAAAACTGCAATCTATGGCGGTTTAGGTGCACTTGGTGGCGCAGTTGTGGGTGCGGCAACCTCAAGTAAAAAAGACCGCGGTAAAGGTGCTTTGATTGGCGCAGCAGTCGCTGGCGCCGCTGGTGCAGGTTATGGCTACTATGCCGACAAACAAGAAGCTGAATTGCGTCGCAGCATGCAAGGCACGGGTATTGATGTTCAACGTGACGGTGACAACTTAACCTTAATCATGCCTGGCAACGTAACATTTGCCACCGACTCTGCAGCCATCTCCGGCAATTTTTACAGCACATTGAACAATCTTGCCCAGTCATTTAACCAATATGATCAAAATACCATTGAAATCATTGGTCACACTGACAGCACCGGCCCTTACCAGCACAACCTAACCTTGTCACAACGTCGTGCACAAAGTGTCGCTGACTATATGCGTAACCAAGGTGTTAGCGGTATGCGCATGAACGTCCGCGGTGTTGGCCCTGATCAGCCGATTGCTGATAACGGCACAGCACAAGGTCGTCAGCAAAACCGCCGCGTAGAGATCAATCTGCGTCCAATTCCTGGTGCTTACCAGTAACAGTAATCCCAAAGCCCCGTTCGACACACGCTAACGGGGCTTTATTTCGACCATTTCCCCACTTAACAACTGATTATGTTGCGCCAGCAGCAATTGCTCTTTTGCCTGTTTGGGCATACGTTTTATCGCTAACTCACGGCGCAACGCTGTAGATTTATCCGCGCACTCTTCGACATACACCAATGCCTGTGCCGGACTGGTAGCAAAAAACCGCGCGCCCTTCCCCGCACAATGCTGAGCAAAGCGCTTTTGCGCGTCCAAACTAATACCGCAATACAAAGCTTGGTTAGCAGTGCGCACTAAGTACACATACCAAGGCGGCGATAACGTTGTAATCATGTATTTCCTAGTCATTGCGTGGCTTTATTCAATGCATTCAGGCAATAATCCTGTGCAAATAGCTTTTAAGACGGATTACCTGCATGCACATTCATATTTTAACCACCGGTGGCACTTTCGATAAAATTTATCATGATGCTCTATCGGAGTTTACCATCGGCGAGCCTATGGCAACTGAGTTGCTACAAGAAGCTGGGGTAAATCTATCCTACAGCGTTGATAGCCTACTCAAAAAAGACAGTCTCGAGTTAACCAATGCCGATCGCGAGCTACTCTGCGAGCATGTTATTAACAGTCCGCACCAACACATTCTAATCATTCATGGCACTGATACCATGACATTAAGCGCACAACAGTTGGCTACCATCAGCAATAAAACCGTGGTATTTACTGGTGCAATGCAACCTGCACGTATGCGTAAAACCGATGCGCCGTTTAATTTAGGTTTTGCTATTGGCGCGTTGCAATGCTTAGACTCAGGTATCTACATTGCCATGAACGGGCAAATATTTAACGCTAATAATGTCCAAAAAAACCGCCACATGGGCCGTTTCGAAACACTTTAAGAAGAGTGACTCATGATCAAAAATGCATTAATTGTTGAATCTTTACAGCCAGCCGACGCCTGTGTCATTTGGCTACATGGCTTAGGTGCTGATCGCAGCGACTTTGAGCCCGTGGCACGCATGTTACAGCCGCAACTGCCGAGCACCCGCTTTATTTTACCGCAAGCGCCCACCCAAGCTGTAACCATTAACAGCGGTTACGCGATGCCAAGTTGGTACGACATTTTGTCGATTAGCCCGGGTAAGCGTGCGATTAACAGCGAGCAACTGGAAACATCAGCACAACAACTCATCGCGCTGATGGAGCAACAGCGTGACAGCGGCATTAGCCCAGCGCGCTTGTTCTTAGCAGGATTCTCACAAGGCGGCGCGGTAGTTTTACATACAGCTTTTTTACGCTGGAATGATGTTCTAGGGGGTGTGTTAGCGCTGTCTACTTACGCTCCAACTTTTGAGCAAGTGACTGCACTCAACCCATTGCAGGCACGCACAGCAACACTGTGTATGCATGGTCGTAATGATCCTGTTGTGCCATTTTTTATGGGTCAAGCAGCGCAACAACAACTGCAGAACTGGGGTGTTCCAGTGACATGGCATGACTATCCAATGGAGCATGAAGTTTGCCAACAGCAAATTGCTGATATCGGCAATTGGCTGAGCAAACAACTGACGTGAAGGCAATACACTGACTCGGCCTTCTAAGAAGTGTAATAAATAACAATAAAGGGCATATTATGAGCACGTTGGCACACACGATCCGTTCTTTGGCAGATATTCAGTTGATCGAACAGACACCTCTGGCAGAGCGTGATCTACCCATCAGCACTTATGAACTCATCGGACGCAGTGCCCAGCGTGCCCCAAATGACCCTGCGCTAACTTTCTTATTACAAGCCAGCGATGACGAGCAGCCTCTAACGCTCAGTTACGCTGAACTGTTTGGCAAAATCACCCAAACCGCGAATGCTTTTCATCGCCTCGGCTTGAGTAAAGATCGCGCTGTATCGTTTTTACTGCCTAATTTGCCACACACCCACTACACAATTTGGGGTGGTGAAGCGGCAGGCATTGTTAACGCGATCAATCCGCTGCTCGATGCTGAGCACATCCTCGAACTGATTAAGGCATCACAATCAGAAGTCCTCGTCACTCTAGCGCCTTTTCCTGGCACAGAACTGTGGGATAAAGTTGCAACGCTGCGCGAACAACTCAGTCATTTAAAAGCCATTATCGTGGTGGATTTGGCTAACTTTTTACCTGAACCTCAGCAAACCGCGATTAAAGCCATGCGCGGACCGTTACCTGATGGGGTCTTAGAGTTTGATGCTCTGATTGCAGACTGCCCTGCTGATCATCTAGAAAACCAACGCGTTTTTCACCCCGATGATATCGCCAGTTACTTCCATACAGGCGGCACCACCGGCACGCCAAAACTTGCTCCACATAGCCATCATAATGAAGTAGTGATGGCCTACAGCATGTCGTTGGTCACCAGTTTTAATGAGCAGGATACCGCCTTGTGCGGCTTACCTTTATTTCACGTCAACGCTGTCATTGTCACCGGCTTAACGCCTTTTTTAACCGGCTCTCAGGTCTTGCTGGCCACGCCACAAGGTTATCGCACGCCTGCATTGATAAAAAACTTCTGGAAGATCGTTGAGCGTCATAAAGTCTCATTTTTCAGCGGCGTACCCACTATTTATGCCGCACTGCTTGAAATACCTAGCCAAGATTATGATTTGTCCAGCCTTAAATACGCATTATGCGGCGCAGCGCCGATGCCAGTTGAGTTAATTCGTCAGTTTGAGCAACGTTCAGGCGTACGCTTAATTGAAGGCTACGGCCTCACCGAAGGCACCTGCGGTAGCTGCGCCAATCCTGCAGATGGCGAAATGCGCCCCGGCTCAATCGGCTTACGCATGCCTTACTGCGAAGTCGAAATTAAAATTTTCGACGACGAAAGCCAATTTGTACGCAATGCTGGCAATAACGAAGTGGGACAACTGTGCATTCGTGGCCCCAGCGTCTTTAAAGGCTACTTAAAAGCTGAGAACAACCAGGGCATTTGGGTTGATGGCGACTGGTTCAATACAGGTGATTTAGGCCGTCAAGATGCCGATGGTTATTTCTGGCTCACCGGACGCAGCAAAGACTTAATTATCCGTGGCGGTCACAATATTGACCCGCAAGTGATCGAAGAAGCGATGCATAAACACCCTGCCGTCGCGATGGCCGCAGCTGTTGGCAAGCCTGATGAACGGGTCGGCGAATTACCTGCTGTTTACATCCAGCTCAAGCCAGGCCACAGCGTCAGTATTAATGAGTTATTACAGCATGCTCAGCAAAGCATCAGTGAGCGCGCGGCTATTCCTAAAGACATCTGGCTGATCGAGCAGATCCCAGTCACCGCAGTTGGTAAAACCTTCAAGCCAGAGTTACGTTTAGATGCGATGCGTCGCACCTTGCTTGAACGCTTAGAAGATTTGGCTAAAACCCTGCAAGTTGATGTGCGCTCAGACTCTCAATACGGCATGCATGCTGACATCCAAGCTATACATCCTGTCGAGAAGTGGATTAGTGTTGCAGAACAGCGTTTAAGTTTGTTTAAGCTGAGTTACAACCTTTTTTGTTAAAACACATAAGCTTTTAATCATATATTTAAATCTTCAAACAGCTCTGCAAGCTATAGCCTAATAAGCAGCTCCGTGCTATAGATAAAAGGTAGGGAAACTTTAACGAGACCTTGTTATGAAGACGCCTAGCTTTTCTCATTTGGTATCGCTGTTTAGCGCTTGCCCGCTATTCCAGCAGGTTGACGCTGAGAAAATGCAAAGAATTTTAGAGCTTTTCAGTTGCCATCCTTTAGAAAAAGACAGCTTACTACTCACCCCAGAACATCCCAATGATTATTTATATTTAATTATTGAAGGGCAACTCAGCGTGCATCTAAGCTCCACTGATACCCCGCCAGTAGGTTTTATTAATATCGGTGAATATACAGGTGAAGTGAGTTTTCTTGATCACCAACACCCCAGTGCTCTTGTCGTAGCGAGTCAACCCAGCATGGTGATGCGATTACACCGTCGTTATTTATCGCAAATTTATGCGATAACGCCAGTCATCCAACACAATTTGCTCACTGCGTTATGCGGTCGTATTCGTTCCGGTAACAACTCTCTTGTTTTCAGTGAACACAATGCGCACATTGATAGCTTAACCAAGCTGCCTAACCGCCGCTGGCTGGACTATGCATTCCAAAGAGAGCGACAAAACAGTACTAACAACAAGCAGCCACTGTGCATGATTATGCTCGATGTTGACCACTTTAAAGATTATAACGACCAACACGGCCATCTAGCCGGTGACGCTGTACTGCAGTTTATTTCTGAGCAGTTACGCGAGCAACTACGCCCGCACGACAGCCTTGCACGCTTTGGTGGCGAAGAGTTTGTCATTTTACTGCCTAATTTATCACTGTTTGAAGCCTCGCAAGTCGCTGAGCGCCTAAGGTCCTGCCTCGCGACACTAAGCCATATACCTAGCAGCCAGCCGCCCTTGCCTAGCGTGACTATTTCACTAGGGGTTGCAGAGTTTTCCCCTGAAGACGAACTAACCTGTCTTCTACATAAAGCCGACATAGCGCTCTATCAAGCCAAACAACAAGGACGTAATCGAGCCTGTGTTTTCAATCCGTCGTGAAACAGTTTCTCCAAAGTGCTGCTATGCCTTACACTACTGCTAATTTATGGACTACTTATAAGAGAATGCCGTGCTCAAAGCACTTAAGAATATTTTTAAAAAAGATGCGCCAGCAACTTCTGCGCCAACTGAGACTGTTAATACGCCTCCTAGTGTGACAGCAACGCCAGAGAAGGCAGCATCCGCAGCCCAGCAACCAAAAAACCCAGAGAGCAAAGCTGCAACTAAAAAACCACGCAGTCGCCCAGCTAGGCCCACTGAGCCGCAAAAACCTTGGTCGCTCAGCGATTTCGTTGTCGAGCCAGCTGAAGGCAAAACCCGCTTTCATGACTTTGCCCTGGCACCCGAGCTGATGCATGCTATTCAAGACTTAGGCTTCCCCTACTGCACACCGATTCAAGCACAAGTACTGGGCCATACACTCGCAGGTAAAGATGCGATTGGCCGCGCGCAAACGGGGACTGGCAAAACTGCTGCGTTTCTAATTTCTATTATCAGCCAACTCACCCAGACACGCCCACCCGATGAGCGTTACATGGGTGAGCCACGTGCGCTGATTATCGCGCCAACCCGTGAACTGGTTGTACAGATTGCTAATGATGCGGTCGCGCTGACCAAATACACTAACCTCAATGTAATGAGTTTTGTGGGTGGCATGGATTTTGATAAGCAACGCAAGCTATTGGAATCACGTCACTGCGATATTTTAGTTGCCACGCCTGGACGCTTATTGGACTTTAATCAGCGCGGTGAAGTACACCTCGATATGGTTGAAGTGTTGGTACTAGACGAAGCTGACCGCATGCTGGACATGGGCTTTATTCCGCAAGTGCGGCAGATCATTCGCCAAACACCGCATAAAGAAGAACGTCAAACCTTACTGTTCTCTGCGACCTTCACTGAAGACGTGATGAACCTGTCCAAACAGTGGACCACAGACCCTGCGATTGTTGAAATTGAGCCAGAAAACGTGGCCAATGATTCAGTTGAACAGCATGTCTTTGCAGTGGCTGGTAGCGATAAGTACAAACTGCTGTACAACCTGATTAAGAATAATAACTGGCCGCGCGTCATCGTCTTTGCTAATCGTAAAGATGAAGTGCGCCGCATTGAAGAGCGCCTCACCCGTGATGGCATCAGCGCGGCACAGATGTCCGGTGATGTTGCACAATACAAACGGATCAAAGTGCTCGAAGACTTCCGCGCTGGCCGCGTACGTGTACTGGTTGCCACCGATGTTGCCGGTCGTGGCATTCATGTCGACGACATCAGCCACGTGGTCAACTTTACCCTGCCAGAAGATCCAGACGATTATGTACATCGCATTGGCCGTACGGGGCGCGCTGGCACCACAGGTGTGTCCATCAGCTTTGCCGGTGAAGATGATTCTTATGCACTGCCGCCCATTGAGGCTTTGCTGGGTCATAAGATCCAGTGCGAAACACCCACTGAAGACTTATTAGTGGACCCACCGAAAAGCCGCTAATTTTTAATGCACAGACCCTACACTGTAAGCACTATTTCTTAATGTGCTTACAGTGGTTTAACAAGCATCTACACAGTGAAGCGATCACTTCAAATTCAAGCCTTATGCGCTCTTGCCGATAGTTTAAATACTTGACCTTAATTTACAACACTACTGATTTAACCTTGGCGCGCACCTTGCCCCGTTTAATTTTACTGGAAGCATTAGCAATGATAAAAAACATGAAATTCAGCCACAAAATTCTTCTGGCAGCTTCTCTCGTGGTGCTAGCTGCTTTCTCTTTGTTTGCTTTGTATAACGACTATTTGCAACGCAATGCAATTAAAGAAGATCTAGAAAACTACCTGCATGAAATTGGAGGTTTAGCGTCCAGCAATATTGAGCACTGGCTATCAGGTCGCATTTTGTTACTAGAGAGCACTGCTCAATCTATTGTCAATGGCAGCGAGCACCAACAAGTTGTCAACTTAATTGAACAAAAAGCACTAGCCAATACTTTTTTATACACTTATTTAGGCACAAGTGACGGACAATTCATTTCGCGTCCAAAAGATACTATTCCAGATGATTATGATCCTCGCAGCCGTCCTTGGTATACAGCGGCAAGCAGTGCAAACACCTCAACTCTGACAGAGCCTTATCTCGATGTGTCAATCAACAAGTTAGTCGTTACGATTGCAACTCCTGCACAAAATATCGGTGTAGTCGGCGGTGATTTAAGTCTTGAAGTTTTAACTCAGATACTCGACAACTTAAAAATTGACGGTATGGGCTATGCATTTCTAGTCAGTTCAGATGGCAAGATTTTGGTCCACCCGGACAAAAGTGCAGTCAACAAGTCCATTAAAGAGCTCTATCCACAAAACACACCTACAATTAACAACTCCTTTAGTGAAGCAACACTTAACGGCGCTACACAAATACTTACTTTCGCTCCTATTGAAGGTCTTCCTTCAGTGAAATGGTATGTCGGCTTAGCCGTCGATAAAGATCAAGCCTATGAAATGCTCAGCGATTTTCGTACATCCGCTATCATTGCAACAATCATTGCAGTTGGAATAATTATTGCCTTACTCGGTATGCTCATCCGCATTCTTATGCAGCCGCTGCATACTACTGGTCGTGCGATGCAAGATATCGCACGTGGCGAAGGTGATTTAACCAAGCGTTTACAGATCGAATCAAATGATGAGATTGGTCAACTGGCGGCGTCTTTCAACCAATTTGTTGAGCGCATTCATAGCTCCATAAGTGAAGTGTCATCAGCTACAGCATTGGTTAATGAGGTGGCTAAACTGGTCGTTAACGCATCCAACGCCTCAATGCTTAACTCTGATGAGCAGGCCAGCCGTACTAACAGTGTTGCCGCAGCGATTAATGAACTTGGTGCAGCCACCCAAGAAATTGCGCGCAACGCCGCAGATGCATCAAACTACGCTTCTTCCGCTCGATTAAAAGCCGAAGATGGACGTCAAGTGCTGGGGAAAACCATTACAGCAATGAACGCGTTATCTGAGCAAATTCGTGGTTCGTGCAGCAATATCGAAATATTGAATAGTAAAACAGTAGATATTGGTCAGATCCTTGAAGTGATTCAAAGCATCTCACAGCAGACGAACTTACTCGCTCTAAACGCTGCCATTGAAGCGGCTCGCGCTGGCGAAGCAGGCCGTGGTTTTGCTGTGGTCGCTGACGAAGTACGTAATCTTGCGCACCGCACGCAAACATCAGCACAAGAAATTCAGCAAATGATTGAAGAGTTGCAAGTCGGCTCACGTGACGCAGTGACCACTATGACCGAAAGTCAGCGCCACAGTGAAGACAGCGTTATTATCGCCAATCAAGCAGGTGAGAGTCTCGGTATCGTCACCGAGCAGATCGGTGAGATTGATGGTATGAACCAATCTGTGGCAACTGCAACTGAAGAACAAACCTCAGTGGTTGAATCAATCAATATGGATATCACTGAAATCAACACCTTAAATCAAGAAGGGGTTGAAAACCTGCAAGCTACTTTACGTGCGTGCGACGATCTCGAACAACAAGCGACACGCTTGAAAGTGTTGGTTGATAGCTTCCGCATCTAACAAATATGCAATTAAAAAAGCCAGACTCCGTTAAGGATCTGGCTTTTTTGTGCGCTGCCTAAAATTAATCAGCAATCTGCATCCGACGAATACGCCGCGTTAGGCTAAACATAATCAGCATAAAGGTCAGCAAGATCGGCATCACGCCAATATTAAAGAACTTCAGCTTAGTGCCTAACGACTCAATATCGGCATTGAGCTGGTAGCGCACTTCACGCAACTCTTTACGCAGCTGTAACTTCTCAGCTAAGAACTGCTGCACAGTGGCTTGTTGCTCAGGGGTTAACTCCAGATTCTTCTCTGGGTCAGTGGCCTGCTGTAGCGCAATGAGTTTTTCTTCCGTGGCGGCTAAACGGCTTTGCAACTCGTGCTCTTTTTTACGAAAACGCTCTTGAGCACTGCGCTGTAAATTATCCACCACGGTAAAGGGACGATTAAAATTACCGCGCGAACGAATGCTAATTAATGCATCCGAGCCCGACAAGTTATCCAAAGCATTAATCGCAAAGCTGCCATTGTCGGCCCAAGGCTGCGGCAAACTCTGACCAAAGAAATCTTGCACCTGCACCCACATGCGATCACTGAGCATATCGGTATCAGCCACCACAATCACATTGATGTTTTCAGCGCTTTGTAAGCCTTTCTCACGCCCTTCAATACCATCCGCAAAGGCTGTAGTCGCCGGACCACTAATCCGCGCCGCCAGCACATAGCGCTCACCGGTTGGCTCAAGCTCAGCCAATAAATCTTCAGGATTTTGCAGCATGGCAAAACGCTGCGCACTAAAGGGCATGGCATATTCAGAGCTGTGCAATAACGGGGTAAATTGCGTTTTTGCGTTTTCCAGCGGCTGTAAAATACCGGCGGTGGCTAAAGTGATGTCATTCAATTGCGCCGTGATCACATCACTGCTGTCTAAGGCCTTTTTCGGCAGAGCAAGCCAACCTGGGTGACGCACTGCACGCTGCTGCGCACCTACGCCAACCGACATGGCATAGACGCCATCGCCCACCACTTGATCAGGCAGCATGCGCACGCCCCAAGCCTTGAACAGCTCAGGTAAGTCTGAGGTTTTATCAACGGCCAACTCACCTGGCATCCCTGTTCCGGTATCCGCTTCGCTATAAGGATCAACGAAGACTAAAAGCTTACCGCCGCCCAATACAAACTGGTCAATGGCGTAGCGTGTCGCTTCACCAAGGTGTTTGGGGTGGACCAATAATAGCGTGCGGATGTGTTCTGGAATCAGATCAACATCATCCTTCAAACTCTCAATGGCAAACTGCTGACGCACTTCCTCAAGAATTGTCCAAGCAGGCTGCGGCTGCCCTGCTTGCATATCAAAACCGCCATTAAGCGGCAGCCCAGATAGCACACCAATCACTGGGCGTTCGGTTTGTGCCACACTACTGATCAAACGGCTGAGTTCATACTCTAAAAGTTCTTCTTGATCCAAAGCGAAAAACGGAATGATCTGCTCATCGCCTTGAGTATTCTTTGCAGCTAAACCAAAGTACAACTGCGCACCATCTTGCTCTAGTGGCACCGCTTGCAGACCTAACGCTGCAGCACGGTCTTCATCTTCAGAGAAAGCTTCCGGATCAATCACTTCTAAACGTAACTTGCCATCAGCCATGCGCACATAAGCATCCAACAGCTCTTCAACGCGCTGGGCATAGTTACGCAACATGGGTACATCACGCGTGGCTTTATTAGAATAGAAGTACTGCAAACTGATGGGCTCTTGTAGCTCACTGAGCAGCTGTTTGGTCCCATTCGACAAGGTGTACAGTTTTTGCTCGGTAAAATCGAGTTGAGTGTTTTTAAACAGACCATTGGACAGCACGTTGAAGCCAACAAAGGCTACAGCGATAAGGACAAGGCCCACACTGGAATACATTAAACGTCTCATGTTTAGTCCGCCTTCTTCAAATCAATCACGACCGCAGTGGCCATCAGCCAAGCCGTAATAAAGCTTAAGAAATAAAGAAGATCACGCACATCAATTACTCCTTTACTGATCGCTTGGAAGCGCGTTAAAAAACTAAAGGATGCAACAACATCGAGCAACCACTGCGGTGCCCAGCCATTAAATACATCTAAAACCAGCGAGAAACCACTCACCACAAAGAGAAAGCACAAACTCACAGTTAAGATAAAGGCAATCACTTGGTTTTTTGCCAAGGCCGACATACAGGAGCCGACCGACAAGTAAGCACCCACCAACAACCAACTGCCCAAATATCCGGTCAAAATCGCGCCATTATCAGGATCACCCAGATAATTGACCGTCAGCACCATGGGAAAGGTCAGCAACAAAGCGATGCCGGCAAACACCCACGCCGCCAAGAACTTTCCCACCACGCTTTCAAAGCGGGTAATTGGCAAGGTCATCAACAGCTCAATGGTGCCGCTTTTACGCTCTTCAGCCCACATCCGCATGGCCAGCGCGGGCACTAAAAACAGGTACAACCACGGGTGAAAATTAAAAAACGGATTGAGATTGGCCTGCCCACTCTCATAAAAACCACTCAGATAAAAAGTAAATACGCTCGATAGCACGAGGAAAATCAGCAAAAACACATAGGCCAAAGGTGTGGCAAAAAAGCTGGTAAATTCTCGTTTAAAAATAATCGGTAGCTGCTTCATGCTGCATCTCCACGGGTCAAACTGCGGAACACTTCATCTAAGCGACCACGTTCCACTTCCAGTTCACGTACTTGCCAGCCTTGGGCGTGAATCAATTGGTTCACTGCAGGAAAAATCACTTCGCCAGGCTTAGCTAATAAAGTGATGCTGCCGTCCAGCGGGTTATCTTCAAGAGCCATCACGCCAGGCAGCGCTTGTAATAGCTGTCGATCCAACGGCTGTTCAGCAAGGATGGTCACAGCCTGGTGATAACGTGAGCGACTTTGTAACGCGTACGGCGTTTCATCAATCAGCAAACGACCGTGGCTGATCACCATCGCACGAGTACAAAGCGCGCTGACTTCTTCTAAAATATGCGTAGAAATAATGACAATGCGATCCACTGCCAAGCTTTTAATCAGCTTACGCACTTGATGCTTTTGATTGGGGTCGAGACCATCGGTGGGCTCATCCAGAATCAACACTTTAGGGTCATGCATTACCGCTTGAGCCAAACCAACACGACGTTTGAAACCTTTGGACAAGGTATCAATGTTTTGCTCAACCACGCGCTCTAACTCAACCAAAGCAATGGCGCGCGCCACCCGCTGCTTGAGTTCTTTGCCGCGATAGCCGCGAACCTGGCCAATAAAACTGAGAAAATCACCGACACTCATATCGCCATAGCACGGCGCGCCTTCTGGTAAATAACCGATCAGACGCTGCGCTTGCAGGGTTTGCTTGCCAATATCAAAACCACAAATACTGACATTGCCCTCGCAAGGCTGTAAAAAGCCTGTGAGCATTTTCATCGTGGTTGATTTACCCGCACCATTGGGGCCTAAAAAACCAACCACTTCACCGGGCTCAATGGTAAATGACAGGTCATCCACCGCCACCTGCTGCACAAAGCGTTTCGTTAAGTGCGTTACTTTGATCATTACTCCACCCTATCCAACTATCACTACGGGTTTACCGCCTTAATATAAAGCGGTTAAAGAAAACTGCAGAACTGTGCCACTGCATATTGAAAAAAGAAAGAGCATAGCAGTCAAGCTAAGGATTAAAATGAGATTTGTCGCTTTATGACTGCAGTGTGTCTATTTTTAGCGGTTAAATTGGCGTAAAAAGCGTAATCTTGTCATTGCTTTGAAGAAATATTTTTTAATAACTTTTATTTTATTACACACAACTGCTCTTGATCTGGGATCCATTGTTTATGAGTTTTTCATCGATTCGTCGCTTGTATTTTTCTGTCTTACGCCGCTTGTTACTGCTATGGGTGCGCTCAGAAACCATCGACAGCAGCGTCTTCCTTAGTTTGCGCAGCGACGTGCCGCAGGTCTATGTCCTGCAGAAACCCTCCATCAGCGATCTCGTGGTACTCGACAATGAGTGTCGTAAAGCAGGCCTCAATCGCCCAATTGCGCACATCAATGAACCGTCTTTAGAGCAGTTAGCCAGCTTTTTCTATCTGCGCCTTGAGCCAGACTGGGCTGGACGAAAAACCACCCAGCACATTGCACCCACATTAAAAAAACTGGTGCAAGCGGTTGAATCAGGGCAGATCAGCAATGTGCAAGTCGTGCCGGTCACCGTATTCTGGGGGCAATCGCCGGACCGAGAAACCAGCCCGTGGAAATTGCTACTGGCGGATAGCTGGGCAGTCACCGGGCGCTTACGACGCTTATTTCAGGTACTCATCCTCGGCCATAAAACCCGCGTACAGTTTTCTGCGCCGATTCAACTGGCCGAACTAGTCGCACAAGGCAAAGGTGAGGAACGCACTCAGCGCATGTTGCACCGCTTGCTGCGCGTACACTTTCGCAATAGTAAAGCGGCGGTCATTGGTCCAGACCTTTCACACCGGCGCAACTTGGTCAAAGCGCTCATCCATGAACCACAGGTGCACCAACGTATTATTGAAGAAGCTGAGCGTGATGGCATCAGCATCGAAAAAGCCCAACAGCGTGCGCTTAAATACGGTAACGAGATTGCTTCAGACTACGCTTACACCGCGATTCGTTTTTTAGAGTTGGTGCTGAGTTGGTTTTGGAATAAATTTTATGATGGCATCAAGGTCAATAATCTTGATGGCGTACGTGAGATTGCCCACGGCCACGAAATTATTTATGTGCCCTGCCATCGTAGCCACATTGACTACTTGCTGATGTCTTACTTGCTATTTACCAATGGTTTAACACCGCCGCACATTGCCGCCGGCATTAATCTCAATATGCCGGTTATTGGTGGTTTATTACGTCGTGGCGGTGCGTTTTTTATGCGCCGCACCTTCCGTGGCAATCCACTGTACGCCAGCGTCTTTAACGAATACCTGCACACCTTATTCACTAAAGGCTTTCCGGTTGAATACTTTGTTGAAGGCGGTCGCTCACGCACAGGACGCACCTTACAACCCAAAACCGGCATGCTCGCCATCACTTTAAATAGTTTTCTGCGCTCGCAACGCTTACCCATCGTTTTTGTGCCGGTGTACATCGGTTATGAGCGGGTCCTTGAAGGCCGTACTTACCTGGGCGAGCTGCGTGGCGCCAGCAAGAAAAAAGAATCCTTTTTCGATGTGTTTCGCGTGATTGCTGCCATTCGTAAACAGCGTTTTGGCCATGTGTCGGTGAATTTTGGGCAACCGTTAAAACTGACTGAGTTCATGAACCAACAACAGCCCAATTGGCAGCAAGAAATCACTCATGAAAACCCTGCATCAGTAGGCCCTGCGGCGCAGCAGTTGGCCACGCGCATCGCCCAGCACATCAATGCCGCAGCAGCCATCAACCCAGTCAATCTGGTTGCCTCAGCACTGCTGTCAACTCAGCGTTTAGCCTTGGATGAAAACGCCTTGGCGCGGGTGATTAACCTGTATTTGTCATTGCTGCGCAGCGTGCCCTATTCCGCTTATACTTCCTTACCTGAAGGCGATGGCGTCAGCATCACCCACTATGTGCGTGATATGCAGTTGATCAGCGAGCAAAAAGACGCGCTGGGACGCATCTACTATTTAGATGAACACAATGCGGTACTGATGACCTACTACCGCAATAATGTTTTGCATGTATTTGCCCTGCCAGCGTTATTAGCCAGCTTTTTCCATAGCAATGCGCGGATGACGCGCAACCAAATTATTGCACTGGCCCGCGCGCTCTACCCCTATTTACAAGCCGAACTATTTACCCATTGGTCGCTGGACGAACTGGATGCAGTGATTGATCAATGGCTGGCCAGCTTTGTTGAGCATGGCTTATTGCAGCGCGATGGTGAAACCTACCAGCGTCCTGCACCCAGTTCGCAGCATTATGTTTTGCTTAGCCTGCTGTCGCGCACGCTGCTACAAACCTTACAGCGCTTTTATATGGCCATTGCTTTGTTACTCAATAAAGGCCAAAACGCTCTGGATGCGCAGCAACTGGAAGCGCTATGCACCGTTATGGCGCAGCGTTTATCAATCCTGCATGGGCTCAATGCACCTGAGTTTTTTGATAAAAGCTTATTCCGTCACTTTATTCAGACCCTCATCAATGAGGGTGTAGTGCAGGCCAATGCAGAAGGTAAACTCAGTTACCACGACAAGCTTGGCGCATTAGCAGAAAATGCAGCCAAACGCGTACTTCCGGCGGAGATTCGCTTGTCGATTCGTCAAGTCACCGATGACGATGATGAGCAGATCTAAAGCTAGAGAACTGGCTGTTTGTCTTGATTTAAGCACAGCCTTTACTTAGTATTGCCCCGTCTTGGGGGAGTAGTCGGCTATGAAATGCTTCATAGCGTGCACGTCAACATACTTGATCAGCAGATCATGGCGTGTACACCTTGGTTTATGCACATGCAGTTACGGCGCATAACTTAGGCTGGCGAGACCCATGACATACATAACCTTACCGGGTGGCAAGGCTGTGTGTGTCATGGTTGTCTAATCTGTCCGCCCTAAGGTTTTTTGTATGTTTGAAACACTCTTCATCTCAACTGGCATCGTAACTCTGGCTGAAATCGGCGACAAAACCCAGCTGCTTGCCTTACTTCTCGCTGCGCGTTACCGCAAGCCCGTACCGATTATTATCGGCATCTTAATTGCTACGCTGGCGAATCATTTTTTAGCTGCAGCCGTGGGTTATCAAGTCGCACAACTATTTTCCCAAGCGACTTTGCTATGGCTCTTAGCTGCCTGCTTTTTAGCGGTTGCTGCGTGGACACTGATTCCCGACAAACTCGATGATGACGGTAATATTGCAGTTAAATACGGCCCATTTATGGCAACCTTGATAGCTTTTTTTATTGCCGAAATGGGTGACAAAACGCAAGTTGCCACGGTGATGCTTGCGGCGCAATTTGAGTATTTCTGGATGGTGGTCTGCGGTACCACGCTGGGCATGCTGTTAGCCAATGTACCAGTGGTCTTAATCGGTAATTTTGCCGCTGAGCGCTTACCGCTGAAACTGATTCGCGCTATTGCTGCTACAGGCTTTCTTATCTTCGCTCTGTATTGCGCTTGGCAAGCACTGTACGCATAAGCCAAATAATACTGCAGCACGCTGTTTAGGCCGCGCGCTGCAGTTTTCCACAGCTCATTCAGCAGAAATTTGCAACACCACTTTCCCGTTAACCTGATTGCTTGCCAATCGTGCAAAAGCCGCTTCAGCATCGGTCCAAGCAAACACCTCTTCCACCTGCGGGTCTAATGCACCACTGCTAAACAGCGGCCAGACTTTATCAGTGAGTTGAGCAATCAGTTCGCCCTTAAATGCATCACTGCGACTGCGTAAGGTTGAACCAATCAACTGAACCCTTTTGCTCAGCAACTGTGCTAGATCAAGCTCAGCACGGCGCCCGCCCATCAAGCCTATATTCACCCAGCGCCCATCAAGGCCCAATATTTTCAAATTGAGCGCGGCATAGCTGGCACCGACAGGATCAAGAATCACATCAAAAGGCGCGAAATCCTGCAAACCATCGATATTGTCACCGCGTATCACACCGCCTTCGGCGCCCAGTGTTTGGCAGTAGGCTAAACGCTCCGCCGAACCCACACTGACCCAGCATGGACTGTGAAAAGCCTTACACAACTGAATTGCCGCCGAACCTACACCGCTAGCACCGGCATGCAACAGCACTTTCTCACCCGGCTGCAGTTTGGCCAACTGGAATATGTTTAACCAAGCAGTGGCATACACTTCTGGAATCGCTGCCGCTTGCAATAAACTTAAACCCTCTGGCACCGGCAACACATGGCGCGCATCCACGCAGACTTCTTCCGCCATACCGCCACCAGCCAGTAAAGCGCAGACGCGATCACCCACTTGCCAGCGACTACCTTTACTGACCTCGCTGATGATGCCTGCACATTCCAAGCCAAGAATGTTACTGACACCAGGCGGCGGTGGGTACAAACCTGCTGCTTGCAATAAATCGGCACGATTAATGCCTGCAGCGACAACGCGAATGCGTACTTGTCCTGCTTCGCAGCGTGGTTCATCGCATTCAATAAGCTCTGGGCGACCTTGATTGCCTTGCAATGCTTTCATTGTGCCTCCATATTGTTAATCATAATGTTTGACTGTAGCTATTTATTGAATGAATACAGCTTACAATGGAACTGTAAACACTTTAGGCGGCCTAAAATGCGTCATTACTCACTCAGACGAAGAATCAGCATGAAGCACACTTTAACTCGTTCAGCCCTGGCTTTAGTCATTGGCCTCGCTGCTTTACCTGCCGCACATGCAGTGAGCAAAGCACAACAATGGGACTACTTACAACCCGACCGCGACCAAATGATAGCTAGCCTTAACGTTGTTGAGCTGCTGAAGCGTCATCATTACAGTAAGCCGCCGCTCGATGATGCGCGCTCACGTAAAATGTATGCAGGCTACCTAAAGATGCTTGACCCTGCCCGCATGTACTTTACGGCAAACGACATTAAGACGTTTAACGCTTGGGAAGCACAATTTGATGACTTCCTTAAGGCCGGCAATCTCAAGCCTGGCTACAGCATTTATAAACGCCAGCTCGAGCGTTTAGATCAATATTTAGATTATGCTTTGGTTGAGCTTAACCAAGGTATTGATAAAATCGACTTCAGCATCGACGAGTCGTTTGAAACTGATCGTGAAAAAGCACAATGGGCTGCCGATGACGAAGCCCTACAAGACTTATGGCGCAAACGTCTAAAAGATGAAGTGCTGCGGTTAAAAATCGCCAACAAAGAACCTAAAGCGATTGAAACGCTACTGATCAAGCGTTACAAAAACCAACAGAAGCGTTTGCAACAAACACGCAGTGAAGATGTTTTCCAAGCCTACATCAACTCTTTTGCGCAAACCTATGATCCGCACACCAATTATTTATCACCGGATAATGCTGAGAATTTTGACATCAATATGAGCCTGTCTCTAGAAGGCATTGGCGCGATGTTGCAAGGCGATAATGAGCACGTAAAAATTGTTCGTTTGATTCCAGCGGGCCCTGCAGAAAAAAGTAAACTGGTTGCTCCTGCCGACAAAATCATTGCTGTCGGTCAAGGCAATAAAGAGCTCGTCGACGTGATTGGTTGGCGTTTAGATGAAGTGGTTAAGCTGATTCGTGGCCCAAAAGGCTCGCAAGTGCGCTTGGAAATTATCCCAGCCAGCAACGCTCCCACCGATCAGACCAGCAAAGTGGTGACCTTGACCCGTGAAGCGGTCAAACTGGAAGAACAAGCAGCGAAAAAATCGATCCTCCATCTTGACCAAGACGGTCGCAAGGCCAAACTTGGTGTGATTGAAATTCCAGCGTTCTACTTAGACTTTAAAGCTTACCGTTCCGGCGACCCTGAATACAAAAGCACCACCCGTGACGTTAAGCGTCTGATCACTGAACTGCAAAAAGAACAAGTGGAAGGCATTGTCATTGATCTGCGTAACAACGGTGGTGGCTCATTACAAGAAGCCACCGAGCTGACTGGTTTATTTATTGAGCAAGGTCCAACCGTACTGGTGCGCAACAGTGATGGCCGCATTGATGTTTTAGCCGATGAACAAAAAGGCGTCTTCTACAAAGGTCCGCTGACTGTATTGGTCAATCGCTTATCAGCTTCGGCCTCGGAAATTTTCGCAGGTGCCATGCAGGACTATCACCGCGCCTTGATTATTGGCGGACAAACCTTTGGTAAAGGCACAGTGCAAACGATTCAGCCACTCAACCACGGCGAACTAAAGCTGACTCTAGCTAAGTTCTATCGCGTGTCTGGGCAAAGCACTCAGCACCAAGGGGTGATTCCTGATATCAGCTACCCTGCTGATATGGACATCAATGAAATTGGTGAAAGCGCACTGCCTGAAGCCATGCCTTGGGATAGCATTAAGCCTGCATTAAAGCCTAGCAGCGACCCTTTCAAACCCTTTATTGCCGAACTCAAAGCACGTCATGATGCACGTACAGACAACGACCCTGACTTTGTCTTTAGCCGTGCACGTCTCGCGCTCACTCAGCGTTTAATGCAAGACACTGAGGTCAGTCTCAACGAAGTTGAGCGTCGCGCGCAGTACGCTAAAATCGAGAAAAAGCAGCTCGACATTGAAAATGCTCGCCGTGGCAAAAAAGGTGAAGACCTGCTAAAAACCATGATCAAAGATGACGAAGACGACCATGTCGCTGAAATCGAAAAAGATAAGAAACTCAAACCTGAAGATGATGCTTACTTAGCAGAAACAGGACGTATTTTATTGGATTGGTTAAGCTTAATACCCATCGCCAGCCGTCAATAAACTTTCCTGAACTTTAACGCTTAAACAATTATCCCGCCGATTGGCGGGATAATTGTTTCTGTAATAAAAAAGCAATAATGCCTCTGATGATCACGTTGCTGCAGCCTAAGCTAAGCCCTGCTCGAGCGCCAATTGCCGTCTAATGCGCTCTGCATCCTCAGCGCTGGCCACTAATTGTGGTCCGCCCTGCTCGTACAACGCCAATAAACGTTGTAAAGCTAAGGGATGTCCAGCACGCCCAGCCAACTCCCACCAATGCGCCGCTTGGAGTGCGTTCGCAGATTCATTCAGCGTACCAGTGTAGGCCTGCAAACCGAGTTGATAAGCGGATTTTGCATCCCCTGCTTCTGCAGCCAAACGCAGCAAGCGCAAACCTTCATTTTTAGCGGCTAAACCTTGTCCGCGATGCAACAAAACATGGCCATAGAACGCTCGCGCAGACACATCGTCATAACTGCTCATACGTGCAAAACGTTCTTGCATCCACTGCCACACTCGCGGATTCTCAACAGCCCAGCGCTGGTTAAACAGCTTACGTGCAACGCTATAACCGGCTTGCGCGCGTAACTTTGCAAATAACATATTCACACCTCCGGATAACTGAACTGATACACATGTGCCAACTCAGCCTCTAGCCAAGCTGCCACAGTTGCTTCATCTATGACACCCTGAAAGCGTCCGAGTTGTTGCATACATTGAATAAAGCCCAATTGCGGATGTGCCGGTCGTGCTTGACTGACCACTAAAGCACTGCGTAACGGCCAGCCTTGTGTATGATCTGTGCAAGCTAATTGCTCGAGCGCCAAAGCTAACCGACGCACACTAGGTGCTGGCAGTTGTAGCTGCTCAATCACTTGACGGTACGTCACCACCGTTCGCTGCTGCTGAGCCTCTGCCAACAGCTTGAATAAACCGCGGCGTTGCTCATCAGTGAGCCCCAACGCTTTACTCATCTTGCCAACCGGACACTTTTAGAGCGCGCGCTAACGTGCGCTTCAATACATCGCTGACTTCACGCTCACCACTTTCGATCATCTGCAAATAGTGCGGACTGATACCGGCCTCACGCGCAACATCTTCCAAGCTCAAAGCGGCTTGCTCACGCAATGCTTTAAGTTCTCTTAAACTAGCTAAGGCTGTTGCAGCCTCGACCACGGGTTTATCGCGACCAGCATCTTTGAGTAGCTGCTGATATTGCTCCCACGGCAACACTGCATATTCAGGTTTACCGTCACGTGCAATCACTTGTACATTCATAGTGTTATCCAAAAAGACTGAAGATCTTGCGCAATACTACGCCACAGCGCTGGAGAATTCATACTCACCACACACCGCATACATTATAGGCGGGAGCTCTAGTTCATGCCTGCCAATAACTCATAGCAAACACGGAATAGATACAGGCTAAGTGAGCTCAGGCTTTTTGCGTTATAACATGCAGAAAGTAAAACGCCCTGACATCAGCAGGGCGTTTACACAGCACAATGAAGATTTTACTCTTCGATCACTGTTGCTGGCTCATCACTTTCAGCTGAATCAGCGGCTGGCTGGCCAACGATGTCTAACAATTCAACTTCGAAAACCAAAGTTGAATTTGCTGGGATCGCAGGCGTTGGGCTTTGCGCGCCATAAGCCAACTCGCTTGGAATATAGAACTTGTATTTTTCGCCAACTTTCATCAGCTGCAAGCCTTCAACCCAACCAGGAATCACGCCACCTACTGGGAATTCAACTGGCTCACCGCGCTCGATAGAGCTGTCGAAGACTGAACCATCAACTAGAGTGCCTTGGTAGTGAACGCTAACCACGTCACTGACTTTAGGCTGTGCGCCTTCAGCTTTTTTAACCACTTCATACTGCAGGCCAGACTCAGTGGTCTGCACGCCATCACGCTTAGCATTTTCAACTAAGAAATCAGCACCGGCTTTTGCGGCTGCATCATTAAGTGCAGACATGCGCTCTTGAGCTCGAGCCTGTAAGAAACCAAAGGCTTCCATTAACTCTTCGTCAGTTAGACGCTGGTCTTTTTTCGCCAATGCATCTTCAATGCCTAAGGCCACTGCTTGTGAATCAAGATCATCCATGCCTTCTTGGCTGAGGTTTTTACCCATGCTTAAGCCAATACCGTAAGAGGCTTTTTGCGCTGGTGTTTTTAGGTCAGCGCTGTCTGCAGCTTTGTTATCACAGCCCGCTAATACCAGACTTAATACAGCAACCGAAGCCGCTAAACGATGTAACTTCATTATATTGTCCTTACTTTATGCCTTACGGCTTTCATGGGTGCAAAGGCCTTGATGTTAACAGGCGACCCTATTGACTGGCTACCGTCTTAAGAAGGTAAAACTGTGTGTTAGTTCAATACTTTAGCAGCTGTACTTAACCACTTATTCAGCGCTCGACTGCTAGTTCGGGGTAGCTGATCACGCAGCGCACCTGTAGATGTCTGAATATTTTATTAAGCGCGCTAATTCTGTGCTTGTCGTACTACGTGCTCGCACACAACATCACTGATCAATGAGCGCCTTGTTAGTGTCGCGACAAGCGGAGCCAGGGATGGCGTAGCCTCGTATCGGGTCAGGATGACCCGTTGAGGGAAAAGCGATACCAACAAGGTACGGCTTGCGCATATCGCCACTGCTGCTTTGCTTTGTTTTGCTAAAGCTTATAAACAAGTCTGTGCATACCGCACTTCGGGGTAAGTGTTAATCCGTCGATGAAACCATCCTGGGTTCAACTCCGGCGCTCGTCATCCCTGACTCGCTCACCACACCCACCCCGAAGCACTCGTTGATCATTTGCGGAGTTTGCTCTATTGCAGTTCGAGTCAGCTACGCAAAATGCAGGCATGTAGCTATCTAGGTATGCATTTGGGAGTAAACCAACTCCAGCAGCAGTAAACACATAATGTTGGCTTTAAAAGAGTCGCACTACAGACCCGCACACAACATCACTGATCAACGAGTATCTTGTTGGTGTCGCGATCAGCGGAGACAGGGATGGCGCAGCCCCGAATCGGGTCAGGATGACCCGTTGAGGGAACAGCGATACCAACAAGGTACGGCATGCGCATATCGTTCTTAACACTTTTTTGATTATGTGCGCTAGCTAGCTGCTTACAGGAGGCTTAGCTCGCTCTGAAGGGCGTCGTGCGCCTGCGACCAACTTATCGATAGCGCGTGCCGCTGCCACTAAACCAAAACTTGCCGTCACCGTCATCGCCGCGCCAAAGCCCCCAGCACAGTTAAGCTTCACCCCATCACCAACAAAACTTTTACTCAAACACACACTGCCATCAGGATTCGGGTAACGTAATTGCTCAGTCGAATACACACAAGGCACACTGTAGTGGCGGCCAGCGGTACGAGAAAAACCATACTCACTGCGCAACAATGAACGCACACGAGAAGCAAGCGGGTCGTTAAAAGTCTTATTTAAATCACCCACACGAATCTGCGTCGGATCAATCTGCCCACCCGCACCACCGGTCGTAATAATTTGAATCTTGCGGCGCTTACACCACGCAATCAGCGCCGCCTTAGCAATCACGCTGTCTATGCAATCCACAACAAAATCAAGCTCTTCAGTAATGTACTGCGCCATCGTCTCATGACTGACAAAATCAGCCACGGCATGTACCCGACACGCAGGATTGATTGCTTGAATACGCTGCGCCATCACATCAACCTTAGCCTGGCCAACCGTATCGATTAAAGTATGCGCTTGACGATTCGTATTGGTGATACACACATCATCCAGGTCAAATAAAGAAATTTCGCCCACACCAGAGCGCGCCAAAGCCTCTGCCGCCCAAGAGCCCACACCACCAATCCCAACCACAGCAACATGCGCCTGTGCTAAACGTTCTAACCCGTCAACACCATATAAACGCGCAATACCGCCAAAACGTAAATCATCCATCCAAAACCTCACAATAATCGCTGGCGCATTCTAGCAGTAATCCCTACAACGCTTACAAAACACAGGCTGTTTCACTACACTGTAGAGAGAATTTACTGTGCTGCTGCGAGTTGTCCTGCACAATACACAGCACACCCATTACCTATTTTTAATCCAGCCCAGCACCTAGAGGGCTCGAGAATTGACATGCTTATTTGCCCCATCTGCCAGTCAGCACTGACCGCACACGAAAACAGCTTGCGCTGTATCTACCAGCACAGCTTTGATCGCGCGCGCCAAGGCTATATCAACTTATTACCTGTTCAGCATAAAAACAGCCGCGCACCGGGCGACAACCCAGCCATGGTCCAAGCACGCCGCAACTTTCTCTCAGGCGGACATTACGCGCCGCTAGCAGAACGTTTTGCCGCCTTGATGCAAGAACACCAGCCACAAAAATGGCTCGATATTGGCTGCGGCGAAGGCTATTACACTGCGCACATTGCCGAGGCCCTACCCGACAGCCAAGGTTACGCCTTAGATATTTCTCGCGAAGCAGTAAAACAGGCCTGCAAACGCAATGCACAGACCACTTGGCTGGTAGCCAGCATGGCACGCTTGCCGTTAGCCAGTAATAGTTGCCAAGCCATTGCCAGTATTTTCAGTCCCCTCGACTGGCAAGAAGCACACCGCGTATTAGTGCCTGGCGGAGCCTTGTTACGCATGGGTCCCTGCAGCGATCACCTGCAAGAACTGCGTGAACAGTTATATGATGAAGTACGCAGCTATGATGACAGCAAGCATTTACAGTTGCTTCCTGAAGGAATGCAGCATACTCACAGTGAAACCTTACGCTTTAGCTTGACCTTAAATGATGCTCAAGCGCGCAGCGACCTGTTGGCCATGACGCCACACGGCTGGCGTGCTAACGCTGAGCGACGTGAAGCAGTGATTGGACAAACGCTCACGACGACCGTCGCTATTCGCTACGACTGGATTGAAAAAACGGAAATTTAACTTATGCGCCAACCTGATATCGAAATTTATATCAAAGAAAGCAACCGCGAAGCACTGAGCGCATGGCTCTCTGCCGCCCTTGGTGCCCCTTGCCAGTGGCAGCAAAAGGGCCGGGTCTCGCGCTGCATCTGCGCCAATATCCCCATTGTTTACTTTGAACAGGCGGTGGGTAAATGGCATAGCCTTTTACTGGAAAGTGCTGACACACCTTGGTCTGATGATCTGCAATGCGCACAAGCTGCTGCCGCTTATTTGCAAGTCAACGTACGCTGTGCTCCAGGTAGCTGGCAAGAAACTGACGGCGAAGCAGATGTTGATCGTTGGCTGCAAGTCAGTGCCGATGGCAGCGTAGAAACCATTACTTGGCATACTTCTTAACCAACAATTGATTGAGCCAAGCATCAGAAGGAATTCGTTATGCGCTGGAAAAAAGCTCGTCGCAGTGACAACGTAGTTGATCAACGCGGTAAAGGCGGTATTGGTGGCAAAGGCTTAAGTTTAGGTGCTGTCGCAGTCATCGTGGTAGTTGGCCTGCTCAGCGGCCAAGATCCCATGCAGATTGTCGGCAACATCGCTGGACAAGCGATTCAACAAGGCGGCATCAATACCGGTGGGACAAGCAATCAAGCTGCCACCCCGCGTAATGAGGCGCAAACTGAGTTTGTCCGCGCTATTTTAGGTGACACTGAAGACACTTGGCGCGCTTTGTTTCAGCAAGCGGGCAAAACCTACAAAGACCCGAGCCTAATTTTATTTAACGGCAGCGTACGCTCTGCTTGCGGCTTAGCCGACTCTGCGGTGGGACCATTTTATTGCCCTGGGGATCAGCAGGTTTACTTAGACCTGTCCTTCTTTAAAGAAATGGAGCAACGCTTTGCCGCCACTGGCGAGTTTGCTCAAGCCTACGTCATCGCTCATGAGGTTGGCCATCACGTACAAACCCTACTAGGCGTTTCCGCTCGCGTACAAGCTGCACGCAAACGCGGCGAGCGTGTAACGGGCCACAATGGCTTACTGGTACGCCAAGAACTGCAAGCAGACTGCTTGGCCGGGGTCTGGGCGTATCATGCACAGCAGCGACACGCTTGGCTTGAGCCTGGCGATTTAAAAGACGCATTGAATGCCGCACAAGCGATTGGCGACGATCGTCTACAAAAGCAAACACAAGGGCATGTTGTGCCAGACTCATTCACCCATGGCACCTCGGCGCAGCGTGAACGTTGGTTTAGCCAAGGTTATAAATCAGGCATCGTCAGTCAGTGCGACACTTTCTCAGCACAGCAACTGTAATCACGCAGTAGAAAACAGCGCTCAAACAGGTTTGGAGATTTTATGTTGGTGATACGTTACGCAGTCTTTGCCACAGCCATTGTCGGCAGCTTAATCACTTTGTTATTGGCTTTAAGCAACCCCTGGTGGTTGCTGCTCAGTTCTGTCTTTATCGCGTTAACAGTGCTGGGGATGATTGATCTACGCCAAACCCAATCGACGTTACGCCGCAACTATCCGATTGCTGCACATATTCGCTATCTCTTTGAAAAACTGCGACCCATGTTGCGTCAATACATTGTCGAAGCCGATGATGATGAAGTGCCTTTCTCCCACGACCAGCGCTCACTGGTGTATCAGCGCTCGAAATCTGAACTGGAAACCCGCGCCTTTGGTACAGAGCAAAACGTCTACGGCACACGTTATGAATGGATTAACCACTCGATCAGCCCAACAAAAATCACCGATGATAATTTCCGTATCAATATTGGCGGTCCTGACTGTCAACAACCCTACTCTGCTAGCATTTTTAATATTTCTGCGATGAGTTTTGGTTCGCTATCACCTAATGCCATTCGCGCATTAAATAAAGGCGCACGTCTGGGCAAGTTTTACCACGACACCGGCGAAGGTTCGATTTCCAGCTATCACCGCGAACACGGCGGCGATATGGTTTGGGAGTTAGGCTCCGGCTACTTCGGCGCGCGCAATGATGACGGCACTTTTAGCCCTGAACGCTTCGCCGAACGCGCAGCCCTTGATCAAGTCAAAATGATTGAACTAAAGCTGTCGCAAGGCGCGAAACCTGGACACGGCGGCATGCTCCCCGGCGCTAAAGTTAACGCAGAAATTGCTCGCACCCGTGGTGTACCTGAAGGCCAAGACTGTATTTCACCTGCTGCGCATTCAGCTTTTTCTACCCCCGAAGAATTACTGCAGTTTATTGCACAATTGCGTAAATTATCCGGCGGCAAACCAACGGGTTTTAAACTGGCCATCGGTCACCCTTGGGAATGGTTTGCCATCGCCAAAGCCATGCTCAGCACGGGTATCACCCCTGACTTTATTGTGGTCGATGGTGCTGAAGGCGGCACGGGGGCAGCGCCACTAGAGTTTGCCGATCACATTGGCACACCCATGCGTGAAGGCTTGATGCTGGTACATAACACGCTAGTGGGCATCAACTTACGCGATAAAGTCAAAATCGGCGCAGCAGGTAAAATTATTACTGCTTTTGATATCGCCCGCACACTCGCTTTAGGTGCCGACTGGTGTAACTCAGCGCGCGGTTTTATGTTTGCTTTGGGCTGCATTCAGTCGCAAGTCTGTCATACCGACCGCTGCCCTACCGGTATCGCCACGCAAAACCCTAAACGCTGGCAAAGTCTGGATGTGCCAGACAAAGCAACACGTGTGCACAGCTTTCACACACGCACAGTAGCAACTTTACGCGAACTGATTGAAGCCGCAGGCCTAAAACATCCTGGAGAGTTGGGGCCTGAGCACATCATTCGGCGTGTCTCACCCACCTTGGTGCGCTCACTATCAACCTTGCACCCCTATCTGCAACCCGGCGATTTACTCAATGACGCCAAGCTACCTGAACACGTTGTTTTCCAACGCTTCTGGCCAGCTGCGCGAGCCGATAACTTTGCTTTTTTTAAGCAGTAACAATAAAAAAGGCCTAATTCATAGGCCTTTTTTATCTTACTTAGCTTGGTAAATAATACCAGGGCTGCACTGCACCATTCGATACAAATCAGGCAAGGCATTAAGTGCTTCAGATGCACCTAAAAACAAATAACCTCCTGTTTTTAAGGTTGCATGCATGCGGGTCAAAATATCTTTTTTGGCTTCTGCTGAAAAATAGATGAGCACGTTTCGACAAAAAACCACATCGAACTTACCTAAGGCAGCATAACTGTCAAGTAAATTAAGTGACCGAAACTCTACACGACTCTTAATTGCTGGCTTAACAGCCCACCGCCCATCTGCTGTCTTATCAAAGTAACGCTGCAAACGCTCCTGCGATAAACCGCGAGCAATCGATAAACTATCATACTCTCCTGCTTTACAGGCTTGCAGCATTGTAGGAGACAGATCTGTCGCAACAATTTGCGCACCAAACTTAACTGATCCTAAATTGGCACGCTCATATTCATCAATAGTCATCGACAAAGAATAGGGCTCTTGACCTGAAGAACAAGCTGCAGACCAAATTCTCAAACGTTGATTAGGCTGCTTATTCAGCAACTCAGGCAACACTTTATTCTTCATCACTTCAAAAGGATAAGCATCCCGAAACCACAACGTTTCATTCGTGGTCATTGCATCAACCACTTGCTCTTGCAATGCACCACGGGGTTGCGCCTGGATACGCGCCATCAACTCGGTCAAAGACTTTATGCCGTGCTCATCTTGCAGTTTCTTTAAGCGGCTCGTCACCAAGTATTGTTTATTATCACCCAAAACAATGCCTGACTTATTCTCAAGAAACTGTCTGAAAATATTAAACTCAGATTGCGTCACTGGCACATTGACCGCCTTTTCAAAAAATAGCGCTAAAGCACATTTATAATAGTTATTACAAAGACAACTATAGCCCATCGACTAGTTTTATGCGCTCAACAACTCGATCAGCTAAATCATCCGGGCGAAATTTAGCTAAAAAATCATTTGCACCAACTTTTTTAACCATCGCCTCATTAAAAACACCGGACAACGATGAGTGTAACAAAACATGCAGTTCTTTAAGGCGCGAATCATTACGTATCTCAGCAGTTAACGTGTAACCATCCATTTCTGGCATTTCAATATCTGAAACAAGCATTAAGAGCTCATCAGATGGTTTTCTGCCTTCGCTTAGCATGTTTTGTAAATAGTCATAGGCTGATCGCCCATCATTAAGAGCTATCACTTCAACGCCCACAGCTTGCAAACATCGCAGTACTTGCTTACGCGCTACAGAAGAATCATCAACGATAAGAATTTTTTTATTGAGTGCATTAATACGCACTTGTTCAGTTAAAATCCCAGGCGAAATTTCTTCAGAAGTAGGCGATACTTCAGCCAATATTTTTTCAACATCAATCACTTCAATCAATTGATCATCAAAACGTGTTACTGCCGTTAAGTAATGATCACGCCCTGTACCTTTAGGTGGAGGATGGATCTCCTCCCAGTTGAGATTGATAATGCGCTCAACTGCTCCAACTAAAAAACCCTGCTCTTTCATATTGTATTCAGCAATGATCACAAAACCATCTTGTAGACTTTTGAGTTCATGGTGTCCAGTAGCTAGCGCTAAATCAATCACAGGAATAGTGCGACCGCGCACACTGGCAACACCTCGCACAATAGGATTTGATTTTGGTAGTACAGTAAGGCTTGGGCACTGCAAGACTTCTCGCACTTTAAATACATTAATACCGTATAACTGAGGGCCGTTAAGCCTAAACAGCAGCAACTCTAAACGATTTTGTCCAACGAGTTGAGTACGCTGGTTTACTGAATCCATCATACCGGCCATGCTTAAGCTCCTTACTTTTAAACTGCACGCAGACGAAATAACAAATGCGGCATACTTTTTGCTTTGAATTACAATATGAAACAGATAAAGACATTTAATTGGCACACAAAAACACAATTCAGCCAAACGATTTGGCTTTGCTGCTTAACTGCGCTCGCGTTCACCACTCAGGCTGAAACGCTACAGCAAAAGATTATCGGCACCAGCGAAGCATTTCTTGAGGAAATCACTGAACAATATCTAGCAGACAATAGCATCATCGGACGCTACACAGTCACAATTGGTCGTCTCGATCCCAGATTACGTTTACCTCCATGCTCAGAACCCTTACAAACCAGCTTAGAAAGCCCTGCCCAACCATTAGGCAGAGTCACTTTACGTGTACGCTGTGACACCAACGCGCCATGGACAATCTTTGTTCCTGCGCACGTAAATCTGTATCGAGAAGTTGCAACAGCTTTACGCTCACTGCCACGCAACAGTGTCGTGCAAGCGTCTGATGTACAACTCTCTGAGCGCGACATTAGCAGCCTCAGACAAGGTTATATACTTGATCTTGAAAATGTTATTGGCCAAAAGCTAACTCGCCAAGTTCAACCCAATCAAATTATATCTGCCAACTACTTAAAAACGGTCGCAGCGGTTAATAAAGGCGATCAAGTCGTGATCACCGCCCAATCCAAATCGATGTCCGTGCGTATGCCAGGCACTGCTTTGGAGGAAGGCGCTATTGGTCAGCAAATACGCGTACGCAATACACGCTCACAACGTATTGTGCATGCTCGTGTCACAGGCCCCGGGCACGTTGAGGTGGCAATGTGAAGCGTGCTGCAGTAAAATATTGTCAAAACAAAGACACGCAGCTTGTTATTAAACAAAGCTTAAACGATGTGGTTTTTATTACGAAACACATCTAAAGTTTTCAGATCTGCTGCCGATTAGTTATGCAAGCGTTCATATATTGTATTGAGGTTACATCATGACTATCGACTTTAATCGCACAAATAACACTCCAGGCCTAAGCAAGCCCGCAGCTACTAATGTGCGCCAAAACTCTGCACAATTAAATCCCCAAGAAACTGATAAACAGACCGGCATCAACCAGCCCACTCAACAAGTTCGCACTGGCGAGCCTGTACAACTCAGTAAAGATGCACGTCAACTGCAAAGCTTAACTGATAAAATTACCGCACAACCTCAGGTTAACGCAGAGAAAGTTGCACAGCTTAAGCAAGCAATTGCAGAAGGCAGCTATCAAATCGACAATCAGCGTGTAGCTGATAAGTTGCTCGGTCTAGAAGCACAGTTTTGATGCGAAAACTCCTCACTCACTGTAGATAAAAGCTAATTATGGCCGACAAACGCATTGTTGAAATTTTGTTAAGTGACATAAGTATTGCCACGCAACTGCTGGAGATTCTTGATCAAGAATTCACAGCACTCAGCGATCGTAAACTAGACGTGCTTCAAGATTTGCTAGCCCAAAAGCAACCCTATTTACGTCAGCTCGAACAGCACAGCAAAGAACGCAGCCAACTCCTCACGCAAGCGCTTTTGAGCGCTGACCAGCAAGGTATTGAGCAGCTTGCAAGCAACTCACCAGTAGGCTCGCAGCTACTCGAAAATAGCGCATCGCTCAACAGCTTACTTGAGCAATGCCAAACGAAAAACTTGCGCAACGGTCGTCTTATTCGCAGCAATCAAATTAGCATCAACAGCATGCTTAACATTATTCGCGGCACCGACACTCCCTCGCTCTACGATAAAAAAGGCAGCACCTCTCCTAGCGTTAAACAGCGCCCTTTCAGCCAAGCATAGTAGTATTCGATTACTTAACTCGCTGCTATACTCAAGCGCATTCAAAGCTTCTTTCAGCATGGAAACACAGGGAAACTCTAATAGTGTCTGACTCCTTCTCAGAGAGCCGTACTGCACAGCCGCCAACACTACTGACTTCGCCAATCGAAATCGTCAGCAACCTTCGTGCGCTTCAGCAGCACCGTGACTTATTAGTCATGACCTTTGCTGATCGCCAACAAGTTTTTCACAGCTATATTGTCGACATTGATCGCGATAACAGCCGTATCGCTTATGACGAGCTGATCCCTAATGACGGCGAGCGACATTTACTCAACGGCGAGCCAGTGACCATTACAGCTTACCGAGATGGCGTACGCATGATTTGGTCTCATACACAACAAGGCCTTGCAGACACTCTAGAAAACGCTCCTTGCTACTGGCTTAGCTTACCTACAGAAGTCAGCTATCATCAGCGTCGGAACGCTTTCCGCGCCAACATACTACCCGAACAACCTATTGAAGCTCAGATCAACGGGAAAACCCTGAAAACCGTTATCCCCGCTCGACTAATAGACATTTCAGCAACCGGTTGTAAGCTCGATATCAAATCATTAACAACCAGCCTTCAGCCTGGCCAACTCTACGATGCGCTTGAGCTAGCACTACCCACAGGCCGTATTACGTTAAATGCCGAACTACGTCACCTAAACAAAGATGAAACATCAAGCTCAACACAAGCCGGCTTCATGTTTCACCAAATCAATGGAGCGACTCTACGAATTATCGAGCGTCTCGTTTATCAACTGCAACGAGAAGCACGCCGCAATGATGATGACTTATTTTAATATACCAAAAACATAAGGCCGTCTATCAAACACCAAAACAGCAAGATGTTTTTTGATTAAAAGAGCCAAGCAGTTGACAGGCACAAGCAGGCTCAGCTAAAGCACAGCGCACCCTATATTGCAGACAATAAAAAACCCAGCCTAAGCTGGGTTTTTACTTTAAGTCATAACACTTAAATAATATGGCGTCCCCTAGGGGACTCGAACCCCTGTTACCGCCGTGAAAGGGCGGTGTCCTAGGCCACTAGACGAAGGGGACAAAACCTTCGAAAACAAGCACTATTATATGCTTATTAGTGTTGTATTGAGCTGAACGATTTTTGCCGTCACTACTTGTTACGCTAACGCTTTGCTTATGTAGCACTAACAACTCACAGCGTTACGTACAGATACTGGCTCAGAAAATATGGCGTCCCCTAGGGGACTCGAACCCCTGTTACCGCCGTGAAAGGGCGGTGTCCTAGGCCACTAGACGAAGGGGACAAAACCTTCTTAAACATAACACATTCATGTTATGCCACTTTTCATATTACTGAAGAAGTGGTGGAGCTAGACGGGATCGAACCGTCGACCTCTTGCATGCCATGCAAGCGCTCTCCCAGCTGAGCTATAGCCCCATTTCGTGGACGGGGCGTAGATTAGGCGCAATCGATAATATTGTCAACCTAATTATGTCCGTCCGCTTGTTTATTAATGATAATTTTCAGTTTACAGACGCACTGTATTTTTAACACTGCAAAGTACCGTACAACTGTGCATACAAGCCCTCTTCATTCAGCAGCTGCTGGTGTGTACCATCTTCAGCCACTTGGCCATCAGCAAGAACCAAAATTCGATCTGCTTGTTTCACCGCACTTAAGCGGTGGGCAATAATCAAGGTTGTGCGTCCTGCCAAAAACTGATTCAGCGCTTCATGCACCGCAAACTCAGTAGCGCTGTCTAATGCAGAAGTGGCTTCATCTAAAATAACCACTTTAGGATCGCTCAAGACCATCCGCGCAATGGCTAAACGCTGCCTTTGTCCACCGGATAAACGCACACCGGCTCGACCAATAATACTATCCAGGCCTGCCGGTAGCATTTTTACAGTCTGCGCCAACTGGGCAATGGTTAACGCCTGCCAGCACGCTTGATCGCTGTACTCTCGCCCCATACATAAATTAGCGCGTAAGCTATCGTTAAATAACGCAGGCGCTTGTAAAACCACCGCTACATGCTCGCGCACACAGGCTAAGCCTGTCTCCTGCAGGGCTGCGTCGGCATAACGAATAGAGCCTGATTGCGCAGTATACAATCCCAGCAGCAGCTGTACTAAAGTGCTTTTGCCGCCACCACTAGCGCCAACAATCGCGACTTTCTCACCCGCAGCAATGTTAAAACTTAAGCCACTTAGAACCTGCTCTTCGCCATAAGAAAAACGCAGATCTTCAACACTGATAGAAACAGTTTGCCGTCCCGCAAACGGGTTCTTAGTGGCGGGATAATCGACTTCATCTTGACGCTCAAGTAATTGATTAATTCGCACCATCGCGCCATCAGCCGCATAGAAAGCATACTGCAGATTGAGCAACTGCTCGATTGGGCCAATCATAAACCACAGATAACTGAACACCGCAAGCATCTGGCCAATCGATAAATCAGAAAACAACACGGTGAGCATCGCCACCGCACGAAAAATATCAATGCCGTACTGAAACAACAATGCACTAGCACGTGAAGAAATATCAGTTTTCCATTGGGAGTTAATCGCGCGATCGCGTACGTGCTTAGCGCGATTTAATAAACGTTGAAAAAAATACTCCTGATGATTACCGGCGCGCACCTCTTGAATCGCATCTAAGGTTTCATTTAACGCTTGGGTAAACACTGCAGTACTATCGTTTTCCAGTTTCTTCAGGTGTTTCACCCGCTTACCTAACTTAATGGTGAAATACACTACGATCGGATTGAGCAATAGAATCAACAATGCCAACTGCCAATGCATCCACAGCAGCACACTGGCGGTGCCGAGCAAGGTCAACATCGACACCAAAAAGCGGCTTAGGGTTTCGCCAATAAATTTATCTAGCGTTTCTAAATCAGTAACCAGATGCGTGGTAACTGTACCGCTGCCCAGACTTTCGTATTCGCTCAGTGAAATGCGCTTAAGCCGCCCCAGCAAACGCTGACGAATCTGATACACCACATCTTTTGAGAGGTGAGTAAACATCTTGCTTTGGCCGACGTTAAACACCAACGAGCAAAGCCGCAAAACGAAGGTCAGCACCAGCATAAAACCAATATAGCCAACCGCCTGCTGCCAGATACTCGGCAGCCAACGATCCATTAACTCGAGGGCCTGCCCGCCCTGCCCGAGCAGCACTTCATCCACCAACAACGGCAGCAACAAAGGTATCGGCACACTGCACAGGGTGGCCAGCACGGCCAAAATATTAGCTAGAATTAAACTACGTTTATGTTGCACAGCTAAGCGACGAATTTGCGCCCAGCTGATTTGATCAGGTGCTAGCATTAATTGAAATCCAACGACTTAAGAGCGGTTCAAGCGCCGCATAGGGCTGATAACCATTGGTGATTAAGGCATATTGCTGCTGATGCTCGGCAAGCAATGTTGGAAAACCACGCACCGCTAATTGACTCACCCAAGCAAAGTCTGCCTGTGTTTGTGCTTGCGTATCCGCAGCATCAAACGCCAAACAAAAAGCATCATGGTCGTAGCCTGCCTGCAGCGCCAGCTCACGCAACACGCTAGGCTGAGTAATGTCTTGTGCGCCTTGATAAAACGCCTGTTGCAGACGATTGAGAAAAGGAAACAAACGAGTCTCATCAAGCTCACGCGCAACCACTAAAGCGCGGCAAGCCGGCTCAGTGTTATAGACAAAACCTGCCGGCAGCGCACGCTCAAAATCAAAAGGCTGCCCTGTCGCCTCTGCCACTGCTCGCCAGTGCTGCAAAATATAGTCGCGCTTACTCTGATCCAAGACAGCTTGTTGCCCAGTGCGCAAACCACCGACTCGCAAGCTCACCTTAACGCCGGCCTCCTCGGCCTGTTTCAGCACCTCCTGCAACACCGGATTAAAGCCCCAACACCAAGAACACATGGGGTCCATAATATAAATCAGCTGCGGGCTATGCATAATGTTCTCCAAAGGCTACTCAATACGTTCAAAAGCCTTAAGCGAGCGCTCTTGAGATCAAAGCGAGAATGGTTTTGCTTGATTAAGAAGTAAGAGTTTACCCGATTCAGTCAGGTGTTTAAGGTTTTAATCCGACTTGCCTGTGCAGCCAAATCAATTTCAATTTAAGAATTCACTCGAAAAAAGCGTTCACCCATACAAAAACAGCGCTGCAAGTTTTCACCTGCAGCGCTGTCTATTCATCGGTAACACAAGGTTTACAAAGCAGCAGCAACCCGCGAACCTTGATCAATGGCACGCTTAGCATCAAGCTCAGCAGCAACATCAGCACCACCGACCAAATGCACAGTCACGCCAGCGCTTTCAAGATCAGCTTGCAATTCACGCAAAGGCGTTTGCCCAGCACAGAGAATCACATTATCAACCGCGAGAACTTGTGGCTCACCACCTTCAATGCTGACATGCAAGCCAGCATCATCAACACCCAAGTATTCAACACTGGAAAGCATTTCAACATTCTTATTTTTCAAACCAGCGCGGTGAATCCAGCCTGTGGTTTTACCTAAACCAGCACCCACTTTAGTCTTCTTACGCTGGAGCAAATACACCTGACGCGCGGCAGCTTCAACTTGCGGCTCAACACCTTCAATACCACCGCGCGCATTCAAACCAAGATCAATCCCCCACTCTTTCCAGAATGCTTCACGGTCTAAACTGGTTGACTCGCCACTGTGTGTAATTAACTCCGAGACATCAAAACCAATACCTCCGGCACCAATCACCGCAACGCGCTTACCAACCGGCTTGCGGCCTAGAATTGCATCGAGATAACTAATGACTTTCGGATGATCAATGCCAGGGATCTCAGGTACGCGCGGCACGATACCGGTCGCCAAGACCACTTCATCAAAACCTTGCGCCAGTAACTCTTGCGCATTGACACGCTTATTGAGTTGCACATTAACCTTAGTCGATTGCAGTTTCTGCTGAAAGTAACGCAGCGTTTCAAAAAACTCTTCTTTACCTGGAATCAACTTCGCCACATTAAACTGACCGCCAATCGCACTGGCTGAGTCAAACAAGGTCACTTCGTGACCACGCTCTGCCGCCACAGTGGCAGCAGCCAGACCTGCAGGTCCGGCACCGACCACAGCAATCTTTTTCACTGCAGTGGTTGGAATATAATTGAGTTCAGTTTCATGACAAGCACGTGGATTAACTAGACAGGTGGTTAATTTTCCAGCAAAAGTATGGTCCAAACAGGCTTGGTTACAACCGATACAAGTATTGATTTCATCTGCTTTACCGGCTGCAGCCTTGTTGACAAACTCAGGGTCAGCCAAGAAAGGACGCGCCATGGAAATCATATCGGCATCATTTTCTGCTAAAGCACGCTCAGCCACTTCAGGTGTATTGATACGGTTGGTCGCCACTAATGGAATAGAAACTTCGCCACGTAACTTCGCCGTCACTTTAGTAAACGCACCACGCGGAACCTTGGTCGCGATAGTTGGAATTCGAGCTTCGTGCCAGCCGATACCGGTATTCAAAATGGTTGCGCCAGCTGCTTCAATCGCTTTAGCCAACAGCACAACTTCTTCCCAGTTACTGCCTTTTTCGATCAGATCAAGCATCGATAAACGGTAAATGATAATAAAGTCAGTACCTACCGCTTCACGTACACGACGGACGATCTCTACCGCTAAACGCATACGGTTTTCGTAGCTACCGCCCCAGCGGTCGGTGCGGTGGTTGGTATGTGCGGCGAGGAACTGGTTAATGAAGTAGCCTTCAGAGCCCATAATCTCAACACCGTCATAGTTGGCGGATTGAGCTAAAACAGCGCAATTTACAAAGTCTTTAATTTGTTTCTCAATGCCTTCTTCATCCAACTCATGGGGTTTAAACGGATTAATGGGCGCTTGAATCGCACTCGGTGCAACGGATTTAGGGCTGTAGGCGTAACGACCAGCATGCAGGATTTGCATACAGATTTTACTGCCCGCGTCATGCACTGCTTGAGTCACGATCTTGTGCTTTTCTGCTTCTTCCGGCGTGCTTAATTTAGCTGCGCCAGCATACACACCACCTTCTTCGTTGGGGCCGATACCGCCAGTCACCATCAGACCAACGCCACCGCGCGCACGCTCAGCGAAGTAAGCAGCCATACGTTCAAAACCATTAGGGCGCTCTTCTAAACCGGTGTGCATGGAACCCATTAACACACGGTTTTTCAACGTGGTAAAACCGAGGTCCAAAGGTGACAGCAAATGTGGGTAATGTGGGTTTGACATCGTGACTCTCCAAAACAGGTACAAACACGGAATGCTGATTTTATTTAGATGCACAGATCATGCAGTAATCAGTCAAGTATTGCTCAACACAATAGACAGCTCAAGCAAGGTTCTCAATGATTATATTTAACAAAATAATGACTATAATGAACACTTATCCAATAGCAGGTTAAGATTGCCATGAACACAGCACGCCAGAGCATACGCTTAGGGGATTTATCCGTCGGTTTTGTCCATAGCATCGTTGCAGCCATTACACAGCATGGGCATGACGCTAACGCGCTACTGGAACGTTTTGATCTTGGCCCAGAACGTCTCGCTCAACCTCAAGCGCGCTTGTCTATTCCGCGCTACATGCGCCTTGGTCACGCCGCAATTCAGCTGACCAACAATCCAGCCTTAGGCTTGGTCATTGGCGAGCAGAGCTTACTCAATCAGCTTGGTCTGGCCGGAGTCACCGCAGCACAAGCACCCTCGGTGCGCGCGGCAGCCCGCTGCATTAGTCACTTTGAGCCTCTGTATGCTCAAAACTATCGTGGTGCCAGTCAATTTATTGAAGACAATCAAGGCGCTTGGTTCAGCTTTTACTCAATTGCACCCTACAATGCCTATAACTGCTTTGTGGTGGAGTCGGTATTGCTGGGTTGGATCAGCCACTTAGAGCAAGTCTGCCAGCACAGCATTGAGATTGAGTTGCTACAAATTGAATTCCCAGAACCCAGTTATGCCGATGCTTTTAGCCAACAGCTTAATTGTCCGGTTGAATTTGGCGCTGATCACAATCGCATACGCCTAAGTCAAAAAACCCTAGCACAGCTCAACCCCCAGCACTGCGCCAGCACTTGGCATGCTTTACTGCAATTATGCGAAGAGCAACTGGCATTAAAAACTCGCAGCTATAGCTTAGTCGAACAAGTCAGCAAGCTGATCGCACCCTTATTAAAAAATGGCGAGCCAAGCATTGAGCAGATTGCGCAAAGACTGCAAATACCGACCTGGACATTGCGTCGTAAACTCGCCGCGCAAGGCACACAGTTTCGTCAACTGATTAACCAAACCCGCTTTGATCTAGCCAGCAGCTATATTCGTGATACTGACTTAACTTTCGGAGAAATTACTTGGCTCTTGGGTTTTTCATCGCCAGAAGCCTTTCAGCGCGCATTTAAACGCTGGGCGAAACAAACACCAGGGGAATTTCGTAAATCAATGTTGCAACGCTAAAGAACCTAAAGAAGGCAATGCAGTCAAAGCCTTCGCTTTAACCCTGTAGCTGGCTAAAACTTTTGGAAGATACTCAAACGCTATTAAATAATCCAAATGAGTCACTCTGCAGAGTTATAGATTATCTATATACTGCAAGGCATTCACCGTTATAATTCAACTCTGCATGCCGCATGCCCTTTTTACTTTTTGGTGACACTTATTTATGTATAAAATTTTCGACACAGTCGACGAAGTTTCTCGCTACACCGCGCAACGCCTATTAGCCAAAATCAAAGCTGCGCCAACTGCTGTATTAGGCTTAGCAACTGGCAGCACGATGGAGCCTGTGTATGCGCAAATGTTAAAAGACATTCAGCAAGCACCGGTAGACTTGTCACAGCTCACCACTTTTAACTTAGATGAATACATGGGTTTAAGCGCACAGCACCCACAAAGTTATAACTATTACATGTACCAACATTTATTTAACCAACTCAATATCCCTGCGCGAAACGTGCATCTGCCTGATGGCTTAGCAAGCGACGTTGAAACAGCTTGTCAGGCCTATTCAAATGCTATCGAGGCGATGGGTGGGTTAGATTTACAGCTATTGGGCATTGGCTCAAACGGTCATATTGGTTTCAACGAGCCACAAACCTGCTTTAACAGTCGTACCCACATTGTTGAGCTCTCAGAGCAAACCCGCATTGATAACGGCCGTTTTTTTGACGATCAAAATGAAGTGCCAACCCATGCCATCACCATGGGTATTCAAGATATTTTAAATGCCAAAGAGATTATTCTAGTAGCAACCGGCAGTAACAAAACTGAAATCATGGCGCAGTTATTTGCTAGCGCGATTGATGAAGCTTTACCGGCCTCTGCGCTCAAGCAACATAAAAACTTAACTATTGTGCTGGATCGAGAAGCAGCAGCATTGCTTCCTGAGCAAGCGTTAAAAAGCGCTGTATAAGCGTTTACCCACTGAGGAAAATACCATGCGTGCGTATCTAACTGGATTCATTGGATTATTCTTTGCTGCTCAAGCCTGTGCTTTATCGCTCAATGACTTAAGCCAAAACCAAGCCGGTGACGGCATGAAAGCCATGCTGGAACAAAGTGCTCGCGTCGCGATACAGCAACTAAGTCAACCCGGTGGTTTCAATAACAACCCTGATGTGCGCATTGAGTTGCCCGGTAATCTCGGTAAAGCAGCGCGCGCAATGAAAATGCTTGGCCAGGGTAAACAAGTGACAGCGTTGGAAAACAGCATGAACCGTGCCGCCGAAGCAGCGATCCCACAAGCACAAGAGTTGTTGCTCGACGCAGTGAAAAAAATGACCATCAGCGATGCTAAAGGCATTCTTAATGGTCCTGAAAACTCAGCAACCGCTTACCTCGACAAAAGCAGCCGCGAGCAATTACGTAGCCGTTTTTTACCGATGATTGAGCAAGTCACGCAGTCTTCTGGTTTAGCGCAGCAATACAATAACTTTGCTGGACAAGCAGCCAACTTCGGTGTGATTGACGCAAAAGATGCATCGATTGAAAACTACGTGGCTGAACAAGCACTGGATGGTTTATTTACTATTATTGCTGAACAAGAAGCTTCGATTCGTCAGAATCCAACTCAAGCGGCATCTGATATCGCCAAGAAAGTGTTTGGTCTAATTCGCTAAATACCGCTTAACGTTGCAAATAAAAACACCGCTTTGCCAATGGTTGCGCAAAGCGGTGTTTTTGTATCAGCAGCAGACCAACATAAACGCAACACTACTTCTCGACAAAAGCGCGTTCAATCACATAGTCCGCAGCAACGCCTAAACGCGGTGAGACCTTGAAACCAAATTCATCGAGCATGGTACTGGTGTCATCCAGCATGGCTGGACCGCCACAGATCATTGCACGGTCATGCTCTGGATTGATTGGCGGCAAACCAATATCAGTAAACAATTTCCCACTGCGCATCAACTCAGTGATCCGTCCTTGATTACGAAAGGGTTCACGCGTCACGGTTGGGTAATAAATCAACTTATCGCGTAATTGCTCACCAAAAAACTCATTATCCGGTAAGTTTTTAGTAATGAACTCGCTGTAAGCCACTTCACTAACATGACGCACACCATGCACCAGAATCACTTTCTCAAAGCGCTCATAGGTTTCTGGGTCTTGAATCACGCTCATAAAAGGCGCAAGACCCGTCCCTGTACTTAGCAAGTAAAGGTTTTTTCCGGGCAACAAATCACTGAGCAATAAAGTACCGGTAGGTTTTTTGCTGATTTTCAAGTTATCGCCCGCTTTTAAATGCTGCAGACGTGAGGTCAGCGGACCGTCTGGCACCTTGATGCTGAAAAATTCTAAATGATCTTCATAGTTGGGGCTGGCAATTGAATAAGCACGCATCAAAGGTCGGCCTTCGACTTCAAGACCAATCATCACAAACTGCCCATTCTCAAAGCGCAAGCTTGGATCACGAGTGGTTTTAAAACTGAATAAAGTGTCATTCCAGTGATGAACACTTAAAACCTGCTCAACATTCAAATTGCTCATAACACTCTCCAGTGCAAGAAAAGATTAGTTAGAGTATAGGTTTAAAATACAAATCTGTTAAATTGATAATACGCATAAATTATATCGAGAAAACAGATATGCGATTTACTCTACGTCAATTACAAGTATTTACCCGCATCGCACAGTATCAAAGTGTCTCGCAAGCCGCAGATCAACTGGCGATGTCGCAATCAGCAGCCAGCACTGCACTAAAAGAGCTTGAGCGCAGTTATGATTGTTTACTGTTCGACCGCGCAGGAAAACGGTTAATTATCAATGCCTTAGGTCTTGAGCTATTACCTCGAGCGCGTGCATTATTAGAGCAAGCACAAGCTCTGGAAGGCTTGCTAACTGATAACCATGGCTTTGGCTCGCTTTCAGTGGGCGCAACCATGACCATTGGTAATTACTTGGCTACCTTGTTGATTGGGCACTTTATGCAGCAGCATCCGAGCTGCAAGGTGCGTCTGCATGTGCACAATACGGCGCAGATTGTCCAACAAATCGCTAGCTATCAGCTCGACTTAGGCTTGATCGAAGGTTATTACCAAGACAGCAATATTATTGCAGAGCCTTGGATTGCCGATGAATTGGTGGTTTTTTGCGCGCCGCAACATCCTCTAGCGCAGCAAGGGCATGCCAGTTTAGATGAACTGGTCAATGAAGAATGGATTGTGCGTGAGCAAGGCTCAGGTACTCGTGTGGCATTTGAGCAAGCCTTTATGCGTCATCAGCGTGCAATTAAAATCCGCTTAGAGCTGGAACACACTGAAGGTATTAAACGTGCAGTGGAGTCAGGTTTAGGTATTGGTTGTATTTCTCGGCTAGCGTTACGCGATGCTTTCAAACGCGGCAGCTTAGTGGCGATTGAAACCCCTGAGCTTAACCTCACCCGCCAATTCACTTTTATTTGGCATAAGCATAAGTATCAAACCGATGCCATGAGTGAATTTTTAAGTCTATGTCGTGGACTAACTGAAAATATTCAGCGCAGTGATCAAATCGATTTAGCGACGCTGGTTTAAGGTATGTTTTTTAACACTAGAGCGTCGTATTAGCAGGGTTTTCATAAAACAAAGTACCCGATACGATATGCGCATGTCGTACCTTGTGAGTGTTTCTGAACCCTGTACGAGCTGGCCATGCCAGCGACTGCGTCTTAATCCGAAATACGACATGCATAGAGGCGTGTGCTTAACCAAGCAAAGCATCCAGAACTATTTGCGCATGCCGCACCTTGTTAGCATCGCTTTTCCCTCAACGGATCATCCTGACCCGATTCGGGGCTACGCCATCCCTGGCTTCGCTGATCGCGACACCAACAAGGTACTCATTGATCAGTGATGTTGTGTGCGGGTCTTTAGTACGACTCTTTTAAAGCCATTATTCTGCGGAATCTTATTGGTCTGTAGCAAAGATGTATCTGTACAGCTGACTGGTACTGCAGCATTGCAAACGCTACAGATGATCAACAAGTGCTTCGAGGTGGGTGTGGTGAGCGAGCCAGGGATGACGAGCGCCGGAGTTGAACCCTGGATGGGTTCATCGGCGGATTAACACTTACCTCCGAAGTACGACATGCACAGAGTTAACCTTTTAAGCGGGGCCAAATAGCAATAACGATATCTGCATGCCTTACCTTGCTCATATCGCTTTTCCCTCAACGGATCATCCTGACCCGATTCGGGGCTACGTCATCCATTACTTCGCTGATCACGACACGAACAAGATACTTCTTAATCATTCGTACTGTTTGCAACACTGCAAAGGATCACTATCGCGGGCATGGCCCGCTCATACTTAAGTAAATATTTAAGCAAAACGCTCTTGCAGATAAGCAATGATGTCATTGGACTCATACATCCAACGGACTTCACCGTCCTCTTCAATACGTAAGCATGGCACTTTAATACGACCGCCCTGCTGCTCTAACTCTTGACGAAACTGCTGATTATTCTTCGCGTCACGCAATTCAATCTTCAGATTAAAGGCATGTATTGCACGGCGCACCTTCACACAAAACGGACACGCATTAAACTGATACAACGCCAAATGCGCAGTCGCTGCATCCACTTCAGCTTGCTGCTCAGCCGTACGCTGCAGAGGCTTTGGACGCGTCAGCCAGTCGGCAAAAATAATCAGTTGACCCAAGCCATTACGCAAACCTTTTACAATCATTTCAACTCTCTTCAAGAATAAAAGTAAGTGATGCGCTTACTGGATTTCCATCGAATGCTTGATCCGTATGCACAGCACAGTATTTTTTGAGACTATAGCAGCCCTTACCATCACACTGCAGTATCGCCCATGCAAGCTGAAGACTTAAAACGCCTCGTCACCACGCAAATGCCCTTCGGAAAATACCAAGGCCGTCTCTTGGCAGACCTACCGGGTCAATACCTAAATTGGTTTGCTAGAGAAGGCTTTCCAAAAAGCGACTTAGGCAGACTGCTAGAACTTATGCATGAAATCGATCATAACGGCTTGAGCGATTTGCTCACGCCATTACGCAAACAGAGCTAAGCTGACAGCTAGATGCCAGCTTGCACTCAGCGCTTAAAGTACGCGTATTTTTAAGCTACGGCCTTTGATTTTACCGCCTTCTAAACGCTGCTGCGTTTGTCGCGCCAGCAAGCGCTCCACAGCGACAAAAGCCTGATGATCAAAAATCGAAATTTTACCCACCTGATCACCGGTTAAACCGCCAATACCGGTCAGCGCACCGAGGATATCGCCAGGGCGTAATTTATCTTTACGACCTGCAGAAATACACAAAGTAGCCATCGCTGGTAGTAACGACTGACCATCCGACTCTTTTAACGCATTGAGAGAGTGCCAGCTCAAAGGTTTTTTCAGCTGTTCTTCAATGGCAGTGGCGCGATGACCTTCTTTAGGCCCCACCAAACTGATCGCCACACCCTTAGCGCCAGCACGACCGGTACGGCCAATACGGTGCGTATGGATTTCAGCATCGCGGGCCAACTCAACGTTAATCACCATTGGCAAGGCATCAATATCCAAACCACGCGCCGCCACATCAGTCGCTACCAGCACACTGCAACTGCGGTTACTGAACAAGGCCAACACCTGATCACGCTCACGCTGTTCTAAATCACCGTGCAACGCCAAAGCAGAGATTTTCTCACTATTGAGGTAATCAGCCAACTCTTGAGTTTGCTGCTTGGTAAAACAGAAACACACACAGGCTTCTGGACGGTAATGACGCAGAATTCGCTCGACTGCGCCTTGGCGCTGCTCAGGCATAATTTCGTAGAAATGCTGCTCGATCTGATGCTCAGCGTGTTCAATATCCGCTTGAATATGCTGCGGTTGACGTAAGAAGTTCGACGCCAACTGCTGAATACCATCAGGAAAAGTCGCCGAAAACAATAAAGTTTGGCGACGCTTGGGGGTGAACTCAATAATGTCAGCAATGCTGTCATAAAAGCCCATATCCAACATACGATCGGCTTCATCGAGCACTAAAGTGTTCAGACCGGATAAATCCAAAGTACCTTTGCGTGCATGCTCTAAAATACGCCCTGGCGTACCCACAACAATATGCACGCCATGCTCCAGCGAGCCCACTTGCGGACCAAAAGGTACGCCGCCGCACAAAGTCAGCACCTTGATATTGCCTTCGGCACGGGCTAAGCGGCGAATTTCTTTCGCCACTTGGTCAGCCAACTCACGGGTTGGGCAGAGCACCAAGGCTTGGCAACCAAAATAGCGCGGGTTGAGCGGTGACAATAAGCCAATACCAAAGGCTGCGGTTTTACCGCTACCGGTTTTGGCTTGGGCAATCACATCCATGCCTTTAAGAATTACCGGCAAGCTTTGTGCTTGAATCGCGGTCATGCTGCTGTAGCCCAAATCAGCTAAATTGGTTAACAATGCTGCCGGTAACGGCAAGCTGGCAAAATCAGTTGGTGTACTCACAAAAATTTTCTAACCTTAATAAATGCAATGTGCAGTGTAGCAAGCTGCACCTTGTTTGCGGTGGATTTGTCATCGTGCAGGTTTAAAAAGCATGCAATGGCGTTTTATGCGGCTGTCCTGCTTCCTCACGCACCAATTTCGGCACCAAATAACCGGGCAGCTGCGCCAGCATCTGTTGGTATAACCCGTAAGCTTCGCTACTACTGAGATCAAAATGCTGTGCGCCCTGCACGCGATCCAGCACGTGCAGGTAATAGGGTAATAAATGATGATCAAATAACTTTTCACTCAGCTCAATCAGCACCTCAGCGCTGTCATTCACGCCCTTGAGCAACACCGTCTGATTCAGCAAAGTCACCCCAGCTTGACGCAGTTTGCCTAGACGCTCGGCATGCATAGGCGTCAGTTCGCGCGGATGATTGACGTGCAAAACCAAACTACTGCGTAAACGCGTGCCGGTTAAAATGTGGGTTAACTGGTCAGTCAAACGTTCAGCGATGACGACCGGCAAGCGCGAATGCACCCGTAAGCGTTGCACATGCGGGATCTGCGCAATACGTTCAACCAGTTCCGCCAAGTGTTCATCCTGCAGCATCAGTGGATCACCACCGCTGAGAATCACCTCGGTGATACTTGGGTCTTGAGCAATATAAGTGAGCGCAGGCTGCCACTGTCCGCGCGCCACACGGTTTTCACTGTAAGGAAAGTGTCGGCGAAAACAATAACGGCAGTTAATCGCACAACCACTGGCGGCCAATAACAACACGCGGCCATGGTACTTATGAATCAATCCAGCCTGCACATTGGTGCTTTGTTCAGCCAAAGGATCAAGGGTAAACCCTGAGTGTAATTGTTCTTCAGCAGCCAGCGGCAAGACCTGCAGCAGCAAAGGATCACAAGGATCACCCTTACGCATGCGCTTAACAAAAGGTCGTGGCACAAACAGCGGAAACTGCAATGCCTCACTTAACCCTTCAGGAAAATCAGTCACTTGCAAATCAAGCTCAGCCAGCAACTGCTGGCTGCTGCGCAACGACTGCGCCAACACCTGCCCCCACTCCTGCTGGAAAATAACTTTTTCGGTTTGGGCTACACTAGACATTTTCACAGGACCTTAAACTTCAACAGGATTACATTATGGCTAACTATTCTAGCAACGAATTCAAACCGGGACTGCGTGTCATGGTGGATAACGAACCTTGTATCATGATTGATATCGAGTTTGTTAAGCCCGGCAAAGGCCAAGCATTTAGCCGCGTAAAATTACGCAGCATCCGTACTCAACGGGTATGGGAACGTACCTTTAAGTCTGGCGAAAGCTTAGAAAGCGCTGATATCGTTGAACGGGATATGGAGTACTTATATAGCGATGCTGAGTTTTGGTATTTCATGGCCACCGACGGTTCATTCGAACAGCTAGGTGCCAGCAGCGAAGCGGTTGGTGAAACAATTAAGTGGCTGAAAGAACAGGTTGTTTACGAAGTCACTTTGTACAACGATGCGGTGGTATCTGTAACGCCCCCAAATTTTGTTGAACTGGAGGTTGTAGAAACTGATCCAGGCTTAAAAGGTGATACCGCTCAAGGCGGCTCTAAACCAGCAACCCTCAGCACCGGTGCTGTCGTGCGTGTGCCACTGTTTATTGTCGAAGGCGAAAAACTCAAGATTGATACGCGCAGTGGTGAGTACGTCAGCCGCGCCTAAGTTTACACCATAGCTCAAGGGCGTAACCCTGCGCCCTTTTTATAAGGATAGAGACCATGAGCACTTGGTCACCCAGTGCCAGTCGTGATGCGCTAATGGCACGTCAACAGATGTACCGCTCAATTCGCGAGTTTTTCTATACGCGCTCGGTACTCGAGGTGGAAACCCCACTGCTGTCACAAGCCCCAGTTGCCGATCCTAATATCACGCCCATGCAAGCTGGGCAGCGCTGGCTGCATACCTCGCCTGAATATGCGATGAAGCGGCTACTTTGCGCGGGTTACGGGGATATCTATCAGATCTGTAAAGTCTTTCGTGAGGGTGAAGCCGGTAAACGTCACAACCCAGAGTTCAGCATGCTGGAATGGTATCGCGTCGGTTGGACGCATCAACAACTGATGGAAGAAGTGGCGCAACTGTTGCAAATGTTATTAGCAGAACGTTTTAGCACCCTGCCGACTCTGCATCTCAGCTACGCCCAAGCATTGCAAAGTTACGCGCAACTCGATGTGCATCACTGCGGTGATCAAGTCATTGCCAGACATGGACAAGCATTAGCCAATGCTGATTTAGACTTAGACCGTGATGGTTGGCTCGATGTGATTATGAGTCATCAAGTAGAGCCCGCACTACCCCACAACACTTTAATCTTTATTGACCAGTTCCCAGCCTCACAAGCCGCCCTAGCTAAGCTCGCCAACAATGAGCAGGGCGTGCTCATCGCACAGCGCTTTGAAGTGTTTTTTAATGGCATGGAGCTGGCGAACGGCTATCAAGAACTGACCGATGCACAGCAACAACTGCAACGCTTCAAGCATGAATTACAAGGCACCCAGCGCTCGCATGATGCACTTCTGATTGCAGCGTTAGAGCATGGCTTGCCCGATTGCGCAGGGGTTGCTCTAGGCTTAGACCGAGTTTTATTACATTTATTAGACGCACAAAGCATTGCCCAAGTACTCAGCTTTGAGTGGCAACGCGCATAATCGCGCACAATCAACCTATTGCTGTACTGCCTTGGCGATCAACAAGCTAAACTAAGCAATATATTGTTATGTCATTTAGCTTTAAAGGTTATTCAAATGTCCTACTTTAATCAGCAAGGCTGCCAAATTTATTACGAAGACGTAGGGCGCGGTGAGCCAGTCATTCTGATCCACGGACTGGGCTCCAGCACCAAAGACTGGGAATATCAAATCCCAGAATTACAAAAAGACTTTCGCGTGATTGCCGTTGATGTACGTGGTCATGGCCGCTCTGGCAAACCTGTGCAAACCTATAGTATCCCCTCCTTTGCCGACGATATTTTTGCGCTGATTCAGCATTTAAAACTGCAGAAACCGCATGTGATTGGTATTTCAATGGGCGGCATGATTGCCTTTCAGTTAGCCGTTGATAATCCAGGATTACTGGGCAGCTTGACCATTGTTAATAGCGGGCCGGAAGTCAAGCCACGCAGCATCAAGCAATGGTTGGAAGTGGTAAAGCGTAAGTTGCTCTCACGCTTTTTAAGCCTTGAGCAAATCGGCAAAGCCTTAGGCGGTTTACTCTTTCCACGTCCTGAACAAGCGCACTTACGGCAAAAGATTGAAGAGCGCTGGCAACTGAATGATAAGCGCGCTTATTTAGCTAGCCTAGATGCCATCATTGGCTGGAGTGTACGCGAGCGGATTTCCAGCATTCTGTGCCCCACCTTGGTCATTAGCGCTGATAAGGACTACACACCGGTTGCCGACAAAGAAGCGTATGTTGCGCAAATGCCTCATGCTAAACTGCTGGTGATTGAACAATCGCGACATGCAACACCTCTTGATCAACCCGAACGTTTTAACCAAGCGTTAGTGAATTTTTTAAACTCGATAAAGTGAGGAACCTATGCTCAAGAAACTTCTACTGACTGGCTGTATGTTGCTTATGACGGCAAATGTCTTTGCAGCGGATAATCCGCACGTGGTGATCAACACCAGTTTTGGCGAGATTGAACTGGAGCTAGAAGCAGAAAAAGCCCCCATCACGGTAAACAACTTTCTGGATTATGTTGATGCTGAGCGCTATGACGGCACTATATTTCACCGTGTGATTGCAAACTTCATGATTCAAGGCGGCGGCTTTGACAGTTATATGCAACAAAAAGCCACTAAATCTGCAATTAAAAATGAAGCTGACAATGGCTTAAAAAACAACCGTGGTACCGTTGCGATGGCGCGCACCCAAGCGCCTGACTCAGCCACTATGCAGTTTTTTATTAACCATGCAGACAATGACTTCTTAAACCACAGCAGCCGCGATTTTGGCTATGCGGTATTTGCTAAAGTTGTTCGTGGTATGGATGTTGTTGATCAAATTGCTCAAGTCAAAACCAGCACCTACGGCATGCACCAAAATGTGCCAACTGATCCAATTGTGATCAAAAGCATTAAACGTGTTGAGTAACAAAATGACCGCAAACAAAAAACGCGCTTGAAAGCGCGTTTTTTGTTTCAGAAAGATAAGCGATCTTAACGCAAATTAAGAATAGTCTGGGTAATCGCACTTTCAGTTTCAATCGTTTTAGCGTTGGCCTGATAGTTACGCTGCGCAACGATCAAATTCACTAGCTGATCTGACAACTCAACGTTGGAGTCCTCCAAGGCTCCAGCCTGAATCGCACCTAAAGTCCCTGTACGTCCTGGGTTAGGTACTGGTTCACCAGATGCTAACGACTGTACCCACTGAGTTTTACCTACCGGAGTTAATCCTTGTACGTTAGCAAAATCAACCAGTATAACTTGCCCTTGCACCTTGGATTGACCGTTAGTATAACGCGCAAAAATCATTCCAGTATCGTCAATTTCAATCCCCGCTAGCTCACCTGTTGTGTAACCATCCTGCGCTACCGCGTTCACCGCAAAGGCATTCGCAAACTGCGTTGCATTACGCATATCTAAGGTCATTCCGCCGGCATTAGAATCAGCACCGTTTGCCGTTGCTGTTGGCGGTGTTCCTTTTAACGCTGAAGGTATCCAAGCACTTAAGTCAACTGTACTAGGCCCCTGCAACTTACCAGCGCTATCAAATGTCAACGTACTTGTAAGCGGCGTAGTCAAAGTTGGATCATCTGGCCTCACACCATCAATCAAAACATGCATATCCCAACTATTTGCCCCAGTTTTTACAAAATATTGGGTCAGCGCATGCGCGTTACCTTGTGTATCGTAAATATTGGTTGAAGTAGACGAGTTATAGCTTTTAGGGTCAGTCGCAGAAAAAGGTGTATTAATTGGCGCGTCATTTGTAGAGTTTAGATTAAATGACTGCTCAATTTTACTGGTCGGTTTTGGCTCTTGGCTAGAGGTTTTAATCTGCAAGTTAGAGACATCACCGACTTTTAGCTCGCCATTAGCATCTGTAGTATAACCCTGTAGATTGTAGCCAAAATTATCAACAATAAAGCCTTCACGGTCAGTACCAAAATAACCCGCGCGCGAATAACTGATCGCACCGTTATTACTGACTTGGAAAAAGCCGTTACCGTTAATGGCCAAATCGAGAGCATTTTGTGTGTAGTTAATGTTGCCCTGATTAAACAACTGCGACACATTTGATAGCAACACACCGCTACCTTGTTGATTTTTTCCTGTACCCAGTACTGATGCCGCATACACATCAGAAAACTCTGCACGCGACTGCTTAAAGCCTGCAGTCCCAGCGTTAGCAATATTATTACCGGTAACGTTGAGGTCTTTAGTGGCAGCGCGTAAGCCACTGAGGCCGATATTAAATGACATGTTGTTCTCCTTGCCGGTCGTCCGACAGCTGGCAATTATTTAAAATCACTGACCAATAATCTGTACTTGCGAGAGTGGCACTGCGCCCAATCCTGCTAAATTCAATAACAGCTCACCACCACCTTGCCCAAGCGTCACGCTATCCACGTTGGCCGGTAGCAAGGTGTACAGACCTTTAGTTTCACCATTGATACTGGCTTGCGCTTCAAACCTATAGGTACCCGGCTTCATAATTTCGCCATCACTATTTTTACCGTCCCACATAAAGCTCACTTGGCCAGCCTCTTGCGCCCCCATATTAATCCGCGTCGCTAAAGAGCCATCTGCGCTATACACGTTGACATATACATTACTGCTGCTCTGCGGTAACACCAAACTAGCTTTAAAGGTTTCCGAAGTATCCACTACTGCCTTTTCAATCGGAACAATCACTTTACGCCCGACCAGCGAAGAGGCCTGTAGCGCTTGCGAGGACTGATAGCCCGACATAATGGTCTGCATGCTGCCATTAAGCTTTTCAACACCCTCCACCGTACTGAACTGCGCCAATTGGGCAATAAAATCACCGTTACTTTGTGGCTCTAGCGGGTTTTGGTTATTCAATTGGGCAACTAATAGTTCTAAGAACTCGTTTTTGCCTAACTCTTCTTTTCCTGCGGCCTTGGTCGAATGTTGGTATTGATCCAACACAGCACCCGCGGCGCTAACTCCTGCTGCACTCATTGCTGCCTCCTCGGGCTTACTGGCCTAATGAGAGTACGCGCTGCATCATCTGCTTAGCGGTATTCATCATTTCGACGTTGGTTTGAAACGCACGGCTGGCGGAAATCATGTCAGCCATTTCCTCAACTACGTTAACGTTCGGATAAAAAACATAGCCATCCGCATTCGCAGATGGATGGTTAGGTTCGTAGCGTGGTTGCAATTCACTTTGATCTTCAATAATCCCCATGACCTGCACACCTGCTCCTGCCTGATCTTGATCAGCAAACAAAGAGGCTTGGCCTTGAGCACCATTTAAATTTTCTTGAAACATAGTGGCAAACACAGGGTGCCGCGCACGATAGGTTTGATCGATGCTAGATGACACCGTTTCGGCATTGGCAATATTGCTAGAAATAGTATTTAAGCGCGTGCTTTGTGCGCTCATACCGCTGCCGGCAATGTGGAAAACGCTGGAAAGGGACATAAATAATTACTCCTTAGTCGCCGCGCAGGGCTGTCATCAGCCCTTTGAACTTGCTGTTTAATAGTGTGAAACTTGCTTGAAACTGCACCGCATTTTCTGCATAAGTGGACTGTTCAACTTGCAAATCAACACTGTTTTGATCAATGGATGCATGATGAGGATTACGAAAGCGCAACGCAGGGTCAGCTAACTGTAACGGCTCAACGTCAAAATGCTGACTATTGGTACGCTGCATCAACGGCTGTTTCTGCGCGTGCTGATCGGCTTGTGCGGATAACACACTGGCAAAATCTAAATCGCGTGCTTTGTAGTGCGGGGTATCAGCATTAGCGATATTATTAGCCAGAACTTCAGCACGCTGCGCGCGAAAGCCCAGTGCTTTTTCATGGATGCCTAAGGCTTTATCGAAATTGATGCTCATAACGCCACACCTGCTTTGCAATTCATCTTGCCTATTACTAAGCAATAGTTATGCCAGAGTGTGACTCACATATAAATCAATAGGTTACATAGAAATTGCTTGTCAATTATATGACTAGTCGGCGCTTTATTGCCGTTTGACAGCATCCTGAACAGGAGAAAAGAACAGGCGGCAAAGACTTACCGCCTGGCACCACCGAAAGTTACGCTTGAGTCGTATAACGCAAAATTTCGACAACCTGTGCAGGCGTCGTCGCCCACGCCATTGCTGCGGCATCAACTTCTTTGAGCGGGTGAATAATATCTTCTGCATGCAAGGTTACGTAGGGTTTACCCAGCGCAGCGCAATAGCCTGCATCAAAGGCAGCATTCCACTGTTTGTATTTATCACCAAAACGCACTACCACAAGATCACTTTGCTCGATCAGGGTTTTAGTGCGGATTGCATTGACTTTCGCGGACTGATGATCGCGCCAAAAACTCTGCTCTTGCGCGCCTAAATGATCACCTGCTGCGTCGCTCGCAGCATGATCAGTCACGGCTGAAGTGAAGGTAATATCTAAACCTAAAGCTTCAGCACCCTGCTGAATCTCTTCACGCCATGATGTGTGAATTTCTCCAGAAAGATACACAGTAAAACTCATGGTTATTTCTCCTTAATTACTAACTCTAATAGCTCTGTCTAACTCAAGTCGCAGACATCGCTTACTCATGCAGAAACCTCGTCAACTCGGGCATGAGCAAGCTGCGTCCGTAAAGCAATTTGTGCGACAGCTTTATGAATCAATCATCGCTGATTTCAATCGATGGCATGCCGGTGCTTTGCTGATTAAGCACACTGATACGCGCGCCCACCGTACGTGCCAGTTCTTGGTAGATCATCGCAATTTGGCTTTCCGGGTCAGCGCTCGTGGTCGGCTCGCCACCATCACACTGCATACGAATTGCCATCGACAAGGGCAATGAAGCTAACAGTTCAACGTCATAACTGGCCGCTAAGCGCTCACCACCGCCCTCGCCAAACAGGTGCTCAGCGTGCCCGCAGTTAGAGCAGATATGCACCGCCATGTTTTCGACAACACCCAAAATAGGAATATTAACTTTACGGAACATCTCAATGCCTTTGCGCGCATCGAGCAAAGCAATATCTTGCGGTGTGGTGACAATCACTGCTCCCGCCACCGGCACTTTCTGCGCGAGGGTCAACTGAATATCACCAGTACCTGGTGGCATATCTACCACAAGATAATCAAGATTATCCCAAGCAGTCTGCGTGATCATCTGCAGTAGCGCGCCAGAGGCCATCGGACCACGCCAAACCATCGGTGTGTTGTCGGTGGTAAGAAAGGCCATCGACATTACCGATACGCCATGCGCTTGAATTGGGATGAAATATTTCTCATCACGCACTTGCGGCTTAGTGCCGCTGGGAACACCAAGCATAATCCCTTGACTAGGACCGTAAATATCAGCATCCAGAATACCCACACGAGCACCTTCGCGTGCCAAAGCTAAGGCTAAGTTCGCAGCTGTAGTTGATTTACCGACACCTCCCTTACCCGATGCCACGGCAATCACATTCTTTACGCCAGCTAAACCTGGAACATCACTGCGGCCTTTATGCGGATGAATCAGTGTGGAAATTTTCACTTCAGCACTGGCTACGCCGGGCATTTGCTCAAGCGTCATTTGCAGCATTTGCGCCCAACCGGTTTTAAATAAATCGGCGGGATAGCCTAATTCAAGCTGTACACTGACGCGATCACCTTGAATATCAATGGCGCGTACACAGCCAGCAGTCACTGGATCAAGATTCAAATTGGGATCAATCAGGCGGCTTAAGGTTTCTTCAACTGCGGCGCGGGTTACTGCACTCATGACGTTCTCCACTGCGAAATAGACTCAATGACGAACATTCTAGCCTAATCTAAACGTTAAGACCGTAATCGTTGGCAAGCTCGCATGGCGCAAGGGATGAAAAAAACAGTCATTGCCTATATAGTAGTCGGCTTATTTCTATTCACTGTTTAGTAGTTAGGAAAACCATGAGCGAAGCCCGCAAAATTTTAGTGACCAGCGCCCTACCCTATGCCAATGGTTCCATTCACCTTGGCCATATGCTTGAGTATATTCAAACTGATATGTGGGTTCGCTTTCAAAAAATGCGCGGCAACCAATGCATCTATGTTTGCGCTGATGACGCTCATGGTTCAGCGATTATGTTGCGCGCCGAAAAAGAAGGCATTACCCCAGAGCAGTTAATTGACAACGTGCACGCTGAACACAGCGCTGACTTTGCTGATTTCATGGTCGATTTCGATAACTTTTACACGACCCATAGTGAAGAAAACCGCGAACTGTCCGAGCAGATCTATCAACGTCTGCAAGCGGCCGGGCATATTGCCACCCGCTCTGTGACTCAGTATTTTGATCCTGAAAAGGGCATGTTCCTTGCCGACCGTTTCATCAAAGGCACCTGCCCAAAATGCGCAACACCTGATCAATACGGTGATAACTGCGAAAAATGTGGTGCCACTTATCATCCAACTGAGCTGAAAGATCCACGCTCAGCTATTTCTGGTGCGACGCCGGTACTCAAAGATTCTGAGCATTACTTTTTTAAACTGCCTAATTTCCAAAGCATGCTGAAAGAGTGGACGCGTAGCGGAGCTCTGCAAGAGTCAGTCGCCAACAAGCTCGCTGAGTGGCTTGATAGCGGTCTACAAGAGTGGGATATCTCCCGCGACGCCCCTTACTTTGGTTTTGAGATTCCAGGAGCTCCGGGTAAATATTTCTACGTGTGGTTGGATGCGCCGATTGGTTACATGGCCAGCTTTAAAAATCTCTGCGCGCGCCGTCCTGATTTAGATTTTGATGCGTTCTGGAATAAAGACTCCACCGCCGAGCTGTACCATTTTATCGGTAAAGACATCATTAACTTCCACGCACTGTTTTGGCCGGCGATGCTTGAAGGCGCTGACTACCGCAAACCAACCGGAGTGAATGTGCACGGTTACCTAACAGTTAATGGTGCGAAAATGTCCAAATCGCGCGGTACTTTTATTAAAGCGCGCACTTACCTTGATCATTTAAACCCTGAATACTTGCGTTACTACTACGCCGCGAAACTGGGCCGTGGCGTGGAAGATTTAGATCTCAACCTTGAGGACTTTATTCAAAAGGTCAACTCCGACCTCGTGGGCAAAGTAGTGAACATCGCCAGTCGTTGCGCCGGCTTCATTCACAAAGGTAACGCTGGCATGCTAGTCGCGGATATGCCCAATCCTGCATTGTGGGGGCATTTCGTAGAAGCGACACCTTCCATTGCCAAAGCCTACGAAGCCCGCGACTTCGCCCGTGCAATGCGTGAAATCATGGCTTTAGCCGATGCTGCCAATGCTTGGATTGCTGAGCAGGCACCGTGGGCCATGAGTAAAATTGAAGGTCAGCAGGCGCAAGTTCAAGCGGTTTGTTCACAAGCCATTAATCTGTTTAAACAACTAGTGATCTTGTTAAAACCTGTGCTGCCAAAACTCGCAGCCGATGCTGAACAGTTCCTCAATGTGCCATCGCTCACTTGGGATGATTTAGGCACTGCGTTAGGTGATCATCAACTCAATCCTTTCATACCGTTATTGACCCGCGTCGACCCTAAACACGTCGAAGCCTTGATTGAGTCCTCAAAAGAAGATTTATTAGAAATGGAAAACACAAACAGCGTTGAAGAAATTATCTGTAATGGCGAACTAGAGAAAGAGCCACTAGCTAAAGAAATCGACTTTAATGCTTTTGCTGCGGTCGATTTGCGAATTGCTTTAATCGAAAAAGCTGCTTTTGTTGAGGGCGCAGATAAGTTATTGCAACTCACCCTCGACCTTGGCGGGGTGAAACGTAACGTGTTTTCTGGTATCAAAAGCGCCTACCCTGATCCCAAAGCACTCGAAGGTCGTTTGACCTTATATGTGGCCAACCTGGCTGCACGAAAAATGAAATTCGGTGTCTCAGAAGGCATGGTGCTGGCGGCAGGTCCTGGTGGTGAAGAAATTCACTTGCTCAGCCCTGACTCCGGCGCGCGTCCTGGCCAGCGCGTAATGTAAATAAACATCAACATAAGTGTGTATTGCGCACACTTATGTTGATTCTTTTACTGCTATTGTGCGTCATAAATCTAATAAGTAGCACACTGAGAAACAACTATCACGCTGCCCCTAGCGGTGTTAGATCTAGGACGACTCTTCCGCTAATCAACGAGACAACATTATGCTCACACGCTTGCTAACACCACTTTGCTTTGTGCTGAGTTCTCTCTGTGCGCTGTCGTTTAACGCTCTAGCAAAACCAGTTCCGGCAGACTATCAGTTCCCTCTCACCAATGCGTTTGAGGCAACTATTGCCGGCACACCCAGCATTTTTCGCCCGCAACTGCCTGACGATGCTGATATCAAACAACGTGATTACAGTTTACGCCTGCGTCCAGAGCGCGAATTTACTCTGCCAAGCAACTTTTGGCCGGTGAAAACCTTTCGCTACCGCTTAGCCGAGCAATCAGGCCCTGCGCCACTGATTTTTATCATTGCTGGCACTGGCGCGCACTATTCCAGCTCGACCATGGAATACCTGAAAAAACTCTTTTATGGCGCGGGTTTTCATGTGGCGCAAATCTCTTCGCCAACCGCCTATGACTTTATGGTTGGCGCATCACCTTATGCCACCCCTGGGTATTCGCCACAAGATGCGCGCGATTTATACTCAGTTATGCAAGCAATAAAAAAGCAACAGGACAATCTAGAAGTCACTGAATGGCATTTAACCGGTTATAGTCTCGGCGGCTTACAAGCAGCTTTTGTCAGCCATTTAGATGAACAAGAGCAAGCTTTTAATTTTAAGCGAGTCTTGCTCATCAACCCGCCGGTCAACTTATATGCATCAATCAAGAACCTCAGTAGCTTAGTCAATACACAAGCTGTTGATAGCAATGATCATCGTACTTTCTATGAGCTATTAATGGATAAGCTGACGCGCTATTTTAATCAAAAAGGTCATTTTGACTTTAACGAAGCAGTGCTGTTTGACTTTCAAAACTCCAAGCAAAAACTCAGCGACAATCAGCTGGCGATGCTCATTGGTAGTGCTTTCCGCTTCGCCTCAGCGGACATTAACTTCACCTCAGACTTGATCAATCGCCGGGGCATTATCACTCCAGCGCAGCAAAAAATTAATGATGGCACTAGCCTGACACCGTTTTTTAAACGCGCGTTACTCTGTGATTTTGACTGTTATATCGAGCAGCAATTACTCCCGTTCTGGAAAGTCCACTTCAAGGAGCAAAAACTTGCGCTTGAAAGCCCTACAACTGAGGACTTTGAGTCATTGAGTCAGGCCAGCAGTTTGTATGCACTGGCGGACTATCTCAGCACAACCAGCAAAATTGGTGTAATGCACAATGCTGATGACATCATTTTGGGAACGGGTGATTTAGGCTTTTTAAAAGAAAATTTTGCTGAACGTTTAACCCTTTACCCCTATGGTGGCCATCTCGGAAATTTAGATTATCGAGATAATGGTGCAGATATACTGGAGTTTTTCCATGAATAAAACTCACTCTTTAGGTAATTACTGCGCAGCCAGCTTACTGTTATTGAGCCTTACAAATTTTAGTCATGCACAACAAGTCGATGACGATGGTTTTAAAAATCCACTGCAAAATTTAAAGTTTAATCAGCACGCAGGGCAGCATGAATTTGAGCGCGCAGCTTTAGATGCGTTGCACATCAGTGACCCTTTGGAGCAATGGAATCGACGTGTTTATCACTTTAACTATCGCTTTGATCAATGGGTATTTTTACCTGTAGTGAAAGGTTATACCAAGGTGACGCCGCATTTTTTGCGTAAAGGGGTCAGTAACTTTTTTAGCAACTTAGGCGAAATTCCAACTTTAGCCAATAGCCTATTACAGCTTAAAGGTCATCGCGCAATGGAGACAACAGCGCGTATTTTATTTAACACTACTTTTGGTTTGGCTGGAGTATGGGATCCTGCGACAAAGATGGGGCTGGCTAAAAATAACGAGGATTTTGGCCAAACTTTAGGCTATTACGGCGTGCCACACGGTCCGTATTTGATGCTGCCGCTACTAGGCCCATCAAACGTGCGAGATACTGGCGGACTAGTCGCTGACTACACTCTCGACTTCTCGGTTAATTGGCTCAATGTTGCCAAGGAAAGTGAACGTCATCCAGAGATTTTTGCTCTGAAAATTGTTGATCAGCGCTATATCACCAAACTACGTTATGGGCAGCTGAACTCTCCTTTCGAGTATGAAAAAATCCGCTACGTTTACACTAAGTCACGCGAACTGAAGATTGCGGAATAGCAACGGTCAAGCAACCTGAGCTAGCGCACAACAACGATGGTCAAGGTGAGCTGCGCTAAGTCGGCGGTAAGCGTAGCCAGGGATGACGTAGCGCCCGAATCGAGACAGGATGTCTCGTGAGGGAAAAGCAGACTGAGCGCAGTTCGCCATGCTCACATACTGTTTGTAGTTTTTAATTGGCAAATACTGTGCGTGCCGTACTTCGGGGTCAGTGTTAATCCGTCGATGAACTCATCCAGGGTTCAACTCCGGCGTTCGCCATCCTTGGCTCACTCAGCACACTAACCCCGAAGCACGCCTGTGACCTTTTGTATTGTTTGCATTAGCGCAGTTTTAATCATGCAAACTATGCGATTCACGCCAGCAGTCAGTATCTCTCAATCAATACAATTCAAAAGATACCTGCTGCAAGGTTGCTATCAACACACATGGTCAAGAAGTACATCGCTAGTGCTGCGGCGAGCGAGCCAAGGATGGCGTAGCGCCCGAATCGGGTCAGGATGACCCGTTGAGGGAATAGCAGTATTAGCGAGGTACGTCAGGCGCAAACTTGGCTTGCAACACGGTTTAAAGGGAAAAGCAGACTTAGCGCAGATCGCCATGCCCACAGGAGGATTTTAGTTTTTTACATCACTATCAAGTGACTTGGCTGAGAATCAGTCCGCTTCGAAAAACCGCCGTACTGGGCCAAATGAACGGCGATAAATAGGCGTTGGGCCAAGCTCTTGCAAAGCTTTCAAATGCGCAGGGGTTGGATAGCCTTTGTGCTTAGCAATTCCATATCCTGGGTATTGCGCATCCAGAATCGCCATTTCTCGATCACGACTGACTTTCGCCAAAATCGATGCTGCAGATATTTCCGCAATCAAACCATCACCCTGCACCACAGCCTCGCTGGCCATACTCAATTGCGGGCAACGATTACCATCAATCAAAGCTAAGTCTGGGGTGATCGACAAACCCTCAACAGCGCGCTGCATGGCCAGCATCGTGGCCTGAAGGATATTTAACTGATCGATTTCTTCAACTTCAGCACGCCCAATAGACCACGCTAAAGCTTTTTCTTGAATCTCTACAAACAAAGCTTCACGTTTTTTCTCCGTGAGTTTTTTCGAGTCATTCAAGCCAAAAATAGGACGTTGTGGATCGAGAATGACCGCAGCGGTAACAACAGGCCCACATAAAGGCCCTCGTCCCACTTCATCGACACCCGCTACAATCTTGCCAGCACGCGCCTGCTGAAGTAGACCGAGTTGCACTACATACGCCCTAATAGCTGTAACACACCCTGCGCAGCACGCTGTGAGGCATCGCAGCGCAAGGACTGATGTAGTTCAGCAAAGCGCTGGGTTTGCTTTGAGCCATCACGCAACTGTGTTAACACCGCCTCGCCCAAAACTTCAGGTGTGGCCGCGTCTTGAATAAATTCAGGCACCAGCATCTCAGCGGCTAATAAGTTAGGCAGAGAAATGTAAGGGCTTTTCACCATTTTCTTCAACAGCCAATGGCTTAAGGGTGCCAACTTGTAAGCAACCACCATCGGTTTTTTAAACAACATGGCTTCTAGGGTTGCAGTGCCAGAAGCAATCAACACTGCATCACAGGCTTGCAATGCAGTTTGTGATTGACCATCGAGAATCTCAATAGGCAGATTGGGTGCTTCGGCTAAAATTGCTGCTAACTGCTCACGGCGTGCTTGATTGGCCGCTGGAATGATAAAACGTAGTTGCGGCTTTTCAGCTAACAAATAGCGCGCCGTATCAACAAACAGAGCACCTAACTTCGCGACTTCACCACCACGACTGCCCGGCAACAAAGCGACCACTTGCGCATCAGCTGGTAGACCTAGTTGCTCGCGCGCAGGCAGCGGATCATTATGCATGGCTACGCTATCAGCCAACGGATGACCGACAAACAGCACTGGGACTTGATTATCTTGATAGAACTGCGCTTCAAAAGGCAGCAAAGTCAGCATCAAATCACAGCCTTGGCGAATTTTTAACACCCGCTTTTGGCGCCATGCCCAAACTGAAGGACTTACGTAATGCACAGTTTTAATGCCTGCTTCACGCAACTGCAGCTCGATCGTTAAATTGAAGTCTGGTGCATCGATACCAATAAACACATCTGGTTGCTGTTGCTTTAACGTGGCGACCAAACGCTTGCGCCGCGATAACAGCTCAGGCAATCGACCCAGCACTTCCACCAAGCCCATAATAGCCAGACGTTCCATCGGGAAATACGATTGCAAGCCTTGCGCTTCCATTAAAGGCCCGCCAACGCCAATGAATTCAACTTGTGGACAATGATTGCGTATAGCCTGCATGAGACCAGCCCCCAAAATATCACCCGAGGCTTCACCAGCCACCAGAGCAACTTTTAAAGGCTGCAGCAACTGCTCAGTCATTAGCGAGTAATACCGCGGGAAGATCGGCGTATTGAATCACAAAACAATTCTACTTCCGGGTGCTCAGCTGCACTCTCAGTTAAGGCGTCCAATGCCTCTTCCACTGTCAAGCCCTGGCGATAAACAGCCTTATAAGCACGACGTAACGCCTGTATCGCATCCTCGGTGAAACCACGGCGGCGCATGCCCTCAAAGTTCATACTACGTGCTTCCGCAGGGTTACCGGCGACAGTGACAAAAGCAGGAATATCTTTACCAATCGCAGCGCCCATCGCCGTAAAGCTGTGCGCGCCAATATGACAATACTGATGAACCAAGGTGTAACCGGATAAAATAGCCCAGTCATCCATATGTACATGCCCTGCTAAGGCTGTGTTATTGACTAAAATACAGTGATTCGCAATCACGCTGTCATGGCCGATATGCGCGTAGGCCATGATTAAGTTGTGATTACCAATGGTGGTTTCAGAGCGGTCTTGCACGGTACCACGGTGAATGGTGACACCTTCACGAATGACGTTATGATCGCCAATCACTAAGCGTGTAGCTTCGCCTTGATACTTTAAATCTGGGGTATCTTCACCTACCGATGAAAACTGGTAGATGTGATTATGACAGCCAATTTTCGTTGGCCCTTTAATCACCACGTGCGATGCGATAATTGATCCAGCACCTATTTCGACACCAGGCCCAATGATGGTCCATGGCCCAACAGTCACGTCATCCGCAAGCTGAGCTGTTGGATCAATAATGGCGCTAGGATCAATTAAACTCATAGTTTGCGTTCCGCACAGATAATTTCAGCCGAACAAACCAATACATCAGCTACTGTTGCTTGGCATTCAAACTTCCAAATACCACGTTTCGAGCTCAGAAAACGTGCTTTTAAATCAAGACGATCGCCTGGTACGACTGGCTGACGAAAGCGCAATTTGTCAGAACCAACAAAGTAATACAAGGTACCGTCTTCTGGCGAAGCATTCATCATTTTAAAGCCCAACACGCCTGCTGCTTGTGCCATAGCTTCAATAATTAGAACGCCTGGCATAATCGGGTGCTGTGGGAAATGGCCATTAAAAAAAGGCTCGTTGATGCTTACGTTTTTATAAGCATTGATCGTCTTCTGCTCTAAATCAATCGCCACAACACGATCCACTAATAAAAAAGGGTAGCGGTGCGGGAGAAGTTGACGAATCTCGTTAATGTCCATCATAAAAAAGCCTTAATCAAATAAGTGAGGCTGTGTATACCGTACACACAACCTACCACCCTCAACTGAACGGCACTTAATGCGCTAAATTAAAGCTGATTAGCAATAAAGGTCGATAAGCAGTCAGATGATATATCCATACACGCAGTCACTTCTGAGTATGTTTTTCCAATACTCGAAGACGTTTCGCCATGTCATCCAACTGACGAAAACGTACCGCGCTTTTTTTCCATTCCGCTGCTGGCTGCATCGCCGTACCTGACGAATACGCACCCGGCTCACTAATAGAATGGGTAACCATGGTCATACCTGTAATAAACACATCATCACAAATATCAATATGACCAACTAAACCGACACCACCCGCCAACATACAGTTGCGGCCAATTTTTGCACTACCGGAAATCCCGACACAGGCTGCAATCGCTGTATTGTCGCCAATCTGTACGTTATGGGCAATCTGGATTTGGTTGTCTAGCTTGACCCCATTACCAATTAAGGTATCAGCAAGCGCACCGCGGTCAATACAGGTATTAGCACCAATCTCAACATCGTCACCAATGGTCACGCCGCCAATCTGGGCAATCTTATGCCATTCACCTTGATGCTTAGCAAAACCAAAACCTTCACCACCAATCACGGCGCCCGATTGAATCACCACACGTGCACCGATAGTGACGTCATGGTAAAGCGTCACTCGTGGTGCTAAGCGACCCTGCTCGGCAATACGACTGCGCGCACCAATCACACAATGTGCACCGATACTGACGCCAGCACCAATCACTGCATCTTCATCAATCACTACGCCTGGCCCAATACAAGCAGTTGAATCAACCAAGGCACTCTCAGCAACTACTGCGCTTGGGTGAATACCTGCAGGCTGCTTCGGCGTGCGATCAAAAAAATGAGAGAGTTTTGCATAGGCCAAATAAGGATCAGCCACAATCAAGCAATTACCGCTGTAATCAACCGCATCCTTAGCAGACAACAACATCGCGCCTGCCTGACTGGTTTCAAGCTGCTTACGGTAATGGGCATTGGCTAAAAAACTTAATTGATCGGCACTGGCTTCTTGCAGCGTCGCCAAACCAAAAATATTTTTCTGTGCATCACCACGCAGCTCAGCGCCGAGCATCTCGGCTAACTGAGCAAGATTAAACTGTTTCATATCAACGTAACTGATTCATGCGCTCAATAACACGCAAGGTGATGTCAAACTGAGGCTTAACATCAACTACCGCACCGCGCTCTAAGACTAAGTCATAGTTGCCGCTCTTCAATACATCTTCAACGGCTTTATCCAGTTTAGGCTTAAGTTTTTGTAGCATATCGCGATCAGCAACCGCTTTAGCTTCGTTTAAGTCTTTGGACTGGGTTTGAAAGTCACGGGCTTTTTGTTTGAACTCAAGCTCTAAACGCTCAAGCTCAGCTTGTTGCATACGCTCGCCATCTTTCATCAAACGATCTTGAATACGCTTGGCATCGCTTTCTAGGTTTTTCAGTTTAGTCAGTTGTGGACTAAATTTCTTTTCCGCATCAACCGCATATTTCTTGGCAGCGTCAGATTCCAACAGAGCCATTTGATAGTTCAATACAGCGATTTTCATTTCCGCAAACACAGGACCACTGATTAAAGCAGTTGTCAGTAAAACAAGTTGAGTTAACTTACGCACGGTACACCCCTAGAAACGCTGTTATTGATTGATTTAAAACTAAATTAGAATGTTTGGCCCAAAGAGAACTGGAATACTTGGGTATCCGCATTGTCTGGCTTTTTCACTGGCACACCTAAACTAAAGCTTAACGGCCCTAGCGCAGTCACCCATGTTAGCCCAACACCAACTGAGCTGGCTAAGTTATCGTACTTAAGGCCACAACCTGCTTCATTACGGCTTTTCTGTGCTGAGCTACAGTGTGTGTCAAACACATTACCGACATCCCAGAACAATACTGTACGTAATGAACGCTGATCTTTAACAAAGGGCATTGGGAAGAGTAATTCAACACCACCTTGCACGAGTACGTTACCACCGAATGGCAAATTGTCATCATCTGGATCTTTCAAGGTGCCTGGTCGTGTACCTGTGCTCGGAGTACTACGTGGACCTAAACTGCTGTCTTTAAACCCTCGTACCGAGTTAAAACCACCGGCATAATAATGTTCAAAGAATGGCAACTCCGAAGTAGAACCATAACTTTCCGCATAACCTAGTTCAGTATGGAAACGTAAGGTGTAGTTCGTGGTTAATGGTTTGAAAAGTTGACCGCGGTAATCTAAACGATAAAACGATAGATCACTGCCCGGAATGGTTGTTTCTAACACCAAACTTTGTGAGTGACCACGGGTTGCCATCATCCCACGATTCAGGGTTGACTCTGACCAACCCACCGAAGCTTTAAAGTTAGTGTAGTTGTCACCCTCTTTCTCGACAAAGTCAAAAATCTCATCAACAGTATAACGCCCTGTTTTTAACTTATCTTGCTGAGCACTGAGGCCAAAGTTAAGGCGTGATGTTTCATTGATTGGATAACCAATATTAATACCACCGCCCAAACTATCGACGGAGTAACTTGACACATCAACGTCTAACTTATCGTAGTCAGTGGTGCGGTAGAAAGCATTGTAGCCTAAACTCACGCCATCGACGGTCCAGTACGGATCAACGAAACTGAAGTTATAATTACTTTGATACTCACTGCGAGTTAAGCCCGCGCTGACTCTGTTACCCGTACCTAAGAAGTTGCTCTGACTGATTGACCCACCAAGAATCAAACCGGCATTCTGAGCAAAACCAACACTGGCAGTAATCGAACCTGACGGCTGCTCTTCAACGCTGTAATTGACATCAATTTGATCGTCAGTACCCGGCACTTGCGGTGTTTCCACGTTGACTTCTTTGAAGTAGCCTAAACGCTCTAAACGCGTTTTCGACTGATCAATTAAGTAAGTGGAGGCCCAACCGCCTTCCATTTGACGCATTTCACGACGCAGCACTTCATCCATGGTCTTAGTATTGCCACGGAAATTGATACGATTAACGTAAGAGCGCTTACCTGGGTCAACCACAAAAGTAAGAGATACCGTATTGTCTTCGTCGTGGGTTTCTGGCACACCATTGACGTTGGCAAAGGTGTAACCATCATTACCTAAGCGACGAGTGATTAATTCTGACGTGGTGGTCATCACTTTACGTGAGAACACTTGCCCTTCGCGGGACAGCAGCAAAGCTCTTACATCTTCTTCAGGTACTTTCAGGTCACCTGACAGTTTCACATCGCGGATGGTGTACTGCTCACCCTCATCAACGTTCACAGTGATATAAACGTGCTTTTTATCTGGAGTGATAGAAACCTGCGTGGAACTTATATCCATATTGATATAACCACGGTCAAAGTAATAAGAACGCAAACGCTCTAAGTCACCTGACAGTTTTTCCCGCGCATATTTGTCATCGTTACGGAAAAACGATAACCAGTTTTTGGTTTTCAGTTCAAACAGGTCGATCAAATCTTGATCTTTAAATACTTTATTACCGACAACGTTGATGTGCTGAATCGATGCCACTGAACCTTCAGTAACGTTAATTTTCAACGCTACACGGTTGCGTGGCTGAGCAATCACCTGCGCATCAATATTGGCAGAGTAACGGCCTTGAGAAACATATTGGCGCTGCAATTCATTGCGCACGCCTTCTAAGGTCGCCTGCTGGAAAATCTCGCCTTCAGCGAGTCCAGACTGTTTTAAACCTTTGAGCAAGTCTTCTTTACTGATGGCTTTATTACCCTCAATTTCCACGCTGGAAATGGAAGGACGCTCAACTAAGTTAATAATTAAGATGTCACCATCACGACTGAGTTGAATATCTTCAAAAAAACCCGTTTTAAATAACGAACGCGTTGCTTCTGCCAAACGGCGATCATCAACCGGCTCACCGACATTCAAGGGTAAAGCAGCAAAGACACTGCCAGCAGACACGCGCTGTAAACCGTTAACACGGATATCAGAGACAGTGAAGGGTGCAGCGTGAGCTTCAGAAATTATTAGCGCGGATATAACCGCAGGTAGCAGCAGACGTTTCATGCAAACCTTTCTTTTTCAACGATATATATAAAACCCACTGCCAAGCAGCGAATCAGTATTTTTACAAACGCGCTAAATCATTAAATACCGCAAGAACCATAACACCAACCACTAAAGCAATACCGATCTGCATCCCTAAAGCTTGGATACGTTCTGACAACGGTCGACCACGGACCCACTCAACGATATAAAATAGCAGATGTCCGCCATCAAGCACAGGAATTGGCAATAAATTCAACACGCCTAAGCTAATACTCAAATAAGCCATGAAGTTCAAAAAACTTCTCAGGCCACTTTCAGCCGAAGCGCCGGCCACTTTAGCAATGGTTATCGGTCCACTCAAGTTTTTTACTGAGAGTTCGCCAAACAGCATCTTTTTCAACGAGCCTAGAGTTAAAGCACTCATGGTCCAAGTTCGCTGCGCACCTTGCACAATCGCATCCAACGGACCATAACGGACATCGCGCAGCATTTCTGCTGGCCACTCACCACCCGTCACGCCCATACCTAAATAACCACGGGCTTCAGCAGCGACTCCTTGAGCAGTTAACAGCACTGGCAACTCTATACGCTGCCCAGCTCGCTCAACGCTCAATTCTATCGTTGTATTGGGACGTGCCTGCACATAACTGACGACACTTTGCCAATCTTCGACGGCTTGACCATCGATCGCAATCACTTTGTCCTGCAATTGCAAGCCCGCATGCTGCGCTGGCCCTTCAGGATCAAGCTGTGCAACAACCGCTGCGACCTGTGGACGCCAAGGCTCAATACCTAAATCACTGATTGGATTAGGCTCTTCAGCACCGTACAGCCACTTATCCAAGTTTAGCGTATAGCTACTGACAGCAGAGTTACCCGGAGTTTGGGCATCAATGCGCAAGGTACCGCTGTTACCCAAACGCTGAATAAGTTGCAAATTAACATCCGACCAGCCTGAAACAGCTTGGCCGTCAACGGCAATGATCTCTTGCCCACTGCGTAAACCTGCCTGCGCAGCTAAACTTTCAGCAGCCACTTCACCAATCACAGGTTTAACCTGTTGACTGCCGAGCATTGCCAAGCACCAAAACAATACAAATGCTAACGCAAAGTTAGCCACAGGCCCGGCGATCACAATGGCAATACGCTGACCCACTGTTTTGCGGTTAAATGATTGGCTTTGCTGCGCTTCAGCGACCGGTGTTTCGCGCTCATCGAGCATCTTCACATAGCCGCCAAGCGGAATCAGAGCGATAACAAACTCCGTGCCATATCGGTCATGCCAACGCAACAAAGGTGTACCGAAACCAATCGAAAAACGTAACACTTTGACGCCGCAGCGGCGCGCCACCCAGAAATGTCCGTACTCATGAATTGTCACCAGAACACCTAGCGTAACGAGCGTGCCAAGCAACATATACAAACCACTCATAACCCTACCCCTGCAGTGATCGACTGCTTATTCAACCATGTATTCGCGTATGCGCGAGCCTGCTGATCGATTTCAAGTACATTTTCAAGATCGTGCACTGTAGTGCTCATCTGCAAACTCAGTACATCTTCGATCAATTGTGGAATCTGGGTAAAACGAATGCGTTCCTGCAAAAATGCCGCAACCGCAACCTCGTTAGCCGCATTCAAAACAATCGGTGCAGCAGCACCTGCTTGCGCCGCTGCAATGGCTAAGCGTAAGCAGGCAAACCGTTGTAAATCTGGGGCAATAAAATCCATGCGTGCTAAAGTAAATAAATCTAAAGGTGCCACTCCTGAAGCAATACGCTCCGGCCACGCCATGGCATGCGCAATAGGTGTGCGCATATCAGGGTTACCCAACTGCGCCAGCACCGAACCGTCAATGTAATCAACTAAAGAGTGGATCACGCTTTGCGGATGAATCACCACTTCGACTTGCGTTGGGCGCGCTGCAAACAACCAACACGCCTCAATCAACTCCAAACCTTTATTCATCATCGTCGCTGAATCGACAGAAATTTTCTGTCCCATTGACCAGTTTGGATGCGCACAGGCTTGCGCAGGAGTGACCCTTTCTAACTCAGCATAACTGCTGTTACGAAACGGCCCACCTGATGCAGTTAACAAAATACGGCGCACGCCAACAGGTGCCAAACCTTCTGCATAGTTACAAGGCAGGCACTGAAAAATCGCATTATGCTCGCTGTCAATTGGCAGTAACTGCGCACCATGCTCGCGTACTGCACTCATAAACAGCGCGCCAGACATCACTAACGCTTCTTTATTGGCCAATAAGATTTTCTTACCTGCCTGCACTGCAGCCATGGCTGACGGCAAACCTGCAGCACCGACAATGGCCGCCATGACTGCATCCACATCAGGGTGCGCAGCAACCTCTGCCAAGCCTTGTTGGCCAAATAAAACCGCAGTGGCGACTCCAGCAGTATGCAAATCACTTTGTAAGCGCTTAGCACTTGCAGCATCTGCAACCACAGCAAAGCGTGGGCGATGCTGTATGCACAAGGCTTGTAGCTCAGCCATGCGCGAATGTGCAGTTAAGGCAAAAACCTGATAACGGTCTGGGTGTTGCCTAATCACATCGAGGGTGCTGCTGCCGATCGAGCCGGTCGCACCCAATACTGTAATCTGTTGCAGACGAGGTTTGTCGGTATTCAAGAAAGCGTCCAACCACTTAACAACAATAACAACGCAAACACTGGCGCTGCGGCTGTCAGACTGTCAATTCGATCTAACACACCACCATGGCCGGGCAACAACTGGCTGCTGTCTTTGATACCCATCTGCCGCTTAAACATACTTTCAGTTAAATCACCGACCACAGAAAAAAGCACCACGACTGCGGCACAAAGCAGTACCACAGCAAACTGACTAACAGGCACCTGTAGATACAAGGCTAAACCTGCAGCAATACAGACACTGGTAAATAGACCACCAAAGAAGCCTGCCCAGCTTTTACCAGGACTGACACGCGGTGCTAATTTGCGCTTACCGAAGGCTCGGCCAAAAAAGTACGCGCCAATGTCAGCGCCCCAAACCAGCAGCATCAAACTCAAAATAAGCATATTGCCTTGCGGCTGATTCTTCAGAACAACCAAGCCTAAGCCGGCAGGAATAAGAATACCCAAGCCCATCACGCGCTTACCAAGATTACCGCCCCAATAAGCAATACTGCGCGGAAAAACGATCACCATAGCTGTGGCGAATAACCACCAAACCAGAGCTAAACACAAAATTGGCAGCAACAACATCGTATTGCTATTGAGCAGTACTAACGTAATCGCCACAAACACAGCATAAGCAATCCGCTGACCTTGCGTGTCATAACCCGCCAAGCGCGCCCATTCCCAACCTGCCAGCGCTACAATTAAAGCGACAAAAGCTAAAAAAGCTGCGCCTTGCAAAGCAAAGAAGCCTAGTAAAGCTAGAGGTGCCAACCAAAGTGCGGTAATTATTCGTTGTTTGAGCATGGTGTGCGTTCCTCTGCGGCCACTTGTTCGCTGGTTTTCCCAAAGCGGCGCTGCCGTGATGAGAAATCAGCTAAAGCATCGCGCATGGCTTGATGCTTGAAGTCGGGCCAAAACAAACTCGAAAAATACAATTCACTGTAGGCTAACTGCCACAATAAAAAATTACTGATACGACGCTCTCCGCCTGTACGAATACATAAATCAGGGAGCGGCTGTGATGCTGTACTCAAGCAGTTCTGCAAGCGTTCAGCACTGATATCATCAGGCTGCAACTCGCCCGCTTGAACAGAACGTGCGAGCTGCTGCGCTGCCTGCACAATATCCCACTGACCACCATAATTGGCGGCCACTTGTAGGAGAAACTTAGAGTGATGAGCAGTGCGCTGTTCAGCTTCTTGCATCGCTGCTTGCAACTCAGGGTGAAAGCGTGAACGATCACCAATAATGCGCAAACGGATGCCATTTTGATCAAGTTTTTTAGATTCACGGCGCAAAGCCACTAAAAACAACTCCATCAAAGCGCCTACCTCAGCGGCAGGACGCTGCCAATTCTCACTGGAGAAGGCAAACAGCGTCAGCACCTCAACGCCGGCTTCAGCGCAGACCTCAACCACCGCTCGAACAGCATCCACACCAGCTTTGTGGCCGGCAACGCCAGGTAAAAAGAGTTTCTTAGCCCAGCGATTATTGCCATCCATAATAATCGCGACATGACGCGGTACGATACACTGCGCATCCTGCGTTGCTTTGCTCATTACAGCGACCCCTAAATCACACTGCCATCAAGTCAGTTTCTTTGGCTGCTAACAGCTTATCGATTTCCTCAATCGCATGATCAGTGATTTTCTGGATTTCATCAGCACCACGGCGCTCTTCGTCTTCGCTGATTTCTTTTTCTTTGACCAAATCTTTCAACTGCGCCAAGGCATCACGGCGAATATTGCGCACGGCAACACGAGCGTTCTCTGATTCTTGACGCGCTTGTTTGGTGTAACCTTTGCGCGTTTCTTCAGTCAAGGCAGGCATAGGTACGCGAATAGTCGTACCAGAGGTTGCTGGATTTAGACCTAAATCAGCCACTAAAATCGCTTTTTCTACAGCTTGAATCATGCTTTTATCAAACACAGACAAGGCTAAAGTACGTGAATCTTCAACTGTTACGTTAGCCACCTGACGCAGCGGCGTATCGTTACCGTAGTAGGACACCATCACTGTATCTAAAATACCTGGGTGGGCACGGCCGGTGCGAATCTTTGCAAAAGCATGCTGTAAAGATTCAACTGACTTGTGCATACGCACCTGTGCATCTTTTTTAATTTCATTGATCATTGTTTATTTTCCTCGATCAGGGTGCCTTCTGCGCCACCTAAAATAACGTTTAGCAGAGCACCTGGCTTATTCATATTAAAAACCCGTAATGGCATTTTGTGGTCGCGGCACAAACAAATAGCCGTCAAATCCATCACTTCCAATTTACGATCCAATACTTCGTCGTAGGTCAAATAGTCAAACTTTTCCGCATTCGGGTCTTTCAGGGGATCGGCAGTATATACACCATCCACTTTAGTTGCTTTAAGAACCACATCAGCACTGATCTCAATGCCGCGCAAGCAACCCGCAGAGTCGGTCGTAAAGAATGGATTACCGGTGCCCGCAGAGAAAATCACCACCTCACCTTTCTTTAAATGTCCTACTGCTTTACGGCGGTCGTAATGGTCCGTCACACCGACCATCGAAATAGCCGACATCACCAATGCAGGGATATTCGAACGTTCTAAAGCATCACGCATGGCCAATGAGTTCATTACAGTCGCCAGCATACCCATATGATCACCGGTGACTCGATCCATACCCGCGGCAGACAATGCAGCACCACGGAATAGGTTACCACCACCAATCACTAAGCCGACTTGCACACCAATACCGATCAACTGGCCAATTTCTAAAGCCATGCGATCAAGCACTTTTGGATCAATACCGAACTCTTCGGTACCCATCAACGCTTCACCACTGAGCTTAAGTAAAATTCGTTTATAGCGGGGTTGGCGTCCACCGACTTGTTGAGCCATGATCTGTGTCTCCTACGGATGTGATTTAACGTCTGTGGCGTATTCTGACCACAGCTAATGCAAACAGTGCTGTTTATGTGCGCACATATTACAAGACAGCCGTATAAAGCACAGTGTCTTTTTTATAAAAAAGGCCGCGCGCAATTGCGGGCAGCCTTTTGGTGTTACCAGTAGATGCTTATTTTTTTGCAGCAGCCAACTGTGCAGCAACTTCTGCAGCGAAATCAACTTCGCCACGATCAATACCTTCGCCCACTTCAAAACGTACAAAAGAAACGATGGCTGCGCCGGCTTGTTGCGCCAACTTACCAACGGTGACTTCTGGGTTCTTAATGAATGCTTGCTCAACCAAGCTTGCTTCAGCCAAGAACTTCTTGATACGACCGGCAATCATGTTTTCAACAATGTTGTCTGGCTTGCCTTTGATCTTATCTTCGTTCAACGCCAAGAAAATTTCTTTTTCTTTAGCAATTGCTTCATCAGAAACTTGAGTTGGATCGAGGAACTGCGGGCTGCTTGCAGCAACGTGCATCGCAATGTCTTTGGCCAATTCTGTATCGCCACCGCTCAACGCAACGACAACACCAATGCGGTTACCGTGCAGGTAAGCACCAACCACGTCGCCTTCAACGCGAGTTAAACGACGAATATTGACGTTCTCACCACACTTAGCAACCACCGCTTCACGCGCTGGCTCTTGTGCAGCAATTAATCCAGCAACATCAAGATTTTTGTCAGCAAAAGCTAAATCCAAGGTCGCTGTTACAAAGTTTTTAAAGTCGTCTTGCAGTGCTAGGAAGTCTGTTTGTGAGTTCACTTCAACAATTACAGCACTTTTGTTGTCGTCAGCCACTTTAACCGCAATAGAACCTTCAGCTGCAATGTTACCGGCTTTTTTAGCCGCTTTAATTGCACCAGCAGAACGCATGTCATCAATGGCTTTTTCAATATCGCCACCAGAAACTTCTAGGGCTTTCTTGCAATCCATCATGCCTTGGCCAGTACGCTCACGCAGTTCTTTTACCATAGCAGCAGTGATCTGAGTCATCTTCACATTCCTCTTTAATTCAGTATAAACAGCAGTTTTAAACTGCCGATCAAATCAGGCAAAAAGGGGGCCAAGCCCCCTTTTTCGTCACTGGCGGACTTACAGAGCCTTAGCCCTCAGTCGCTTCACCAGCCACTTCAACAAACTCTTCAGCTGTAGTCGCTGCACCTTGACGTACACGTAGTACGCAATCAGCTGCTGCACCTAGGTACAGCTGGATGGCACGAATCGCGTCATCGTTACCTGGAATGATGTAATCAACACCATCTGGGCTGCTGTTAGTATCAACGATACCAATAACTGGAATACCTAGCTTGTTGGCTTCTTGAATAGCAATACGCTCGTGATCAACGTCCACTACGAACATTGCATCAGGCAAACCGCCCATGTTTTTAATACCACCGATGCTGCGCTCAAGTTTTTCTAAATCACGAGTACGCATCAAAGCTTCTTTCTTAGTCAGCTTTTCAAAGGTGCCATCAGCCGCTTGCACTTCTAAATCGCGCAGACGCTTGATTGAATCACGGATGGTTTTGTAGTTGGTCAACATACCACCTAACCAGCGGTGGTTAACGTAAGGCATGTTGCAACGCGTTGCTTGCTCAGCAATGATTTTGCTGGCTGAACGCTTAGTACCAACAAATAGAATCTTATTCTTACCGTTTGATAACTTCTCAATGACTGACATCGCGTCATTGAACATTGGCAAGGTTTTTTCTAAGTTAATGATGTGAATCTTGTTGCGCGCACCAAAAATGTATTTACCCATTTTCGGATTCCAGTAACGAGTTTGGTGTCCGAAGTGCACACCAGCCTTTAACATTTCGCGCATAGTGACTTGTTGAGTCATGATCATTCCTAAAATAATAAAACGGGTTAGGCCTCCACATATCCCGACTTTCAACCCGAAGGCACCCAGAAATTCGTGTCGATATGTGTGTGGATTTTAAAGCTCTCTTGAATATTCAAGTAAAGCGGCGCGTTTTATACCATATCCAGCATGATTAACCAAGTCGCCGAGCAATAAACTTTCACCAACATTCTACTGCAATGGGCAGGACTCGCTTATAAATAGCCGTTGCTTTATCATTGCCATATGCTTACTGATCCTTTCCAGCGCTTAGGCCTCGACCGTGAAGTACTCACCGTCAGCCAACTTAATCAGCGTGCCCGCCTCCTGCTTGAGGATGTATTTCCACAAGTATGGGTTGAAGGTGAACTGTCTAACATAGCTCGCCCGGCTTCTGGTCATGTTTATTTCACACTAAAAGATCGTAATGCTCAGGTGCGCTGCGCTATTTTCAAACAGCAAGCCAGCCGTGTCCGTGACTTACTGCGCGACGGTCTTTTAGTGCGTGTGCGTGGCCGCGTTTCTTTATATGAAGGTCGCGGCGATTATCAAATGATCCTCGACAGTGTCGAGGCAGCCGGTGACGGTGCATTACGCTTAGCTTTCGAAGCACTAAAAACCGCATTGCAAGCTGAAGGTTTATTCGCCCAAGAACGCAAACAGGCTTTACCCGCGCATCCACAGCGCATCGGCATTATCACATCAGCATCCGGTGCAGTCTTACATGACATCATGAGCGTGTTTGCACGACGTGCACCGCATGTGCAATTAACCCTGATTCCAAGCGCCGTCCAAGGCCGCGAAGCCACTGCGCAATTAGTGCGCGCGCTAGAACTGGCCGATCGCGCAGAGTTTGATGCAATTATTTTGGCTCGCGGTGGTGGCTCGCTAGAAGACTTGTGGTGTTTTAACGAGGAAGCGCTTGCCAGAGCCGTTGCCCAGTGCCGCACGCCTATTGTCAGCGCCGTTGGCCATGAAACCGATGTTTCAATCAGTGACTTTGTCGCTGACGTGCGCGCACCAACACCCTCTGCAGCTGCCGAACTGTTAGCGCCTAATCGGCTAGAACTGCTGACAACGTTACGCAGCATTGAACGCCGGCTCACGCTGCGCCTACAAGAAGCCTTAAACCGTAAACACTTACAACTGCAACACCTGCGCCAGCGCTTGCGTCATCCGCGCGAACGTTTACAGCAGCACAGTCAGCGTTTAGACGATTTAACTTTACGTTTGCAGCGCGCAGTACAAACGCAACAGCAACAACGTAACCAGCGTTTAGATCACCTGCGAGCGCGCCTGAATGTGCAGCATCCGCAGCAGTCTATAGTTACCCAGCAACTGCATATCAAACAATTGGAACAGCGCTTGCTGCGCGCCTCCCAGCAACACTTAAACCAAAGCAAACAGCGCCTGCAGATGTTAATGCAGTCGCTGCACGTAGTCAGCCCTCTAGCCACTCTCGAACGCGGCTACAGCATTCTGAGCACTACCGACGAACAGCAGATCATTCGCAGCATCGAAGATCTAAAGCCCCCTCAAACTGTGCAAGCGCGCTTAATTGATGGGCATGCCACCCTGCAAGTCACCCAAGTTAGCGCTACAACTGCCGGCTAACTCTCGCGCAACAGACCGCATACTCACCAACCCTTCTATCTCTATTTCAGGAGTCAATAATGCAAGAAGAAGTAACCTCTTGGTTAGACTTACTTAGTCAACATCCGCAACTGCAAACATTACTTGCCTGCTTCGCATTAATTATCGTTGCAGCACTCGCCAACTGGCTGGTGAAGCATATTTTGGTGCGCGGCTTCTATAGCATGCTGCAACGCTTTGGTGGTTCCAACAAAAACGATTTCGGCGTGGTAAAGCGCCTGTCTAACATTGTTCCAGCATTGATCATTTCTTCAAGCATTGGCCTGGTTCCTGGCTTACCTGAAGCTGCTATCACTGTGGTTAAAAATGTCGCGGGCGGCTTTATTATTTTAACCATTGCGCTAGGCTTAGGCGCCATCCTAGAAGTCATCAATTTGCTGTATATGCGCCGTAAAAACGCGCATCTCAAGCCTATTAAAGGCTATATACAAGTTATTAAAATCGTCATTTATGCCATTGCCACAATTCTAATTGTCGCTACATTGATTGACCGCTCACCACTGATCTTGTTATCAGGGTTAGGTGCAATGGCGGCAGTATTAATGTTGATTTTCCAAGATACTTTATTGTCATTGGTGGCCAGCGTGCAGATATCTTCTGGCGATATGATTCGCGTCGGCGACTGGATCGAGATGCCACAACTAAATGCGGATGGTGATGTGATTGATATCGCCCTACACACCGTGAAAATTCAAAATTGGGATAAAACCATCACCACGGTTCCCACTAAGCGCTTTATCAGTGACTCATTTAAAAACTGGCGGGGCATGCAAGAAAGTGGCGGCCGTCGAATTAAGCGCAGTCTACTGATTGATCAACACAGCATTCATTTTCTATCTAAAGAAGAACTTGAGCACTTGAAGCGCTTTAACTTATTGGATGGTTATTTTGATAACAAAATCAATGAGCTGAATAAGTGGAATGAAGCTTACGTAAGGTCCAGCAGCGGCGACTCGCTCGATTCGCGCAGACTCACCAATATTGGCAGTTTCCGCGCTTATGTTGAACATTACCTGCGCAACAACCCAGGTATCCACCAAAGCGGCATGACTTTAATGGTGCGCCAATTAAGCCCCACTCCAGAAGGTTTGCCCATCGAGATTTACTGCTTCACTACCACTACAGCATGGACGGTCTACGAAGGCATTCAATCCGATATCTTCGACCATTTACTGGCTATTGCTCCAGAATTCAACTTACGCGTTTACCAAGCCCCAAGTGGTGCAGATATGCGCGCGCTCGGTCAGCAGCTCAACACTGAGCCACAGAGCCATTAAATTACGCTAGCAACCAGCCAAGGATGGCACGCTATAGACAAAAAACAGGTACACTTAGCGCCTTTAACGCATCAGATTGCGTGACCAAGGAGCAATGCAATGGGCTTACCTCGTTTAATTCTGCTAGGTATTATTATTGGTCTCGGTGTATGGGCGTGGCGTCGTTTTAACAGCCGTCACTCTGCTGTAGAAAACCAGCCATCAGCCAAGACTATGGTGCGCTGCGCACAATGCCATGTACATACCCCCAGTGACCGCGCGCTGCAAAAAGGACAGCACTGGTACTGCTGCAATCAGCATCTAGCGCAAGGACCAAAAGCCCGTGACTAATCATCACGTTGCCGTTTCTGGCCGACAAGGGCAGCGTATTTTACGGCTCTACCATCTCTATCGTTTGCTGATCGGTTTTGCTTTAGTACTGCTGATTTCTAGCGATTTAGACGGCCAACTTCTTGAACTGACCAATTCTCAATTGTTTCGTTACAGCAGTTGGACATACTTGGCTGTTAACGTTATTGCCATCGCCAGCATGCATCGCGTCGACCGTTTAACGCCGCTATTCTCCCTCGCGTTATTTGATGTTGTGCAGCTATGCGTCTTATTTTACGCAGCAGGCGGCACACCCAGCGGAATTGGTAACTTAATTATTGTCGCCGTTGCCGTCGCTAACATTTTACTGCGCGGGCGCATCGGCTTTTTAATTGCTGCCGTCGCCGCAGCAGGTATTATCTATCTCACCTTTTACTTAAGTATTTCCAATAGCGCTGCTAGCAATCAGTTTATGCAGGCCGGAATTTTAGGCACGCTGTGTTTTGCTGCGGCGTTATTTGTCCAAGGTCTCAGTAGACGCTTGCGTGCCAGTGAGGTCTTAGCAGAGCAACGTGCCAGCGATGTAGCCAATCTAGAAGAACTTAACGCAGTCGTCATTCAACGGATGCGCACCGGTATTGTAGTGATGGACTCAATGCACCGCGTGCTACAAGCCAACCAGTCAGCGCTGACGATGATTGGCTATGAAAAACTGCAAGGCCGGATTCTTGACCCGCACTTCCCAGCGTTAATCAACAGCTTAGAGCAATGGTTAAATAACCCAGCGCTACGCACTCCGCCAATTCAAACAACGAAAAATAGCACACAGTTACAAGCCAGCTTTGTACAATTGCAAAACGATCATAGCTCGCAGATTTTAATTTTCTTAGAAGACACCTCGCAACTCAATCAGCATGCTCAGCAACTTAAACTGGTTTCACTTGGCCGCCTTACTGCTGGGATTGCTCACGAGATCCGCAACCCTCTGGGCGCTATCAGTCATGCAGCGCAATTGCTGCATGAGTCCACGCATCTTGATGCTGCCGACCAGCGCTTAACCCAAATTATTCAAGATCAATCACGGCGCATGAATACCGTGATTGAAAACGTTTTACAGCTATCAAGACAGCGCCAAGCCGAGCCACAGTTATTGGACCTAAAGTACTGGCTGCACCGCTTTGCCAGTGAATTTCGCAGTAGCGTTCACCCGAACCGCATCCTGCACTTAACCACCAAAGGCAGCGGTCTACAAACACGCATGGATCCACACCAACTCGACCAAGTACTCAGCAACTTAGTTGAAAACGGCATGCGTTACAGCGGTAAGTTAAATTCTCAAAGCCAGGTTTGGCTGCACCTCTACCGTCATCCACAGACTGATTTGCCAACCTTAGAAATCCACGATGATGGTCCTGGCGTGCCGCTTAACGATCAACAGAATATTTTTGAGCCTTTTTTCACCACTGAAAACAAAGGCACAGGCCTTGGTTTGTACATTTCTCGCGAACTCTGTGAAAGTAATCAAGCACGCCTTGACTACAGCCCCCGCGAGAGTGGCGGCAGTTGTTTTAAAATAACCTTCGCACACCCGCACAAGATGAGTGTTTAAGTTATGACAATACCAACGGCCCTGATCATTGATGACGAGCCCGACATTCGCGAACTGCTGGAGATTACCCTTGGCCGTATGAACCTGCAGACGCGCAGCGCCTGCAATGTCAAAGAAGCTTATCAGTGGTTAGCCCGCGAGCCCTTTGCTTTATGTTTAACGGATATGCGCCTGCCCGATGGTACCGGCTTAGACATCATTGAGTTTGTGCAGAAAAATTACAGCCAAATGCCAATCGCGATGATTACCGCTTATGGTTGCGTCGAAACAGCCACGCATGCGCTCAAAGCCGGTGCTTTTGATTTCATTACCAAGCCGGTTGATTTAGTGCGCCTACGTGAACTGGTCAATAGCGCTTTACGCCTACGCGAACCCAATGTTCCTGCGCAAATCACTGAAGGGCCGCTACTAGGTCAGTCTCGGCCGATGCAAAAGTTACGTGAAAAAATTGATAAGCTCGCGCGCAGCCAAGCTCCGGTGTATATCAGCGGTGAATCAGGTAGCGGGAAAGAGTTGGTGGCACGGCAAATTCATCTGCAAAGCGCGCGTGCCAAACAACCTTTCATTCCAGTTAACTGCGGTGCAATTCCAGCAGAACTCATGGAAAGTGAGTTTTTCGGTCATAAAAAAGGCAGCTTTACTGGTGCTAGCGAAGACAAGCCTGGATTATTCCAAGCCGCCCATGGTGGTACTTTATTTTTAGATGAAGTGGCTGATTTACCTTTATCCATGCAGGTTAAGTTACTGCGTGCGCTACAAGAAAAAGCCATTCGTCCGGTTGGCAGTCAACAAGAACAGGTGGTTGATGTGCGCATTTTAAGCGCCACACATAAAAACCTCGCTAATGAAGTCGCCGCTGAGCGTTTCCGCCAAGACTTGTATTATCGCCTCAATGTGATTGAGCTGGCAGTGCCACCGCTGCGCGAACGTCCTGAAGATATTGGTTTGCTCAGTGAGTCGATTCTGCAACGCTTAAGCGCTGGCGGCCCACCGGTTCATTTGCACGCTGAGGCGCTAAACAAGCTGCAAGGCTATCGTTTCTCTGGCAATGTCCGTGAACTGGAAAACATGCTTGAGCGTGCTTACACCCTCGCCGAAGGCGAGTTTATTCACGCCGATGACCTACAGTTTCAGCAGGCTGTCCTGCATAAAACCAGCGACAACAGCGTTGCCAACGCAGCGCCCGAGCCTGCCGCAATGCCAGCAGCGCAGCCACGTGAGCGTGTCGACAACCTCGAAGACCACCTTGAAGACATTGAGCGTAAACTAATCACCCAAGCCCTTGAAGAAACGCGCTGGAACCGCACAGCTGCCGCTGAGCGTCTTGGTTTAAGCTTTCGCTCATTGCGCTACCGCTTGAAAAAACTCGGTATTGATTAAAACGCCGCGTCTTTTATCAAATATTTGGAGATCGGCATGGCCGAACATGATTTTCGCTACACCTTACTCAACCCTCAGCACACGTTAACCGAGTGTCGCGCATTAGCTCCGGGACAATACCAAGTCACCGGTCAAGGCGGCTCAATTCAAGCGGGTGACACCTTGCAAGTCAGTCTCAAAGGCAGCAAGTCGCTGAGTATGCGCTTACAGGTCAGCAAGGTTCGTCACCTGATCAACCCTCCTGGGCAATGGACGGCGGTGACCACAGGACCTGTATTTAAGGAACTGGCCATCCATACTTGGCAGGTCAACTGTGATGGTTGCGGCAGCCTGCTCGACTTGGAGTTCGCCGTGGACGCCAGCCTCGGCAAAGCAGCGCTTCAACCCGCTGCGGAACAGCGTCTACAAGAAGTCGGTTGGGAAAATCGTCACGGTCGTCATTTGTGCCGCGCCTGCCAGCAGACCGAGGCTTAATCTCATCGCTGGTTTAAACTAGGAGTCAGTTGATCATGAAAAAACTTGTATTTATCGGCAGCGCAATCGCAATATTAACTGCTTGCAGCAGCGTGCCCAGCACACAATTACAGCCCTTAGAAAGCTACCAAGTCGAATGGATTGGTGAGCGCCCGCTGATTGATCGCAGCATGCTGACGCTGACCCTTGGCGATAATAACCAAGCGTCTGGATTAGCCGGCTGCAATAACTGGATGGCAAAGTACCAACTGAGTGGCAATGGATTGAGACTGGATAACATTGCCACAACGCGCAAGCTCTGCGCACCCGCACTGATGGAACAAGAGCAACGCTTTTTAGCTGCCTTGGCCACGGTGCAACGTTGGGAGTTTGCCGAGCACCAACAGTTATTATTATGGCCAGAGCAAGGTGCAGCGATTAAGTTGTGGTCCATCGAGCAACCTTGAAAACCTGATCACGCCAACTAAAATTGAGCACTGATCAACACAAGCAGCCTAACGCTAACAGTCACGGACCAGCCAGAGGTCGCGGCGCTCAGCCAAGAATGCTAAGCTTTTGCGATTGATTTGATAGTCGGAGTTACCATGCACAACACGCCCAGTCAGGGTTTATTGGATTTTCTAAAGCGCTCGCCAAGCCCTTTCCATGCCACGCAAAGCATGGCTGAGGCGTTACAAGCCGCAGGCTATCAAGCCTTAGATGAGCGTGAAACATGGCAACTGCAGCCACAGGGACGTTACTACGTTACCCGCAACGACTCTTCAATCATTGCAATTAAGCTCGGTCAGCACGACCCGGTGCAGCATGGCATACGTATGGTCGGCGCACACACCGACAGCCCTTGCCTAAAAGTTAAGCCACAGCCTGAGTTATCGCGCCATGGTTATTGGCAGTTAGGGGTTGAAGTCTATGGCGGCGTATTACTTAGCCCTTGGTTTGATCGCGACTTATCTTTGGCTGGCCGCGTCACCTTCAAGCACAACGAGCAACTGCAAAGCCGCTTAATCGATTTCAAACACGCGATTGCCAGCATTCCAAGCTTAGCGATTCACCTCAATCGTGAAGCCAATAGCGGCTGGGCGATTAACGCGCAAACTGAATTGCCACCGGTTTTGGCGCAATTGCAAGGTGAGACGAAGAAAGACTTCAGAGCCCTATTGGCGGATCAACTGCAACGTGAGCACGCCATCAGCGATGCCTGCGTACTGGATTACGAGTTGTGTTTTTATGATAGCCAACCCGCCGCATTCATTGGTCTCAACCAAGACTTTATTGCCAGTGCGCGCTTAGACAACTTACTGTCTTGTTACAGCGGCTTACAAGCACTGTTACACAGCGATGATCAGCACAGCCAAGTTTTGGTCTGTACTGACCACGAAGAGGTCGGTTCTAACTCTGCTTGTGGCGCTGACGGCCCATTCCTCGAACAAGTGCTACGCCGCGTGCTCAACTCAGAAGAAGATTTTGTGCGCTGCATTCAGCACTCGCTGCTGATTTCCGCGGATAACGCGCACGGTATTCATCCAAACTACGCCGACAAGCACGATGCTAATCACGGCCCGTTGCTGAACCACGGCCCGGTGATTAAAGTGAATGCCAACCAGCGCTACGCCACCACTAGCGAAACCTCCAGCTTCTTTAAGCTGTTGTGTCAGCAAGCCGATATCCCTGTGCAAAGTTTTGTCACCCGCAGCGATCTAGGTTGCGGCTCGACCATTGGCCCGATTACCGCCAGTCAACTGGGCGTACAGACCATCGATATTGGCGTACCCACTTTTGCCATGCACTCGATTCGCGAGTTAGCAGGTAGCAAGGACTTAGGCTATTTGGTCAGTGCTTTACAGGCGTTTTATAACAGCCCACAACTGCCCTAACCGACTGCAACATTGCTTATTTGCCGAGCTCTTTTGCTCGGCAAATAAACCGTTACACCATCAAAGCGTGATTATCCCAAAGCCCTGCCGGCATATTCAACGCCTGCATACGGATGCTATCGCTACGGCAATCATAGGCACGGCAACGCCCGACTCCGGTGGTCACCACAAAACCTTCTGCACTGGCGACAACACCTGCGCAATCCGGAAAAGGCGCATCGAGGCGTAACTCGGCACTGTCTAAATCCCAGATAAACATCCGCCCGCCACGTGGCGCAGTCATCGCCACTAGACGCAGCTCATTATGAATGGCCACACTGGCGGCGTACTGCTGCATTTTACTGCGCTGGGCTTCAGCTACGGGAAATACCTGAAAAGCTTGCTGCGGACGCTTGATGGCAAGCAAATCAATGCGCTCAGTTAATGAACCTTGATATTGCTGCACGGCAATCACAGTACCGTCATCGGCCACAGCCAAATGACGAATGCTGTTCATCGAATCGGCCAGTAACTCTTTACTTAAGAGCTCACCTTGAGTATTCATCAGCACTAAACTGGGCTCCATCGCGTCGAGATTAAGCTCTTCACGACTGCCCGACTCGGTACGAATTCCGCCATTGGCGACAACTAAAGTTTTGCCATCGGGCAGCCACAGCAATTGATGTGGCCCCACACCATGACTGGATAAATCATCCACTCGTTGTAAGCGTTGCGCAGTATCCAGCTGCCAGACGCCAATCACACCGCGCCCTGGCTCGTCGGTATCATTTTCTGTGCTGTACAGGCGCTCGCCACGCGCATCAAACACCGCATGACCTTGAAAGTGACGATTGAGTGGGGTTACAAAGGTTTGTACTAAGCGCCCTGTTTGCAAATCAATTAAATAACTTTCAGTCGATGGCCTGCGCCCAGTAAACACCGCTAAGGGTAACGACGGATGCACACAAATATCATGGCAACGCTCAGTGACCTGCGTAGCAAACAGCTGCTCACCGGCTAAGGTATAACCCACCGCAAAATGCTCGCCTTGAGCATTGTCTCGGGCTGACAGCAACACCGGCTGACGACCTTGTGGCCACCAACGCCAGCCCAACACAGCGCTGCCAGCCACAGCGACCAAACTGGCCGCTAAAAATGTACGACGCTGCATACTTAGTCACCATCATGGGCATTAAAGCCCAGTTGCACACCCAGTGCGCGCGCCACATCTTTTTCATGCAGGCGGTGCAGGCGATCAAAGCTGTCATATAAGGTAAACAAGGCTTGGCGCTGCTGCTCATCTTGCAGCAATAGCGTTAACGGCTGTTTGAAAGCAGCCAACTCTTGCTGAGCTTGCAAATAAGCGGCATCAATTTGCTTAACCAGATCCGCATGCTCAGTCGCTAACAGTGCGCGAATGGAATGCTGCTCTGCGCCCTGCCAAATCGCTAAGGCACTCTCGACTTCAGCAGACAAATTGCTGAGTGAAGCCTGACTGCGCCATGACTGCGCTTGATACGGCTGAGCAATATCTTTAATGCTACGTCCCAGCGGTGTGCCAAGCTTTTTCTTCAGACCATCGAGACTGATGACTTGTGCCTGCACAATCGCTGTCAGTGCTTCCAGTGGCTCAGCGTAGCGTTCATTCGGGAATCTGGTTAACTGCGCCAGCATGCCTTGTTCGCCCTGCCACTGTGTGAGCACATCATTTGCCAGTTTTTGCTGATGCGCAGCGATGTTTTCTAGCAGTGGGCAGTAGCGTTGCTTTTGTGCGGCATCAGCAAGATCAAGCTCTGGATCAAACAGCACATACTCATACGCACTGAGGCCTTGTACGACCACGCTGGCACGCTCGAGGCTGGCTAGACTTGGCTCAGGATTGGCTTTAAGAAACTGCTGCACTTGACGCGCCACTAAGTTTTTCTTATCTGGCCAAAACTGCACTTGCCAGGCCCGATTACCTTCATTCAATGGTCCAATCAATAACGGCTGTAACGCCGCCCAACTGTGCTGAGCCTGCAAGAAATCTTCGCGCGTTTGCGTAAGGTCTTGCTCACCCTGACAGAACGCTTGTGCACTACTCAGCAAATTCTGATTACTGGCTTGCCAGTCTTGGTGTGCTTGGTAAATCACTTGCTCTGCTAAAGCAGCACTGGTTTGTTGATAGGGATCACCGCTGTTGCTGCAGGCCAACAAGCTGACACTGGCAATGGCATAGACTATTTTTTTAAACATCGTTGGCACCTAAAGAGAATTAAGAAAAGCTAACAAAGCTTCGCGCTCAGGCTGCGAGAACTTTAACACCTGCTGTTTGGCTGCTTCTGCTTCGCCAGAATGCCAGAGCACAGCCTCCATTAGATTGCGCGCGCGGCCATCATGCAGAAATCGCGTATGACCACTGACTGCCTCAGTTAAACCAATGCCCCACAAAGGTGGCGTACGCCAATCACGACCGCTGGCCAAAAACTCAGGACGCTGATCAGCTAAACCCTCACCCATATCATGCAGCAGTAAATCTGTATAAGGGAAAATCACTTGCTCGGCTAACTCAGGTTCAGCCGCATCTTTACGCGTGACAAAGCGTGGCGTGTGACAGCTGTGACAATTGGCTTGCTGGAACAACTGCTTACCCTTTAATACCTCAGGACTATCAGGGTTACGTCGTGCTGGCACGGCTAAGTTACGTGAATAAAACAACACCTGTGCTTCAATTTTTTCATTGACCTCAGGCGCACCACCGTCAGGTGCGGCGAGACAATCGGTTTGTTGCTCAGTGCAGGCACTGCCGCTGAGCAACGGTGTCGATAAGCCCATATCATTGAAGAACGCATCAGCATTTTGCTGACGCATGCTCGGCTGTCCCGCTTTCCAACCAAAACGGCCCAGCGCCAAGGCTTGCGCCTCATGTGACCAGACCTGATTGGCGCGACCACGAATACCATCGCCATTTAGATCATCAGGGTCTTGATTGGCTAGAATATCGTCTTCAGCAATGGCTTCGAGTAAACCCAAACCTATCATCGGCGGTGCCACCCGCGCCGACATCAGAACATCAGGGTGCATAGGTCCATAACCTAGATCGCTAATTTGCACCTGCGGTTGTTGTAACTCAACCACGCTGCCATCGGCAAACGTCACGGGTAGCGGCGTATAGCTGACACGCACGCGGCCTTCCGGTGCAACACCGGGAATCGCCATATCTTGCAGTTGTCCGCCATAGTTAGGCTCAGGCACAATGCCTTTTTTAGCGTACAGGGCAGCAGCTGCAGGGGTACTAGGAATCGATAAACGCACCAGCATCGACACCGCATTCACAGCATCAGCCCCTGGTGGGTGGCCACGGCCATCTTTGATATGGCAGTTTTGGCAGGCATTGGTATTGAACAACGGTCCTAAACCATCACGTGACGTGGTAGTTGCTGGAGCGATCACCCAAGGGCTGCGAAAGAAGCTATTGCCCACACTAAAATCCAAACGGCGTGTTGGCGCTAAATTAGCCGAAGGTAAAGAAAATGCATTGGCATCAAATTTATTAACTGTCGTCGCGCCACCAGAGAAACGCTCTTGTGGATCAAAGCCGCTCAAATCTGTCGCTGTTTGTGCCATGGCTAAACTGCTTATGCTGAGCAAACCTAGCGCTAAAAAAACATTCATGCCCACAACCTAAAACCTATAAAAATAAGAACGCCGACAAATGTCGGCATTCGGGGTTAACTGCACTAATACCACTAATACAACAGGTTATTTACCTGCTAGTAACACGTAGTAAGCATGCGCACTTTAAAAGGCGTGATCAGCCGTATCTGGATTTAACTCAGTGATACCTAAAGCCAAAGCCGCTTGCTCAATGGCTGTGGTTTGCTCAACTAGCGCAGCTATCGAATCACGCACAATTTGCTGCCCATCTGTATTTTCCGGATCAATCATCTGATCAAATGCCATGCCATTTTCAGCTGCATCGACCATCACCTGCAAGCTTTTTTCAGTAGCGTCTAACTTAGCTTGTAACAACTGGTCTGCGTTGGCATCCGCTGTTTGCACCAACTGGGCAATGCTCGGCCCTGTCAGCACAGTACCATCCACTTTCTTATATTCACCCAAATACACATTACGCACGCCTTTGGCGTTGTAGAAATGCGAATTGTGGGTGTTATCACTGAAGCAGTCATGCTCATCTTCAGTGGAGCTTGCTTCTAGCGCAACTTTCATGCGCTCACCAGCCAGCTCTCCTAAACTCAAACTGCCCATGCCAAAGAATGCTTTGCGTAAGCCTTTTTCAGCGCTGTCCGCCAGCAATTCAGTGCGGTAGTTGTCAGGATTACCGGTTGCCCACTGCGCCGTCATCTCAGCGAGATCATCCACCAGTAAATCAGTGACAACTTTTAAATACTGGCCGCGGCGTTCGCAGTTGCCGCCAGTGCAGTTTTCATCGGTTAAATAATCGGTATAAGAACGCTCACCGGCACCGGGCTGGGTGCCATTTAAATCCTGCCCCCAGAGCAAAAACTCAATGGCATGGTAACCCGTCGCAACGTTGGCTTCAGAACCACCCAGCTCATTTAAACCGGCTAATAACTCAGCCGTTAACTCACTGACATCAACTTTCTCTTCACCCACCTGAATGCTCTGGCTGGCAATAATATTGGCGGTTGCACCGTCATTGCCTAACGCATATTGGTAATCGCCATCAACATAATCAATCAAGCCTTCATCCAGCGGCCAAGCGTTGACCTGCCCTTCCCACTCATCCACCAAAGCATTACCAAAGCGGAACACTTCAGATTGCATATACGGCACACGCGCAGCTAACCACGCCTCTTTGGCCGCTTGCTGGGTTTGTGCACTCGGCGCGGCAACAAAAACATTGACCGCAACCTGTAAAGCTTGCGCGGTGCTGTGCGCATCACTAAAAGTAGCATGCGCGATATCAGCGTAGTGACTGATCACTTGCTCGCGGGTAATGGCTTGCGTATCTGCAGTTTTAGTTGTTGTTAAGGTTGCCGCAGCAGGCGCTGGTGTCACTGCAGTCGCAGATGTGGTCGGCTCGCTATCGCCACAGGCCGCTAAATTAATTGCCAAAGCCAATACGCTCAGATGAGCAAATGAAAAAACACGCATTAGAATATCCTTGAAGGGTTAAAGCAAAATTGATGATGATCAAAACCAGAGAACAATAATGCGAAAGATTAGCATTCAATGCAAAGGTTTTCTAACAAATAGGCTTATTTAACTTTGATAGCAGTCCATCCAGTGATTCGACAGCTAACGTCATACAGCTCGCCATCACGCCTACAACTCAAGCAACGCAGCAGACCAATATGCCTTGGTGCTTAAACCAGCAAGCCTAGCTGTCGGTGTTCAATGCTTTTTTGCAGGCATAAAAAAACCCAGCTGAAGCTGGGTTTTTTATCAAACGTTAACTTATTTACCGTATACAGGGTGCTTAGCGCACACTGCGAGCACTTTGGCGCGTACCGCATCGATGACAGAAGCATCACCCATGTTGTCGAGGATGTCGCAAATCCAGCCGGCCAACTCGCTGCACTCTGCTTCTTTAAAGCCGCGCGTCGTTACTGCAGGTGTACCAATACGTAAACCTGAGGTCACGAAAGGTGAGCGCGGATCATTCGGTACTGCGTTTTTGTTAACAGTGATAAAAGCTTCGCCCAATGCAGCATCGGCATCTTTACCAGTGATTTCTTGCTTGATCAGTGAAACCAAGAACAGGTGGTTAAACGTACCGCCTGATACCACATCAAAGCCACGATCCATAAAGACCTGAGCCATGACCTGCGCGTTCTTGATCACTTGCTTTTGATACTCTTTAAACTCAGGCTGCAATGCTTCTTTAAAGCAGATCGCTTTACCAGCAATCACGTGCTCCAGCGGGCCACCTTGGGTGCCTGGGAACACTGCAGAGTTAAGTTTCTTCTCAATCGCTTCGTTAGCACGTGCAAGGATCAAACCGCCACGTGGTCCGCGTAAAGTTTTGTGCGTGGTGGTGGTTACTACGTCAGCATAAGGCACTGGGTTGGGGTACACACCTGCAGCAACCAAACCAGCTACGTGAGCCATATCAACGAATAGGTAAGCACCTACTTTGTCAGCGATTTCACGGAAACGTGGGAAATCTAGAACCTGTGAGTAGGCAGAGAAACCAGCCACGATCATTTTTGGTTTGTGCTCTACAGCCAAACGCTCAACTTCGTCGTAGTCAATCAGGCCTGCATCGTTAATACCGTACTGAATGGCATTATAGAGTTTGCCTGAAGAGCTCACGCTAGCACCGTGGGTCAAGTGACCACCGTGCGCCAAGCTCATACCTAAGATGGTATCGCCACCTTCAAGTAAGGCGAGGTAAACAGCAGCATTGGCTTGTGAGCCGGCATGCGGCTGCACGTTAGCGTAGTCGGCGCCAAACAACTCTTTAGCACGATCAATGGCCAACTGCTCAATAATATCGACGTACTCACAACCACCGTAGTAGCGCTTTCCTGGGTAACCTTCGGCGTATTTATTGGTCAGCACAGAACCTTGTGCCTCCATAACCGCAGGGCTGGTGTAGTTTTCTGATGCAATCAGCTCAATATGCTCTTCTTGGCGCTGGGCTTCTTTCTCCATCGCATCAAAAAGTTCGGCGTCAAATCGGGCAACAGTCAAATCACGGCTGAACATAGCGGTCCTCATGGAATCAACAAGGCTAATAGAAATATAAGTTAGGGATTCTACATTATCTAAACGGCCTTGGCACATGAAAGGCGATCACTCTGACAATAAGTCTTACTCACGTAGATTTTATTACAAAAATAACGACCCAAAACTATTGAGCAATCTAGACACAGCGAGAAGCAGAAGCATTGAACAGAGACTCGTGTACGACACCACGCGTGAGTATCGTTCTTCCCTCAACGGGTCTTCCTAACCCGATTCGTGCGCTACGCCATCCTTGGCTACGCTGGCCACGACACTCACGCGCGGTGTCTCAATCATTGGCGTTGTTTGCAAGTCAGTCGAATGTCATGAGCTGAGCTAAAATCTATGTCATCAATTCGCTACTGTTACTATTTTTAATACTTTTACCACTGCCTTGATGATTGATACGTAAAGAATGCAAGCACTGAATATGATCAACGAGTGCTTCGGGGTTGGTGTGACGAGCGAGCCAGGGATGGCGAGCGTCGGAGTTGAACTCAGGATGGGTTCATCGACGGATGAACACCGATCCCGAAGTACGGTATGCCCCAATTATCCCTGTTAATAAAGCCAAGTATATTGATCGATTTGTGCGTGCCGTACCTTGTTCGTATCGCTGCTCCCTCAACGGGTCATCCTGACCCGATTCGGGCGCTCCGCCATCCCTGGCTACGCTAGTCGCGACACAAACAAGGTACTCATTAAATATCGGTGTTGCCTGTGAGTTTTGCGCATGACGCTTTTAAAACCATTGCTCTGCAATAAATGTAAATCTGCACAGCTGACTGCTACTGCAATAGTGAAAACCACGCAACTGGTCAACGAGTGCTTCGGGGTTGGTGTGACGAGCGAGCCAGGGATGGCGAGCGCCGTCGTTGAGCCCAGGATGGGCTCAACGACGGATGAACACCTACCCCGAAGTACGGTATGAACCTGACTCATCAACACCACTAGCACTACAAAACAAACAACAAATATGTACATGACACAACCCGCGGGATTCTTTGCGGGCGAGCCGCCTGCGCTCCCAGCCAGCAGTTCACATAAGAGTTAAGCACCGGCAAAGAAGACAAACATCTGCAACTACTGCTTAATTCTCTGTAAAACGCTACAATCTTGGCACTTTAAAGGTCGCTGTTTTAACAATAGACACCAGACCCACCACTTACCCATTAACTATTTAGGTTGCTCATGTCTCAATATGTTTTCACCATGCACCGTCTCGGCAAAGTTGTGCCACCTAAGCGCGAGATTCTCAAAGATATTTCTTTATCATTTTTCCCAGGCGCAAAAATTGGTGTGCTTGGTCTAAACGGCTCAGGTAAATCGACATTACTGCGCATCATGGCTGGCGTTGACACCGAATTTAACGGTGAAGCGCGCCCTATGCCTGGCCTCAATATCGGCTACTTACCGCAAGAGCCGCAGCTTGATCCCAGCAAAACTGTGCGTGAAATTGTTGAAGAAGCCCTTGGCGAAGTCAAAGCCGCACAAGCACGTTTAGATGAAGTATATGCCGCTTACGCAGAACCTGATGCTGACTTTGATGCACTGGCCAGCGAGCAAGCTAAGCTAGAAGCCATCATCCAAGCCAGCGATGGCCATAACATTGAACGCCAACTGGAAGTTGCTGCGGATGCTCTACGCCTACCGGCTTGGGATGCAAAAATTGAGCATTTATCCGGTGGTGAAAAACGCCGTGTCGCTCTGTGCCGTCTATTATTGTCAGCACCCGACATGCTATTGCTCGATGAGCCAACCAACCACTTGGATGCTGACTCCGTCGCCTGGCTCGAACGTTTCCTACATGACTTCACCGGCACAGTGGTAGCCATCACCCACGACCGTTACTTCCTCGATAACGTCGCCGGCTGGATTTTGGAACTCGACCGTGGCCAAGGTATTCCTTTTGAAGGCAACTACTCGCAGTGGCTGGAAGCAAAATCTGCACGCTTAAGTCAAGAAGCCAAGCAAGAGTCATCGCACAACAAAGCTATGAAGGCGGAACTTGAGTGGGTGCGCAAAGGTGCAAAAGCACGTCAGTCAAAGTCCAAAGCTCGCCTCGCCCGCTTTGAAGAAATGCAATCGCAAGAATTCCAGAAGCGCAGCGAAACCAACGAAATTTACATTCCTGCAGGTGAGCGCTTAGGCGACCAAGTCATTGAAGTCAAAAATGTCAGCAAAGCCTACGGTGAGCGTGTACTGATCGACGATCTATCCTTCGTTGTGCCAAAAGGCGCACTGGTTGGCGTGATCGGTGGTAACGGTGCCGGTAAGTCCACCCTATTTCGCATGATTATGGGTGTCGAGCAACCTGACTCTGGCGAAATCATTATTGGCGAAACAGTCAAACTCGCCAGTGTTGACCAGCAACGAGACAGCCTCGACGGTTCAAAAACTGTTTGGGAGCAGATTTCTGACGGTTACGACATGATTAAAGTCGGCAACTATGAAGTGCCATCGCGCGGTTATGTCGGTCGTTTTAACTTTAAAGGTTCAGACCAGCAAAAGTTTGTTAAAGACCTCTCTGGTGGTGAGCGCGGTCGTTTGCACTTGGCCTTAACCCTTAAGCAAGGGGCTAACGTCTTACTGCTCGATGAACCCTCCAACGACCTTGACGTAGAAACCTTGCGTGCCCTAGAAGAAGCCCTCTTGGACTTCCCAGGCTCAGCTATTGTGATCTCGCACGACCGCTGGTTCCTTGACCGTATCGCCACGCACATCTTGTCCTATGAAGATGACTCTAGCGTTGTGTTCTTCGAAGGCAACTACACTGAATACGAAGCAGACCGTAAAAAGCGTTTAGGCGATGCTGCAGCCCAACCTAAGCGTGTGCGTTACAAGCGTTTAGCTTAAGTCAGCGAATATTTTTATCAGCAGCTGCACTTTTTCTGGTGCAGTCTGTCTGATAAAAAGCGAAGAAGAAAACCACTGGACATCCATACAATAGAGTAGAATACTAATAGCGCTTTTAAAACACCGTAAAAAGCCACTACGAGCCCATGCTCGCAAGGAGTCTGTAATGAGCCAGCGTTCTGAAAAACGCACCAATAAAGCCAAATCAATTATTGCGCAACCGCTGTTTAGAAGCCGCGAAGAGCAGCCTAAAAAAGGCAAAGGCAGCTACCGCCGTAACAACAAAGCCTCTTGGTCTAATAGCCCAGAGGCTTTTTTATGTCTAGCGGCTTGATATGAGCCATTGGCATGCACAACTGCTCCGCTCTATGCTTTTTACTGACTATGTATTGTCGTTCAACATGTTAAAGTTGAGCCCAACTGAATATTGAGAACACCTATGTTAGAGCGCTTATCATCTTTTTTAATGTTGATCTTGTTTGGCTTGTTTGCCAGCCAAGTGTCAGCCAGTACTGTCGCGCCATTGGTCACCCCAAGCGTCACCCTTTCGTCTACGCCAAATAATTCGTTTTTAGCTCCTCAACAAAGCTTTACTGACTGGCGCGCTGGTTTACGCATGGAAGCCCTAAGCCAAGGCATCACGCCACTGTTGTTTGAACAAGCCTTTGCTGGCTTAACGCCAGATCCACAAGTGATTGCCGCTGACCAAAGCCAACCAGAATTCAGCCGCCCGGTATGGGAATACCTTGACAGCGCCGTATCTTCTTGGCGCGTTGCCAGGGGTAAAGCCTTACTGGCCGAACATGCTAAAACACTAAAAGCTATCGAAGCACAATACCAAGTCGAACCCAGCATATTAGTCGCCGTCTGGGGCATGGAAAGCAGTTTCGGCCAACAAATCGGTAGTAAAAGCGTCATTCGCTCATTAGCAACATTGGCCTATGAAGGCCGTCGCAACGCTTTTTGGCGTGAGCAATTACTTGCTGCTTTACATATTCTGCAAGAAGGCGATACCAGCATAAATGGCATGATTGGTTCTTGGGCAGGTGCTATGGGGCAAACGCAATTTATGCCCACCACCTACCGCCAGTATGCCGTTGATTTTGATGGTGATGGCCGCCGTGACATCTGGAAATCTAGCGCTGATGCGCTCGCCTCTGCGGCGAATTATTTAAACTTATCCGGCTGGCAACACGGACAGCCGTGGGGCTTTGAAGTGCAGTTACCCGCACAAAATTTTGACTATCAGCTTGCGGATGGCGCACAACGCAAAACACTGAAAGAGTGGCGCGCTTTAGGTGTTTCCTTGCGCAACGATGAAAAAGCATCTCGGCACTTAGATCAACAATCGGCAACCCTGTTTTTACCCAGCGGTCACCAAGGTCCAGCCTATCTATTTATGGATAATTTTCGCAGCATTTTGAAGTACAACAACTCAACCTCTTACGCATTAGCAATCGGTTTACTTTCAAACACCTTAGAAGGTGATTACCGCACACCTGCTGCGTGGCCAAAACACGACCGTATGCTAAGTCGTCAAGAACGCGTTGAACTACAAACTTTGCTTAATCAGCTCGGCTTTAGTAGCGGTAACGCTGACGGTATTATCGGCGTTAACTCACGCCAAGCCGTGCGCAGCTTCCAACAAATGCAAGGCTTACCCGCCGATGGCTATCCAAATGAAGCACTACTAGAAAGCGTGCGCAAAGTAGCGCGCAAAACTCCAGCCCAGTGATGATCTAATTTACTAAAAGGATGGTTTTGGTGCTGCTGTATAAATTTTCACACAATTACGTCCAGCATGTTTAGCGGCATACAATGCTTCATCCGCATAACCAGCCAGTTGTGCAGCATCTATATCATCCATTTCAACCGAGTACTCGACAACACCCGCACTGAAAGTACATCTTAAATCACGGGATTGTGCAGGAAAACTTATCTCAGAAAAATGCTTACGAATATCATCCATGACCTTTTGTGCAGACTCGGCATCAGTATTAGGTAAAATTACCGCAAACTCTTCCCCACCATAACGGCCAATATAATCAGTGCGTCGCAAGCGCTGCCGAAGAAACAGCGCTAAACTTTTAATCACTTTATCGCCCATCGGATGTCCGTAGGTATCATTGACCTGTTTAAAATGGTCAATATCAATCATCACAAAAGATAAGGCATGCGTAGACTTGCTCGCACGCACCCGTGCATCATCAAGCAACTGCAAAATATGCGTGTGGTTAAACAAGCCAGTTAAGCTGTCGCGCACAATACGCGACTTCAAGTTACGAGCGCGTGCAGCTCGGTTGCGCACCGTAGCAACTAAATGCCGTGGCTTAACAGGTTTCATTAAAAAATCATCGGCACCTTCGCTCATGGCATCGAGTTGTTTATCTAAGTCATCTTCGGCAGACAAATAGATAATCGGAACCCCAACAAAACGATCATTATGACGAATCACTTTCGCCAACTCAGGCCCATCACACTGCGGCATATACATGTCGAGAATAATTAAATCTGGATCAAAGTCTAATAACTCGGTTAAGGCTAAGGTTGGATCATTGATCGCGCGCGTAACAATCCCTGCTGAGTTCAGCACACGCTCAGTAAATGTCGCTTGCGCCTTAGAATCATCGACAACTAAAGCTCGATAAGGCTCAGTGTGCGCAAAGCGAGTTGAGGCCTCAACTTTTTCTAAAACACTGGCAGCATCCAACTCACCAACAAAAAACGCCTGACCTCCTGCTCGCACAGCCGCTAAGCGTATATGCGCATCAGCCTCTACAGAGCTATAAAACAAAACAGGAACGTTACTTTCATGCTCATTTTTTAAAGTCAGTGCTAGCTGCAAACCTTGCTCATCGCCTGAAAAATCAACATCTAAAACGATTAATGCTGGATGACGCTTAGCCATTGCTTGTAGAAAAGACGATGCATCACGAAAGACCTCTGCCTGCAAAGAAAATGAATGCATTTGCTGAACAAAACGTTCAGCTTTTTCATAATCCTGCAAAAGCACATACAATGGTTTGCGCACCATAGGAGGCAAGAAGACATTGTCAATGCTTTCACCTTGACGCAGACCGGTCTGCAACAACTCTTGCAAAAGCTGCGTAATGGTTTCGATAAATTGGCTGTTTAAGCGATTATTATTATTTTCGATAGCATCAAGATTATCTAGCATAGCTTGAGCTATTTTGAGGTGAGCATGCTGTTCAAAACGCTCGGCATAACGTAATAAACGCTGCGCTGCATCTTGCATACTAACCAGCTCTTGCGAACTCCATTGGGTGCTGTGCAAGTTTTGCCAGATTTCTAAAAGTTGTCGCGACTGATGAATGACACGCTGCGCAAAATGCTGCTTTAATCGTTCTAAACTATCCATTTGTATGCCTGTCATACTGTTGACTACCTCATCAACCAGCGTATTTTTAGCGGCTAGCAAGTATGATTGATAGCGAAATGCCATCAACGCGATTAAACCAATATAACCTTGATATTGACAAATGCAATAATTATATTCAACAAGATCAGCCACAACAGCAAACATCAACTTTATAGTACACTTCAACAACACAATGCATATGCTGCTAGCGCTGCACAATAAAAGGGCTTAATCATGCTCAATTGGAAAAAACGTTCACGAGATACTCGTGATCAGGTCAATGACTCTGTCGACGATGTTAAAAGTTACCTCGGTGGCATCTGGTTCAGTCGAACACTGCTCACTGTCGTCGCTGTTTATTTAATAGTGACCATTATTATTGGTTGGTATTGGAGCCAAGAGCCGGAATTTTTCTCGGTGCAAGAGCACACTCAGCACTCTGCCGATAAAGCTCAGCACTCTATCGTTACCGGTTACACCACTGTGGTAACCCTTAAACAGGTGGCGACCACTCTTTTAGACAAACCCGGCGGCTATTTGACCAATGACATCGCGCCTCCAGGTATTTGGCTAGACAACACACCCTCATGGGAATACGGCGTGTTGGTACAGATGCGTGACTTATCTCGCGCGCTGCGTAAAGACTTTGCTCGTTCACAGTCGCAATCCACCGAAGATCCTGATCTAGCTAAAGCCGAGCCACGTTTCAACTTCGACAATAAAAGCTGGGTATTGCCAGCAACCGAAGACGAATACCGCTTAGGCATTAAGTCTTTAGACCGTTATTTAGCGCGTTTAAGTGATCCAGAAAAAACCAACACACAGTTTTATGCGCGTGCCGACAACCTCAACAATTGGCTAGGCGATGTCGCAACACGTCTGGGTTCATTGTCACAACGTTTATCAGCAAGCGTAGGTAAGGCTCGTTTGAATATGGATAGCAACCAAGAGGAAACCAGCCTATCAGGCGCTCCTTCGGTAATGTCCAATGGTAAAGATGGTGTCGAAGAAATCGTTAAAACACCTTGGCTGCAAATTGATAACGTCTTCTATGAAGCCCGTGGTCAGGCTTGGGCGTTATCACATTTTTTACGTGCCATTGAGATTGATTTTGCTGACGTGATTGCTAAGAAAAACGCTACCGTCAGCGTGCGCCAAATCATTCGAGAGCTAGAAGCCGCGCAAGAACCACTGTGGAGCCCGATGATTCTAAACGGTGATGGCTATGGTGTTCTGGCTAACCATTCATTGGTTATGGCCAACTATATTTCCCGCGCTAACGCGGCGATCATCGAACTGCGTCAATTGCTGTCACAGGGCTAATTACCCTCCCCACTAAAGATCACAGCACGGCAGCGAGTCTGCGTGTGGTCTTTAGTGGTCTTTGGTGGTCTTGCTATATGCCAGCATTCATAGAATATTAACCTCTCTCAAGACTTACTGAGCTGTTTAAACACAGCAAGCTCATCATTTTCTTTTGCTAGGAGTTTCTATGTCCGCAGCTCACTCTTTGATACTGACAGAAATACGCAACAAAATCGGCCATATCACTCTTAATCGAGTCTCTGCCTTTAATGCAATTAATCTGCAAATGGTTCGTGAGCTTCGAGAGCAGCTCGATCTTTGGGCTGCAGACAATCATGTGCGAGCAATCGTCTTACGTGCCAATGGTGATAAAGCTTTTTGCGCCGGCGGTGACATTCGCGACATGTATAACAATCAAAAAGCTGGCAACCAAGGTAACGCCATCTTCTTTCGTGAGGAGTATGCTCTCGATCAGCTGATTCATGCTTACCCCAAACCTTTTATTGCTTTAGTTGATGGTTTGGTTTTGGGCGGTGGCATGGGCTTAATACAAGGTGCGAACTTTCGTGTAGTCACCGAGAAAGCAGTTCTGGGTATGCCTGAAGTTTGTATTGGCTACTTTCCTGATGTCGGCAGTAGCTACTTTTTATCACGCATGCCCAGTGCTACCGGTCTGTACATGGGCGTAACGGGCAACTCAATCAATTTTGCAGATGCTCTAGAGTTAGGCTTAGCTGACCGTTATCTCGCGCATCAAGATATCGCTGACTTTGATCACAAGCTTGATCATTTAGAGTGGTCAGCAGACGCCAGCCGCTCTATTGAGCAATTACTTGTGAGTTTTGCCGGTAATGAAACATCAAGCGCGGAACTGACCAGCAAACATGGTCTAATTAATAAACATTTTTCGCACAATACGCTGGATAAAATCTTTACCTCGCTCGCCAATGAAACTGATCCTGCCGCACAAGCGTGGTGCCAAGATACCCTCGTTACATTAAATAGCCGCTCACCCTTAGCCATGGCAGTAACGCTAGAACTATTACAGCGTGGCAAGCAGCTGTCATTGAGTGAATGCTTCAATATGGAATATCACCTTGGCTGCCGATGGTTCGGAAACAATGACTTTCTCGAAGGCGTGCGAGCCTTGATTATCGATAAAGATAAAAACCCACAGTGGAACCCAGCTGTTTATACAGAGTTAAAAGATCAGCAAATCCAAGATTTTTTTACAGGATTACCTGCCTCGACAAAGCAGTAGAAATACGTTTTCAGAGCCGTATTTTGCACAGAACAAGTCTCTTTAATTGATTTATTTAACCCAATAAAAAACGGCTACCAATCACTTGGTAGCCGTTTTTTTGATGCTTTAGAGCGAAACAGTAAGGTAAAAAACCTTACATCATGCCGCCCATTCCACCCATGCCGCCCATATCAGGCATTGCAGGTGCGCTGTCATCTTTGATTTCAGCAATCATGGCTTCAGTAGTCACCATCAAGCCTGCGATTGACGCAGCTGCTTGTAGCGCTGAACGGGTTACTTTTGCTGGGTCCAAAATACCCATAGCAATCATATCGCCGTACTCGCCAGTTGCTGCGTTGTAACCATAGTTACCTTCGCCTTGCTTAACTTTATCAACCACAACACTTGGCTCGTCGCCAGCGTTAGCAACGATCTGACGCAGTGGTGACTCAACCGCACGACGCAGCAGAGCAATACCAACGTTCTGATCTTCGTTGTCGCCTTTCAGCTCGCTGATCGCTTGCAGTGCGCGCACAAGTGCAACGCCACCGCCAGGTACCACGCCTTCTTCAACGGCAGCACGGGTTGCGTGCAGCGCATCTTCAACGCGAGCTTTCTTCTCTTTCATTTCAACTTCAGTGGCAGCACCAACTTTGATTACCGCAACACCACCAGCTAATTTAGCCAGACGCTCTTGCAGTTTTTCTTTGTCGTAGTCTGAAGAGGTTTCTTCAATTTGCTTACGGATCTGCAACACACGTGCTTCGATATCCGTTTGGTTGCCAGCGCCATCAATAATAGTGGTGTTGTCTTTATTCAAGATCACACGCTTAGCATTACCAAGGTGCTCTAAAGTGGTAGTGTCTAGGCTTAGACCTACTTCTTCAGAAACTACAGTACCGCCGGTCAAGATACCGATGTCTTGCAACATAGCTTTACGACGATCACCAAAGCCTGGCGCTTTAACTGCAGCCACTTTAACGATACCGCGCATGTTGTTCACAACCAAAGTTGCTAAGGCTTCGCCTTCAACATCTTCAGCGACGATCAACAATGGACGGCCGGCTTTCGCAACAGCTTCCAGCACTGGCAGCAATTCGCGGATGTTAGAGATTTTCTTGTCAACTAACAGCAACAGCGGGCTTTCCAGCTCGGCAACCATAGTGTCTGGCTTGTTGATGAAGTATGGAGACAGGTAACCACGGTCAAACTGCATACCTTCAACCACAGACAATTCGTTATCCAGGCCTGAACCTTCTTCAACAGTGATAACGCCTTCTTTACCAACCTTGTCCATTGCTTCAGCAATGATGTCACCGATTGAAGCATCAGCGTTGGCAGAAATAGTACCCACCTGAGCAATGGCTTTGTTATCAGCACATGGCTTAGCCATTTGCTTGATTTGCTCAACAATTGCGATGGTTGCTTTATCAATACCGCGCTTGAGATCCATTGGATTCATGCCCGCTGCAACTGCTTTCAAGCCTTCGTTAACGATAGCTTGTGCTAGAACTGTAGCAGTTGTAGTACCGTCACCAGCTTCATCGTTGGCTTTAGAAGCAACGTCTTTAACCAATTGTGCGCCCATGTTCTCAAAGCGATCTTTGAGCTCAATTTCTTTTGCAACAGAAACACCATCTTTAGTGATTGACGGTGCGCCGTAGCTTCTTTCAAGAATTACGTGACGGCCTTTCGGGCCTAAGGTTGCTTTTACTGCGTCAGCTAATACGTTGACGCCAGCTAACATTTTTTTACGGCCTGAATCGCCGAATTTTACTTCTTTAGCAGCCATGAATACTGTTCCTCAATTCTGTGTCATTTACGCAAAGGGGATAAATTAAGCTTCGACAACCGCGAGAATTTCGCTTTCGTTCATTACCAACAACTCTTCGCCATCAACTTTGATAGCGTTGCTGCCGGAATAAGGGCCAAATACAACTTTATCACCGACTTTTACAGCGAGTGCACGCACATCACCATTGTCTAAAACACGACCAGTGCCAACGGCAACAATTTCGCCTTGGTTTGGTTTTTCAGCTGCTGAACCCGGCAGCACAATGCCACCAGCGGTTTTTGTTTCTTCTTCGCTGCGGCGGATTACCACACGGTCATGCAGAGGACGAAGCTTCATTGTCGATCTCTCCCAACGGGTTAGTTACATCAACCGATGATACTCATCGGCACGTTTATTAGATCCGGCAAGCCGGGGCGTACTGGGCAAAATGCACAGCACGCAGGATGATCTGCTAATGCAGAATCTCTTGGTGTCTTCTATATGGAGGCGTGATTGAATATTTCAAGGCCTAGATAAGAAATTTTCAGCAATATCGTGACAACAGAGTTTAAGGATCTTTGCGCTCGAATTCGCCTTCAATAATCTGCACTTGCGTACGCTGCGCTTCCTTACTGTGCTGGCTGTAGGTCTGTTTAGCGGAATAAAATCCTGCCGTTTGCCCTGCGCCTTGGGTCATATGCAAAGCAATACGTTTAATCAACCAAGAGCGCGTCATCGGTAGCAGACCAATAAGGCCGATAACATCACTGATAAAGCCTGGCAAAAATAACAAACCACCTGCCACGACCAACAATAAACCATTGAGCATTTCACGGTTAGGCACCTCGCCCTGCGCCATGCGTTGACGCACATTTAATGCTGTGGTCAAGCCAGCCAGACGGATACACAAAACACCCAAAACACCACTGGCCAAGACCAGTAATAAAGTTGCGGCGGCTCCAATGCTGGAACCCACACGAATCATGACAAAGAGCTCAAGCAACGGAAAGACTAAAAACAATAAGAAAAAAACACGCATCAGGTACACCTTAACAATATCGATATTTAATTAATGCGCCCACCACAGCAAAATCTCAAGGGCAGCATGTTTTGCACTGTGTAACAAAATACCTCAAAACCCAGTTAACTTTCTGAATCTATCTCAGCAAACCTCGCTTTACGCCGATCGTTACGCCACTGCCACACAATCAAAATAAGTGTAGGTACACCAAGCAGAGCCGTTATTAGAAAGAACTGTTCATAGCCAAACTTATCCACCAGCACGCCAGAGTAACCACCAATCAGACGCGGCAGCAGCAACATAATTGAACTCAGCAAGGCGTATTGAGTGGCGGAAAACCTAAGGTTGGTCAGACTCGATAGATAAGCGACAAAGGCTGCCGTAGCTAGACCTGCACTGAAGTTGTCGCACGAAATAGTGACGATCAACATATTCAAATCAGCGCCCATTCCCGCGAGCATCACAAACATTAAGTTGGTCGCCGCAGAAGTAACACCACCTATTAATAAAATCGGCATGATGCCAAAACGCACAATCAGCAAACCGCCGATACCGGCACCCAACAAGGTCATTATCAAGCCAAAGACCTTACTGACCCCAGCAATCTGATCTTTACTGAAACCCTGATCGATATAAAACACGTTGGCCATTACGCCCATCACTGTATCCGACATACGATAGGTGGCGACTAAACCAAGCAACAACAGCGCCTGCCAACGATAGCGCACAACAAAGTCACTGACCGGCGTGAGTACCGGAGCCAGTCCTTTACGGCCAATCGTGGACAAACAGAACAACGTCAAAATGGTATAAAGCAAGGCGCGTAAAAATGCACGATCACTGTAAAATAGATCATCAAGTCCCGACTGCCCAGAAACTAACGATTGAAAGTCAGTTTGGTAGAACTGCGTCATCATTGCTGGCACCGAAACCAACAGCACCATCAACACAACAACTGAGATCAATTGATGACTCAGCTTGTAGCGGTTGACTGCATCTTCTGCTTGTAGAGCCACTTGCGGCTCTTTCATCCATAACGTGGTCAACAAACCAGGCAGCATTAGCAAAGCAAACAATAAGTAGGTGCTAGCCCAGGCTGCATGTCGGTATTGCACGCCGGTTGAACCAAACCACTCAGCAAAATACAAAGCGCCAGCGGTGGCTAACAGTGCTGCAACACGATAACCCGCCATATAACTGGCTGCCAGCGCGGCTTGACGGCTGTTATCCACAATTTCTAAACGATAGGCATCGACGGCGATGTCTTGCGTTGCGGAAGCAAACGCAACCAACACGGCCAAGGCAATTAATACGGCCAGATGACTTTGCGGATTACTCAGCGCCATGCCAGCAAGACCAATAGCCACCAATACTTGCGAGAACACCAACCAAGAACGGCGACGGCCTAAGCGCCCTAAGAGAGGTAAACGCCATTGATCAAGCAGCGGAGACCAAACCCATTTGAATGCATAAGCAAGACCAATCAGACTAGCATAGCCAATGGTTTCGCGAGCTACTCCAGCCTCACGCAACCATACCGACAAGGTAGAGAAAACCAGCATATAAGGTAAGCCGGCAGCAAAGCCTAATAACAACAGGGCTAAGGCTGCTGGGTTGGAATAAGCCTGTAGCGCTGTACGCCAACTGTTATCAGACATATTTTACAAATTTCATCTTAAAAACATACCTTGTTCTGGCTAACAGCATTAGGCTGCCATTCATAATCACGTAATTTAACACGGTCGCCCTGTACGAAGATCCCCTCACTGCGCAAACGTTGTCGTTGCTCATCGCCTGCTGGGGTATTGGCCGGCAAGCTTAAACGACCACCCGCAGCAATGACTCGATGCCAAGGCAACTGCGTATCTTCTGGCAATTGGCTAAGAGTACGCCCTACCCAACGTGCAGCACCGGGGTAGCCCATCAGTTTTGCCAATTGCCCATAGGTTGTTAAACGACCTTGCGGGATGTTGGACAGCAACATATACAGGATGATCCGTCTTTGCTGCTGATTATCTATATTCAATACGGAACCCTATTTAGCGCTATGAGTCTGTTACTGCATGGCTGTAAACTGCGCACCCTAAATATACCTCGACTCCCTTACTTTGAGCTTGTCATCATGCGTCATATTTCTTTGTTTGCTTTACTCATCAGCTTAACTTTTTCTCTCGGTGCATATGCCGATACCGTATGGTTAAAAAACGGCGACCGAATGACAGGGCGTATCCTACTCCTAGACAGTGGGAAACTGCTATTAGAGACTGATTATGCTGACACAATCACTTTAAATATCAAGAAAATTGCCACACTAGAAACCGACCAACCTTTATTGGTTAAACTGGATACCTTTACCACTCAAAGCAGTAAAGCATTACGTCCAGCTCCTGAAGGCAGTGTCACGTTAATCAATGGTGAAACACCAAAAACGATTGCGCTAACGGACATCCAACAATTAATGAAACCCAAGCCAATCATCGAAGACTTACGCTGGAAAGGTAATATCAGCTTTTCTGCCGACTACAAGAAAAAAGAAAATGATGTCAAAGATTATGACCTTGACGTGAGCTCTGAGCTTCGTCACGGTCTGTGGCGACATAAGCTGGATACTGAGTATGATTACGAAACCAAAAATAATGCTAAAAAAACTGAACGTTTTGAAGCCAGCTATGCGCTCGATCGCTTTATTACTGAGAAATGGTTCTGGAAAAACAAAGTTAAATATACCAACGACCATCTTGAAGAACTTCGTCGGCAGCACACCTATGGTACCGGTCCAGGTTATCAATTCTGGGATAATGAGCTAGGCGCCTTTTCTGTATCAAGTCTAATTAATCATAATAAATTTCTCTTTGATTCTGGTGAACAACAAAGCTTTAACTCCAGCACCTTTTCCTGGGATTATAATCGCTACGTCCATGGCAAAAGCTTTGAACTGTACACCCAAGGTGAAGTAGGCGTGCCTTTTATTAGTAGCATTGATTACGTTTTAGATAGCGAAGCGGGGCTGCGTTACAAGGTCAACAGTTGGGCAGCAATCACCTTAAAAGCTGAGTGGAATAAAGTATCCAGTCAATACGGTGACCTCAATGATCGTCGTTATTTGATTGGTTTCGGGGTTGGCTGGTAACCATTGCCTTACTTGAAAGAGTGCCATACAGCAAAACAACTGCGTGGCACTGAAGATTAGGCCTCCGAAAACACTCTGTTCAGATCGTTTCAAGAAGCTATAGTTGTACAAAGCATTTGACTTGTACAACTATAGCTATATTCTTATAGGCATATTCAACAGCCTATAAAGTCCTATTATGAGCAGTCCAGATAACCTAATTAAAGTTGGCATTAGCGCATGTTTGCTAGGCGCACCTGTACGCTTTAATGGCGGTCATAAACAATCCCATCTATGTAAAGACGTACTCAGTCAATACTTTACTTATGTGTCTGTGTGCCCAGAGCAAGCCATAGGTCTTGGCACGCCACGCGAGCCGATCCGTCTAGTTGGCGAGACGAGTAATCCGCGTGCAGTGGGCACAGTCAACGCAGAGCTTGATGTGACTGATGCATTAACCGCTTACGGGCAACGTACCGCTGCCGAACTGACCGATCTGAGTGGCTTTATCCTGATGCAAAAATCGCCCTCCTGTGGCATGGAGCGCGTCAAGGTCTATCAATACAGCGGGCACACTGCTGAGCACGGTGGCGTTGGTTTGTTTGCCGCAGCTTTGATGCTCGCACAACCCAATTTACCTGTCGAAGAAGACGGCCGCTTAAATGATCCGGTGCTACGGGAAAACTTTATTACCCGAGTGTTTGCTTATGCACAGTGGCAACAACTATTAAGCAGCGGTTTAACGCGTAAGAAACTCTACGACTTCCATGCCCGCTATAAATATCAACTGATGGCCAACAGTCCCGCTGACTGCTCGGCACTAGGCCGCTTACTGGCCAGCAACCATCAGCTACGCCTAGGTATTTTAGCAACCCAGTACTTTAGTAAATTTATGTCGGCACTGAAAAAAATTGCTAATCGTGGCTCACATACCAATGTACTGCAGCATATCAGTGGTTACATTAAACGCTCATTGGCTGCAGATGAACGTCAAGAATTACAAACACTGATCAGCCAATACCGCAGCGGCATCGTGCCATTAATTGTGCCCTTGACCCTGCTCAAGCATCACTTTAAAAGGCATCCTGATCATTACATTGCAGGACAAGTGTATCTGCAGCCGCACCCCGAGAATCTCAGCTTGCGGAACGCTATATGAGCACATCTAACGTTGTAGAAAAGTCCGTGCCACGACAACTCCTGTGGCTGCGTAATGATTTACGCATACAGGATAATACCGCCCTAGCTGCTGCATTACAGGCGGGTCCAACTGTGGCAGTTTTTCTGCTCAGTCCGGAGCAATGGCTAGCCCACGATGATGCAGCCTGCAAAGTAGATTTTTGGCTGCGTAATCTTGTTGAACTAGAAGAAAGCCTCGCCACACTGAATGTACCGCTATTGATCCGCTATGCCGCTGAGTGGCAGCAGGCTCCCGAGGTGATTGCCGAGCTTTGTCAGCAATTGAATATCAGCGCCGTACAGGTCAATACTGAATACGGTATCCATGAAAGCCAGCGCGACCTCGCCGTCGGCGCTCTTCTGGTTGACCAAGGTATTTTATTTCATAATCACTTTGACCAACTGCTGTTTAAACCCGGCAGCGTGCTGACGCAAACAGGCACTTATTTCAAAGTGTTTAGTCAATTTAAAAAAATCTGCTACCAACGTTTATATGGTTATTTACCAGAGACAATAGCTACACCTAAAGCGCAAGCCGCTCTGGATATTGCCAGTGATGCTATCCCTAACGCTGTCGCTGGTTTTGCTGCAACTGATCCGAGTGTGCAAGCACTCTGGCCTGCCGGTGAACAGGCCGCGCAGCACCGCCTACAGACATTTGCTGAACAGGCTATTGATGACTATTTAGATGAGCGTGACATCCCCGCCCTACCCGGCACCAGCCAATTGTCAGCTTATTTAGCAGCCGGAGTTATTTCGGTTCGCCAATGCTTGCATGCCGCACTAGCAGCCAACCAAGGTGAGTTTGATTCAGGTAAACCCGGCGTGGTGACTTGGATTAACGAACTGCTCTGGCGCGAGTTTTATAAACATATTTTAGTCGGCTATCCAAAAGTATCGCGCAGCCGTGCTTTTAAGCCTGAGACTGAGTTTTTAGCTTGGCGTCATTCGCCTAAAGATTTACTGGCCTGGCAGCAAGGTCGCACTGGCTTTCCAATTATAGATGCCGCCATGCGCCAATTGCTGGCCACAGGCTGGATGCACAATCGCTTGCGCATGGTTGTGGCAATGTTTTTAACTAAGAACTTATTGATTGATTGGCGCGAAGGCGAGCGCTTCTTTATGCAGCATTTAATCGATGGCGACTTAGCCGCGAATAACGGTGGCTGGCAATGGAGCGCCTCAACAGGCACTGATGCAGTGCCTTATTTCCGTATCTTTAACCCCGTCAGTCAATCGCAGAGATTTGACCCTAAGGGCACTTTTATTCGGCAGTGGATTCCTGAACTCAAGCATCTGAGCGATAAAGAAATTCACCAGCCAAAACTGCTTACAGGTTTGTTTGGTACAGCAGATTACCCCAAGCCTATTGTTGATTTATCTGCCAGTCGTCAGCGCGCTTTAAGTGCCTTTAAAAATTTGCCAGACATCAACTGACCAAGCCAGTTGGCCTGCATCAATTGAAGTTGCTGCAGGCCATTTTCATTGTCAGTTATCTTACTGCTGTTCAGGCAAAGCGTGATGATTGGAACGGTAGCGATCGAAAACTGCCAAACTCAACATAACCACAATAGCCGGCACCAACCAACCCATTTGCTGCTCAGCTAAGGGCAATCGGTTAAACAACTCAGGCACCCAGGCTGAAAACCCAGCCGCGGCCAAACCATCCATCACTCCAAAAACTAAAGTAACCAACATGGTGCCGCGAAAAACCAACTGACTGGAGCGCCAACAGCGATCCAGCAGACTCAACACCACCAACACAATCGCCAGCGGATACAAACCAGTCAATACCGGTATCGACACTTTAATCAGTTGATCTAAACCTTGATTCGACACCACCCAACTGAATAAAACAAAAAAGATCACCACATACTTGTAAGCGATATTCATGCGTTCACTAAAAAACTCACCGCAAGCCACTAGCAAACCCACTGCAGTGGTCAAACAAGCCAAACCGATTACCACAGCCAATAGCAGATTACCCACTGGGCCAAACACATGCTGCACATACAAGGCTAAAACTTGTCCACCATTTTGCGCTTCACTGGCAATCCCTTGGCTGGTTGCGCCCAGATAAAACAGCGATAAATACACCGCAGACAGCCCCACTGCTGCAATCAAACCCGCATAGATCGAGTAACGCGTAATCAGGCGCTCAGCTTGCACGCCTTTACTGCGCAGCGCACTGGCAATCACGACGCCAAAGGCTAAAGCTCCCAGCGCATCCATAGTCAGATAACCATGTAGAAAACCTTGTAAAAAAGCTTCCTGCTGATACAAGGCCAGCGCCTCACCAACCGAACCTGCGGGTTTTAAAAAGGCAGCGCCGCCAAGAATTGCTAAAGCCAGCAATAGCACCGGCGTAATCAAGGTGCCGATGCGATCAATAATCTTATTCGGCGTAATCGATAAATACAGGACCAAGGCAAAATAGGCCGTTGAGTAGATTAGCAACCCAGAGTCACTGTTACCGAAGAAAGGCACGACCCCAATTTCATAGGACACCACAGCGGTTCGCGGTGTGGCAAAAAAAGGTCCAATCGCTAAATACACGGCTACGGCCAGCACAGTGCCGGCGGCCTTCCCCAAAGGCTGGGTCAATGCTGTTAAACCACCGCCAACGCGCGCCAACGCGACAACAGTCAATAGTGGCAAACCAACTCCAGTCAGCAAAAAACCGATGGCTGCACGCCAGACGGAATCGCCCGCCTGCAAACCAGACTCGGCAGGAAAGATGATATTACCAGCGCCCAAAAACAGAGCAAACGTCATAAAGCCCAGTGCAAATACATCACGCCGACTAAAGTTGACTGATGTCGCTGGAGAGGTATTCATGAGAGTCCTTTAGCTTAAACTTCAAATTAGGCGCACAAGTCTAAAGCACTGGGGACAATGTACAAAGGCTTTCGTCCCAGCAGTGCAATGCTTAAGTCACACTGGCTGACAATATGTACCGTACGCCACGTTCTATGGAGCATAAAAAAACCGCGAATCAATCGCGGCTTTTTATTCACCTAAGCAAGCATTTAGCTGCTCAATTCAACTAACAACTTATTCAAACGCTGCACGTAGGCGGCAGGGTCTTTCAAGCTGTCACCTGCAGCCAATGCGGCCTGATCAAACAAGATCATCGACAGGTCTTCAAAGCGCTGCTCATTGCTCTCAGCATCCAGCTTTTCAACCAAGCTGTGTGCTGGATTAATCTCAAACACAGGCTTCGACTCAGGCACTTTCTGCCCGCTGGCTTCAAGGATTTGGCGCATTTGCAAACCAAGATCCTGCTCACCGATTGCCAAAATCGCTGGCGAGTCAGTGAGACGGTGTGAAACACGCACATCAGCGACCTGATCACCCAAAACAGTTTTCAAACGAGTGACTAACGCTTCTTTGCTTTTGGCTACTTCATCTTGCGCTTGCTTGTCTTCATCACTATCCAACGCACCAAGATCAAGATCACCACGCGCTACATCGACAAAACTTTTGCCATCAAAGTCAGTTAAGTAGCTCATCAGCCACTCATCAATGCGATCCGTCAGCAGTAGCACTTCAATGCCTTTCTTACGGAACACTTCAAGGTGTGGACTGTTTTTAACCTGCGCGTAGCTTTCACCGGTCAGGTAGTAAATCTTGTCCTGGCCTTCTTTCATACGTGCAATGTAGTCACTCAGTGCCACGACCTGCTCGTCGTTACCGCTCTGGGTTGAAGCAAAGCGCAATAGACCGGCAATTTTCTCTTTGTTAGAGAAATCTTCCGCTGGACCTTCTTTAAGCACTTGACCAAAAGCTTCCCAGAACTTTTTATAATCATCTAGGCTGTTCTTGGCCATTTTCTCCAACATATCCAGCACACGCTTGGTCAGCGCAGATTTCATGCTGTCGATGACCGGATCTTTTTGCAGGATTTCACGGGAAACGTTCAGCGATAAATCGTTGGAGTCGACGATACCCTTAGTAAAGCGCAGGTATAAGGGTAAAAACTCATCCGCTTGATCCATGATGAACACGCGCTGCACATACAGCTTTAAGCCACGCGGTGCTTCACGTTGGTATAAATCAAAGGGCGCACGGGTGGGTACATAGAGGAGCGAGGTGTACTCAAGCTTGCCTTCAACCTTGTTATGACTCCACGCCAGCGGGTTCTCAAAGTCATGAGACACATGCTTATAAAACTCTTGGTACTCTTCGTCTTTAACTTCAGTGCGCGGACGTGTCCACAGCGCGCTGGCACGGTTGACCACTTCCCATTCAACCGCAGCGTCAGCCTCTTTCTCTTCGCCAGATGCTTCTTTAGGCAGTTCAATCGGTAAAGCAACATGGTCAGAGTATTTCTTGATGATGTTGCGCAAACGCCAACCATCAGCAAACTCGCTTTCTTCTTTTTTCAGGTGCAGAACAATACGGCTGCCGCGCTCGGCTTTTTCAATGTTAGACAGATCAAACTCGCCCTCGCCTTGCGAGCTCCACAGCACGCCCTCGGAAGCCGGTGCGCCAGCACGACGGGTGAAGACTTCAACTTTGTCAGCAACAATAAAGGCTGAGTAAAAGCCCACACCAAACTGACCGATCAGCTGTGAGTCTTTTTTGGCATCGCCGGATAAATTCTTGAAAAACTCAGCGGTACCCGACTTAGCAATGGTACCCAGATGATTGATCACATCATCACGGCTCATACCGATAGCGTTGTCTTCGATGGTTAAGGTATTGGCGTCTTTATCAAAACTGATGCGGATTTTTAACTCGGCATCACCTTCCAATAACTCGGGTGCAGACAAGGCTTCAAAACGCAGTTTATCGGCCGCGTCGGATGCGTTAGAAATCAGCTCGCGTAGAAAAATCTCTTTATTCGAGTACAGCGAGTGAATCATTAAATGCAGCAGTTGTTTGACTTCGGTTTGAAAACCTAGCGTTTCTTTTTGTGCTTCAACAGCCATCTTCATTAACTCCATATCCACTAAACATGCCACGCAGTGCGGGCGATGCAATGGATATGGGGCTGGATGTTAAAAATTCAATAGCGAGTAGCTGCGATCTAAGCAGCTAGTACAAGCTAAGGTTCAAGCAAGGTGATCTGCGCAATCTCTGCTGGCGACAAAGTAAAGCTCACTGTACCAGGCGCTTTTAACTCACGACTAATGATCAGCGCACCCTCAGTGTCTAAGCCCATGAAACGCCCCTTCACCTGATTGCCTTGCACTGTTACAGCATGTACTTGCAAATATTGATACTGCGCAGGGTTGACTAATAAGCGCTGTAAAGTAAAGCGTAAACGACGGTCAACACTGCGTACTGTTTTCGGTGCTTGAGCAATCTGCTCAGCAACTGTAGCAACCAACTCTGCAGGTAACACTGGAGCCGAACGGGCCGAGTATGAATCGTTTTCTATCGCCCACTCAGTGTTTGCATTTTTAATAAAACGCACAGGCACACTGCGCAATTGGCCGGCGACATACGTTTTGATGTCCATATCAAGTGGCGCGGTAAAAGCTTCAGGGGTGGCAAAGGGCTCGACAATCACATCTTGGTTAAAGCGTCGTTCCAGGTAGTCATGCACCACATACTCAAGCGTGCTGACATCGTCATAACTGCGATCAACTTTGCCATGACGATAATGTAAGCGGTCACTTAACAGCTGAATTTCACCACTCATCGAGGTTTTAAACTGTGGCGGTAACACCAAATGAAAGTTACCTGTTAGCAAGTTCGGAGCCTGATGCTGCAAATCCAAATGCAAAGTATAACCACGGCCAACACGTCGTGCTTCAGGCAAGGTTTGCTCAGGCAACAGCCACATAATTTCAACATCCGGCAGCTCACCTACATCTTGTGGCAATACATCTAAACGCAAGCCTTCTGGCGATACTGCCGTTCCTGCGGGCAAAGCAATGCGCAACTCGCGCTGGGCGAAAAAATCTTTACCTTCACGCAATAACAAAACACCATCAATCAGTTCGCCATATTGCGGACGAAAGGGCTGACCATAAAGCTCACCATTTAATTCAATTTGCGTACTGCTGTGCGTCGCTTCAGCACCCTGCAACCAGCTCAAATTAAGCAACGCTTCAACGCGCGTCGCATCGATACTGGCGAGCTGGGTAATACCAACAATTAAAGGTACAAATCCTAAGGCAATAAAAATCACCGCTTTACGCGCAACTTTCCAACAGCTAATAATAAACAGCAGCAAAATTGGAGGCAGCAGACTGCCTACGCCCCACAGCAAGCTCACTCCAAACGCCAAAACAATCAGCCAAAGCAAACCCAAAACAATTAGTAACATGCCGCCAAGAATCAATAAGGCTGCCATTCATCTACCCTTAACATCAGTTAATGCCATTGCGTGTACTTTTAAATCAATACACTTCTTATTCTGCGCAACGCACAGGCTTCTAAAACCTGTTACCCACAGCGTAACTTGCGCGCAGTAATCATACCGACTATTTTGTATATTCTTTACACAATCAAACACTGCAGACTAAATAACGTGAAGCAGTTCCAACGGCTTTATCCATTCGTTGTAATGCTGTGCAATAATGATAACGTATTTGCTTAAATACGTTATTTCAAAACCCACATGGAGATTTATTATGCAAAAGCCTTTCCTTACTGCTGTTCTGCTGGCTGCCACTCTAGGCTTAGCCGCTTGCGATAGCGAACCTCAGGATAAAACGGACTCTGCAAAAGAATCTTTATCTGACGCAGCACAATCAGTTAAAGAAGCTGCCAAAGAAACCAAGCATGCTGTTGAGCATAAGTCTGAGCAACTAACTGAAGCCAGTGAAGCAGCAACAGAAAAAGTTATAGAAAAAATTGAAGAAGAAGTCGAGATTACCAAAGAGCACGCTGCAGAAGCACAAGAGCAATTAGACGAAATTCTTGAAGAAAGCGAGCAAGCTAAAGCAGACGCTAAAGCCAAACTTGATGAGTCCGCTGAAACTAGCAAACAAAACATCGAAAACATCAAGCAAAACGCTAAAGACTCGATCAAGTAATTCTATCTAACTGTTCATTTTTATAAAAATGGTGGCCGCTTAAGCGGTCACCATTCTCTAAATACACAGCATTCAGCGGTCGCCTCGAACCGCCAATGAACACCTGATTCGAGTCACTACCTGCGCAATTAACCGAGAACTTGAACGTTTTTTTGCAGGATTGAGCACGTCTTCGCTAATTAAGATTGGCCTCCTGCGCGACAAACTATCCAGACCTAAAAAAGCAAACCGATACAAATACCCCCGCACTGTCAATAACACCAGATACGCTTACCTCAATTTTCATACCTTCAAGCATAAAGTCTTACATTTTGTTACCATTTGCCACAGTCCGTAGCGCTTGCCTTACCGCTACCTTCCTTTGGCCAATCTTGAGAATACTTTTATGCTGCGAAGTTTGTTTACATGTGTTGCTGCTGCAGTGTTGTCGATGCCAGCTTTAGCCAGTGAATCTGCTGAAGCGGTACAACACTTGAACGCGACATCCACCCTTGCTGGCTATTTGGCAGTCTTTATCTTTGCGATTGCATACATCATCGTAGTGCTGGAAGAAAAGCTACAACTGCGTAAATCCAAGCCTGTTTTACTAGGTGCCGGTATTATTTGGCTTATCGTTGGGCTTGTTAGCCCCGACCATGCGGCAACCAAGGCGGCTTTTAGCCGTAACTTCCTCGATTTCACAGAGTTGATGCTCTTTTTGTTGGTGGCGATGACCTATATCAACGCCATGGAAGAGCGTCGCGTCTTTGAAGGTTTACGTGCATGGATGGTGCAAAAAGGTTTTGGCTATAAAACCTTATTTTGGCTGACCGGTATTTTAGCCTTCCTTATTTCTCCTGTCGCAGATAACTTGACCACCGCTTTACTGATGTGCGCTGTAGTACTTAAGGTTGCTGAAGGACAAAAACGCTTTATTGCCATGTGCTGTATTAACATTGTGGTGGCCGCTAACGCCGGGGGCGCATTCAGCCCATTCGGTGATATCACCACCCTGATGGTCTGGCAAGCAGGCAAAGTTCAGTTCATCGAGTTCTTTGATCTGTTCTTACCCGCAGTGGTGAACTTTGCCGTACCAGCCATCATCATGACCTTCTTTATTCCTAAAGGAAAACCTGACAGCATCACCGAAAAGGTCGAACTCAAGCGCGGCGCTCGTCGCGTTATGGTGTTTTTCTTACTGACGATTGTGACTGCTGTGTGTGGTCACCAGTTCCTAGGTTTACCACCCGTGTTTGGCATGATGGTTGGTTTAGGTTACTTACAGTTCTTCGGTTACTTCCTACGTATGAGCCTGCCTTCTTCGTTGGCAAAAAAACGCACAATTGCTGAGAAAGCACACGATGACCAACAACTGCGTTATTTAGGTAGCGTGGTACCTTTTGATATTTTCAAAAACGTTGCCCGCGCTGAGTGGGACACCTTGTTGTTCTTCTACGGCGTGGTGATGTGCGTCGGTGGCTTGGGTTACCTTGGCTACTTACAGTTAGTCTCTGTAATGTTATTTGACGGTCTGGGTGCATCCTGGGCAGCCTTTGGCATTGGTATTATTTCTGCCGTAGTGGATAACATTCCCGTGATGTTCGCGGTCTTGGAAATGAATCCAGCCATTAGCCATGGACATTGGTTGCTCGTGACGTTAGCTGCCGGTGTCGGTGGTAGCTTACTGTCGGTAGGTTCGGCAGCTGGTGTTGCGCTAATGGGCGCTGCACGTGGTAACTACACCTTTATGAGCCACTTACGCTGGACGCCTGTGATTTTCTTAGGCTATGTTGCGAGTATGTTGGTTCATCTTTGGTTAGGCGATATCTTGGGCGTGTTTGATATTTATAACTAATAGCAGCAACCTAATAAGCTCAGAAAGCGACCCGCTAACGGCGGGTTCGCTTGAGTGCATAAACATTTGTACGTCACCGCTCTGTTTAATCCTTTAGCTTCTTTCGACACTTTAACAAATACCCAGCAGAATTCCCCCTCCTCTTAGGTGGTGGGATGGATGCGATGCAGGCGCTAGCCTGTTGTCTTATGAAGCCTTTGCATTACAGCAGGCTACTGGCATTATATACAGTATGAGTGCATGCATACTAAAAGCCTATAAGTACAGGCTCTATCCAAACACTGAACAGCAAGAGTTTTTTGCTAAGTCGTTTGGTTGCGCTCGCTTTGTTTGGAATAAAATGCTTCACGATAAAATCGAGCATTACGAAAAAACCAAGACCACGCTGAAAAACACTCCCGCCCAATATAAAAAAGAATTTGAATGGCTCAAAGAAGTGGACAGCTTGGCGCTGGCCAACGTCCAGCTTGATCTGCAAAGAGCCTTTCAGAGCTTCTTCAAAAGCAGTTTTGGCTTTCCTAAGTTCAAGAGAAAAGGCATTAAGGATAGCTACACCACCAACAACCAAAAAGGCACGTTGGCTGTTACCAGTCGCTCAATTAAACTGCCTAAAATCGGTCTCATCAAAGCCAAGATTGACCGAGAGATCAATGGCTTAATCAAAATGTCAATGGCCATTACTTTTGATCCACTTTCGGCCATTAAAATTGACCCACCTACGATCAGGTTTTATTCACTTTTTGCTTTAATCGATAGCTTTCACCTCCTAGCATAAATACGTGTGAGTGATGGATGACGCGGTCGATAATAGGCACGGCAACGTTGTCGTCATGGAAGAACTCACCCCAGCTGGTGAAGTCTTTGTTGGTGGTTAAAATGATTGACCGGTACTCGTACAAGCTATTGATAAGCTGGAACAAGTTGTAACGTGATTGGCGTGACATCGGCAGATAGCCCAGCTCATCAATAATCAACACGTCGTACTTGCTCAGCTGTGTGAGCCGTTTTTTAAGCTCGCCTTTCATTTCAGCTAGCTCGAGCTCTTCAACCAGCGCCAGTGCGCTTTTGAACAGCACCTTGTAACCGGCTTGGATCGCTTCGTGGCCAATACCAATGGCCAAATGGGTTTTACCCACGCCTGGCGGTCCGATAAAGATCAGGTTTTGACGTTCATCGATAAAACTGAAGTCGAGCAGCCCGCTGATTTGGCGCTTGGTGACGGTGGTTTTATGACGATAATCAAACTGATCGAGGCGCTTTTCACTGGGAAACTGGGCTTGCTTAAAGTGACGCTGAATACGATTCACATTGCGTTGCACCATCTCATGTTCGGCCAGAGACTGAACAAAACCAAGGTACGAGATTTCATTGGCCTCAGCTTTGGCTACTAGGGTGGCCAGCTGGCTGGCAGCCGCAGTGAGACTCAGGCTACGCAGTTGTTTGACGGCGCTATCTAACTGGCTCATAACCGAGCTCCCTGTAAGCCCGGCTGGCTGACACGTTGATACATGCTAAGGTCGATCGGTGTTGAAATAGGCTCGTCATCAATGCTTGGCAGGTGGCCACGGCTCTCGGCACGCGTCCATGCTTCGATACGGTCACGCAACTGCGTCGCGCTGAGCGTATCGCGCTCAATCAGGTGTTGCAGCAGCGCTTCAGGCACTTCCTCATACTTGCTAAGCACATCAAGTACGCCACGCAGTTGGTCTTTGTAATAACTGGGCATTGTTGTCTTTAACAGCGCGGCCATGGCCACGCCAGCGGCCTCACCGATGCGTTCCTGCAGTTGTAATTCTAATGCTTCTATAGCTTGGGCTTTGTCGCGATAGTGGTCACGGTTTTTGATGATAGCGCCTTTTTCCAAGCTGACCTTATGCTCGGCAATCACTTCGACAGTGGCAAGATCATGAATAAACAGACTGCCATTGCTTTCACTCACTCCGATACGGTTTTGCTGCCATTGCATGGGCACCGAGTATTTGCTCGAAAGCCATGAGATCAATCCCGTTTTATCCACTTTGCGTGTAGCAAGAGGCGCGTCACTCAGCACATCTAGCTTGGGCTGATAATGGCTCATGTGTGGCCGTTCTAGTCGGTCATAATGGCTTTGCGGTTGTTGTTTGGTCGTGCCATGCTCTCGAACGTTGGCCACGTTATTGAGCCAGTGCAAGGTATGCTCACGTAACCCAGTTTCGCTGGCAAACACTTCGCCATATAAGCAATCTTGCTTGACGTATTTAACGCCAGCTTCCACTTTGCCCTTACTTTCAGGATCAAAACCTTCGCAGGCACGGATGCGAAAGTTGGCCGTGGTCGCATACTGCGCAAAGCGTTGATTAAGCGTGAGCTCCCGATACTGCTCATGCAGCACAACCAGCTTGGTCTGGTCATACACGCACTCTTCAGTCACCCCGCCGAAGTAACGGAATGCCTCATCATGCATCTGGATAAAGCTGTGCGTGTTAATCGGCTGCAGCGATAAACCCACGTACATTAAGCGGCTGTACGAGAGCACGAACACCACGAAGTGTACGGTTTGAAGTTGGCCATTGACCAGCACTTGGCGTAGTTCGCCGGGATCAACCTGGCACTGCACACCGGGCACGGTTTCGATAATCGGCTCGTAATATCGAAATTGGCCAACGGTTACTTGCTGCTTCAACGCTTGCACATAACGGCGCACGCTGCGCTCTGATACTTGTAGTGTGCCAACTTTGTTTTTCAGCCGCCGCATCAGCTTCACAGCGGACAGTTTGGGGTATTCCTTGAGCTGGTTAATCAGGTAGTCACGGTAATTATCCAGCCACTTATAGCGCGACGGATCGGCTTGCATAATGGATATCGCCTGTTCATCCATCTGCAGATACTTCTTCACGGTGTTGCGTGAGATATTCAACTCACGACTGATAGCTCGAATCGAAAGTCCAGAGCCTTTGCTATGCATTGCTTTAATTTTATGAATCACTGTCCACTCCTTCAATGCACCGCCCCCAGCTTAAAGTTGATCGGGTGACGGTACATAAAAACGTGGCCTAAGCCACAAGAAGTGGGTCAAAATTAATGGCCAATAGTGGATCAGTTTAAATGGCCATTAACACAAAAGCGCCACGGTATCTAAAACCCCAGCGGGTCGATACTTTGTCAGTGTACTGGTTGAAACCATTGTGCAGCCTTTACCTAAAACCAACAGCAGTGTCGGCATTGATTTAGGCATAACAGACTTTATTATTTTATCAGATAAAACCGAAGTTGTTAATCCTAAGTTTCTAGCCAAGTACGAAAAGAAACTGGCGCGTGAACAAAAGATTTTAGCCAAGCGCAGGGAGGTGGCTAAAGCCGCCAATCGTAAGCTGTCTGAAAGCCGCAATTACCAAAAGCAGCGATTAAAAGTTGCCAAGGTGTACGAGAAAATAGCCAACTGCCGTAAAAACTTTCTGCACAAAACCTCATTC